>NZ_JBQEPI010000005.1:0-503545 GCF_052045695.1 Mucilaginibacter sp. 22184
GTCACTTTCACGTGGCGAAGAGGGGTCACTTTGCTTTGGCGAACGTGGTCACTTTCAACTGGCGAAGGGGGCCTTTTTGATCTGGCCGGATAGGGTCATTTTCATGTGTTTTATCCAGGTCCCTTCTGGCAATTGCTTTAAATGTTTCAATAGGGTTTTATTTGCCCACGTATTATAGTTATACATGGACAGTGAATGATTCTCTGTCATTTGAAAAATTTTAAATAATAAAAAAATGAATAAGGCTAATTCTTTTGAATCAGCCTCAATTAGCGAATCATTAATCTTTAATATTCGCTACTGAAGTGTTATAATTTGAGAATCTTTCATAGTAACCTCCTTTTTTAGAGAGTTAACAGCCTCAAAATTAAGTTTGTTATTTCTTATTTCAAAATTATTCAGATGATTATCATCGATCTATAGTGGTTTCTTTTAAAGCTTTATGCTTTACAACTGCACAAAGATCAGCCGGCTAAAAATGCTTCTGTTCCCACAATACAGATCAGGAAATCAATTTTTCACATAACCAAATTTGATGTTTTCACTTAGTTTTAACCTGCATATCGTTATTAATGGGTTTTTCTTCATCCTTTTTTGCTTTTTCTTGCCGTTCCTGCACCGTTTCTTCCAATACTTGCTTGGCATCAATTAAGGTTAGCTCTTTGTCGATTAATTCACTAATCTCTCGTTTGATCTTTTTATAATTTTCCTGAACATCTTCCTCGGTCACCGTTTCAATTATCGGGATGGGCTTATAAGCTTCTTCCTCCGCTTGAATGGCCGCATGGTCGTTCCGTATCTCACAGTGAAACATTTTAAGTTTGATCTTCTGGTCTGGACTGTCCGCAACGATACCCACAAATTCACCCGATGATAAAGTAGCGATCTTGGATGCGGGGATGGCATAATCCATCTGGGTGGATTTGGAGATTGATGTATCGCTGCTGTTGATGCTCACGCTCTGCCTGTTCTGCATAATCTTGCCGAAGGTGTCGGCCAGTTTCTTTGCGCTGTCCCCGGTGACCTGCCCGCTGATAATATTGCCGGAAATACCGGCGATCACATCCGCATGTTCAGCCCCGTAATCTTTCTTTAGCTGGTCAACCGACTGGATACCTAACGTAACAGCAATCCGGTTACTTCTGCCTGTGGAAATCGTGGGTATAATGTCTACCGTCAGGGTTGGAAATTCGTCAAATACCAAACTGGATTTTAGTTTATCTTTCTTGTTGACCAGCTTTAACAGCCGGTTCACATACAGGGAAAGGACGGCACCATAGGTTTGGATTTTTTGCGGGTTATTGCCCATGCAAACGATTTTGGGTGCTTCGGGATTATTAATGTCAAGCATAAAATCATTGCCGGAAAGTACATAGTACAATTGTGGTGAGGATAACCTCGCCATTCCGATCTTGGCAGATGCAATCTGCCCCTCCAGTTGTGCCATCGCCTTATTGTGATAAGCGGATATAAAAGGGTTAATCAATACTTTGATTTCTTCCTCGGTTTCAAGGATCGCAAAAAGCTTGTCATAATCGGTCTGCATCAATTCTATGGCATGAGGCAGGGTGCAATACTTTCCATTTTCATACCTGCGCAGATACCAGATGACCGCCGTTAAAAAGTTGATGGGGCTTTCCACGAAAAAATCGCCCTGTTTTTTCAGCCAGTCCCTGTTTAGGCCAAGCATGATCGTCCGACTTGCTTCGGTCGCATCGGTAATGTCGTCCATGCCTGCGGGGTCAAGTGGATTGCAGCGGTGGGTACGGTTCAAGTCTTCAAAATTGATGATGTAAAAGGCCGGTTTTACCGGATAATTTTTGCTGTACTTTAAAAGCTTGTTATAGGCGATCTTTGACAAATCGTCAAACTTGAAATCATATAAAAACATGGAAAATCCCTTTTTCAGGTGCTGATCTATGACATGACGGATAACAAAATAAGTCTTGCCCGCACCGCCGCTGCCTGACACTAAAGTGCTTCTAAAGGGTGCAATATTATTAATCCACCCGTTTCTACGCCTGCCTTTCAGGTTGTACACCATCGGCAGATTGACGGAATACTCGTTTTCCAGCAACCGTTCCTCCTGGGGAAAGGTTTCATTATCGGTATTGAAAACATCCGTGTTTAACTTTTCTTTGATAAGCCTTGACAATAAGCCGCCGCCTGTTAAGATCAGCATATAACCGGTAACAGTGATGCCGATATATAAGATAGCGATCAGGCTTGTTTTAGCGTTCAGGTAGAAACATAAAACACTGATAAAGTATAACAGCAATCCGGTAAGTAAATAGGCTATGATGGGGTTCTTTTGTACCTTCTCGTCCTTTTTGCCTTTAACACCGATCAGGGAAATGAGCAGGCACAACAGTGATGCCAGCTTGGGTTTGAGCATTCCGGCAAACAGGCCGGTCTTGGCTATGTTCAGGATAATACGGTTGGTGACCTCCGCTGTAAAACCCCATTCCTTAAACGCCGCATAACAGCATAGGTAAAAATGGACGGCCAATATAAAAATGCTGATGAGGCGGGTAAAGTCAATGATCTTACGTAAGCCCTGGGTATCTTCTCCGGTTTGCATAAATTTCTGTTTTTATGGGTTATAGGATTGTTCCTGTTGTTGTTCAGGATTGCGTTTCTTCTTTTTCTTTCGTGGTATGCCGAGGCTATAATCCGTTTCTGTTTTATCCAGCATACCTTTCAGGTGCTGACCCTGTACTGGTGCTTTCAGGTAGGTTTTGGCGGCTGGCTCTTTTTTCAGGTAAGTGGTCTGCGGTGGTGCTTTCAGATAGGTTTTCTGTTCGGGTATCAATAGCTTATCTACGGCACCGAAACGTTCGGTAATGGCTTTGGCGCTGTACGCTTTGCCCAGGTCGCTGCCGTTAAAGACCGTTTTGTTCCTGTTGTCTATAAAAGTGACACCGTAGGTAAAGCCCTGTTCGTTCTGCCGGAATACCACGTTGATGTTCTGTTTGGCCAGTTCTGCGATAAAAGTGGCTTTGCTGATGCCAGCATACTTTTGGAATACCTTTTCAATGGCAACTTTAAGCGGCTCCTTATAAGGTTTTCGCCTATCCACGTTTTTAATAAACTTTTCTTCCAGACTGGCTAAAGTGGGTTTGTCATAAATGGCGCTGGCCTTGATCGGAACGCCTACGTGTTCGCCATTTTCATTAATGATACTGTACATCAACCCGTTCTTCTGGAACATCATCGTATTTTCCCGGCCACGGTCTGCGGTTACATTGAACTGCTTTAAAATGGCGTTAAACTCGGCAAGGGATGTAAACTTATAGGAGCGAATAACGGCGTTTACAATATTAGTAATGGTTCTTTTGGTAGGTGCTTTACCATAACCTGCCTTTTCAATGTTTGCGGCTTTTATGCCCAAAGCGTTGCTCAATGCCCTGCCTTCTGCCTTTACCAGCCCGTATTCTTTTTCCAATTCCTTTCTTGCGGTTTCGGACAGGGTTTTGCCAATGTCGTGAATGTCGATACGCTTACCGCCCGCTTTGATATTGGTTGTGGCGATGTGTACATGACTGTGGGCAGCATCAGTATGCTTGTAGACCAAATAGGGTTGGTCGCCAAAGCCGATCCGTTCCATATAGGCGGCTGTGATCTGCTGTAGCTGCGCATCAGTGAGTTTGTCCAGTGCATCAAAATTGAGCGTAATATGAATAGCGTTGGTTTTCACCCTGCCGTTGAGCATCGTGCGGTTCTCAAAGCGGTGCAGCTTCTGCGCCATGCTCATGCCGGTAATGTCGGTGGCAAAGCCGCTGGACAGGATAAGTTTTGCTTGCTGCTCCGCTACCTTATCTTCATTATAGTGCAACATTCCCCTGATGCTTTTCCCGCTTACGATCTTGGCAACCATTTTTCTGCAAGCTTTGATATGATGGCTAATAATTCCTCCACCTTGTCACCGACTTTTTTATAGAGGTCTGCCGTTTTCAGCACGTAAAACGCCCGTTGCTGTTCGGTGTCGCTGATGTGGAAACGGTGGGTTTGCTGGTTAATGTTAATGCCGATAGCTTTAAGTTCCTTGCGGATAAGTGCCATTTCCTCCATCGGGGCATTTAATGATATGTCCCGGTAGAAACAGTTGATCTTTTCTTTGGATAGGATCTTACGGGCTACTTCACCTACGCTTTGGCAGTCGCTTTCTTTTTTGATCTTTTCCAGATTATCAAAAGTCTTTTGGGTAACCCTTGTTCTTACCGGACAGGTAAAAAGCTCTTGCTGGTTTGCCGCTTTTTTTCGTGACATAATCCGCCATTTTAAAAAGTTCCAGACTTCGCAAGTTCCGCAGCGAAGTCACCGGCCATAAGGACGGCAAGATCATTTTTGTGGACAAAAATACATCTTGCTGCCCACCACACGGGGGCCAGTAAGCACCTTCCGAAAGTGCTTTTGAACTTTGGTTCATACTTGATTAATTGTTTAAAAACTTGGATAAATGCCTTTGCTTAAGGCACACTTTTCTGCGTGGCCTGCACTTCGATTTCCGGCTGGTTTAGCGGAATGAACGAACGCAAAAGCTGCCGGATTTTATGACGTGGTTCCTGCCGGAAACGTTTAAGTTTCGGATAGTAGGTGCCGTTGAAATTACGCCCTTTCAGGTCGGGTATTTTTCTGTTTCTGTTCATGATCGTACAATTGAATTTTAATGCAGTCAAAATTGCCGAACACGGAAAATTTAAAATCCCATATGGGATATATTGTTTTAAAAGCGAGGCTTCGGGTATGCTGAACCATGATTTTCTACGCGTGCCTTTTTTATTTATCCCATATGGGATTTTCTCTTTCTTATTTCAGGGAATATTGCAACTGAAAGGAGAAAAAGATATGACTAATCCAGATTTGCAAATTCTGATTGACAAAGGCATTCCAACAGCCGGACAGACCGAAAATTTCACGGATTACACGCTGTTGGAAAGCATAGAAAACATTGAAAAAAGTGAAGAAAATATTAGTAAAAGCGAGGATATTTTACTAACTTTAATAGCAAAAATCATTGTAGAAATCATTATAAAAGAGGAATTATGAATGCTTTAGGATATTTAAGGCTTAGCTCTAAAGACCAGTCAAAATCTTTGGAATATCAGGAATCTTCCATCAGGGAATATTGTAAAAGGAACAAGCTAAATATGCTGGGTGTATTCAAAGACAACGGGG
Organism: Mucilaginibacter sp. 22184; assembly: GCF_052045695.1. Lineage (NCBI taxonomy): Bacteria > Pseudomonadati > Bacteroidota > Sphingobacteriia > Sphingobacteriales > Sphingobacteriaceae > Mucilaginibacter > Mucilaginibacter sp. 22184. The sequence continues at coordinate 5,179 of NZ_JBQEPI010000005.1, forward strand.
AATCAAGCTATACGTTTGACAGGCCGGATTACATGGCATTGGAAGCCCATTTAAAGAAATACAAAGGCGAATGCCAATATCTTATTGTACTGGATCATGACAGGTTCAGCCGTAACCTGCCGGAAGCCCTAATGAAAATTGCTGAACTTGAAAAGAAGTATGGCGTCAAGGTGCTTTCTACAAACGAACGTATTGATCTGGACACGTCCGACCCTGATGTTTTCATGAAAAGGGCGCTGGATTACATGATGGCAAATAAAGAACTGTTCAATATCAGGCACCGCACTAAACAGGGCATCAGGAACGCTAAGGAAAAAGGCCGTTATCTTGGGCGTGCGCCATTCGGTTACCAGAACATTATTGACGGTTCAAAAACAAACATGATTGAGATTAACCAGTCGCAGGCGGTTATCGTGAAAAGGATCTTTCATGACTACCTGCTTGGTATTGCCCCGTATATCATTTATAAGGATGTAAAGGCAATAGGTTTTAAATATACCGGGAACAGCGCTATTTATGATGTTTTAAACAACCCTTTATATGCGGGCTTCATCAAGGTGGCAGCATACAGAGATTTACCGGAGAAATTGGTTAAAGGCATTCATGAGCCTATAATTACCGAAACAGAATATTGGGCTGCCCAAAAGATGCTGAGTAATAAACGACCGCAAAGAATACAACCCGCGGAAGATTTCCCGTTAAGAGGTGTTTTAAAATGTTGGTGCGGACGGAATTATACCGCAGGATGGTCAAAGGGCAAAAAGCAATACTATATGTATTACAAATGTGTTGACCATAATTACATCAATATTCCAGGGCCAAAGCTACACGATCAGTTTAACGAAGTGCTAAAGGAACTGGCTTTTAAACCATACCAGATTAAAACCCTTGTGACCAAAGCTAAAGCGATGCTTGTTGAACCAATAAAGCTGAAACAGGAGAAAAACAGGGAAAACACCAAAGCGTTACAGACGGTCAATGAAAAAATATACTTGCTGGAAAAAAGGTATATGGAGAATGAAATTGAAAGCTCAACTTATAAGACCTGGTTCAAACAGTATAAAGAAGAAAAAGCTGAATTGGAAATGGCATTGAGCGGAAGAGCAAAAGTGAAAGGTAGTAATGAGGCCGTTTTTGAACGTGTTTTGCCGTGGATGTCTAACTTGTTGGGCATCTATAATAAATGCACAATTTTTCAGAAGCATTCTATCGTTAGGGGGTGTTCAAAGATAATTTGGCTTATAGTGAGGGTGCTTTTCGAACACCTTTTATTGATCCAACCTTTGAAGATAACTTGTTGATTCTCAAAGAGAAAGGGTTGCTCTTTTTGGAGCAACCCTTTCAAATATCGGACAAAAATCCGATACGTACCCAGCGCCGGAGTCGAACCGGCACGGTTTCCCACAGGTGTTTGAGACCAGCGCGTCTACCAATTCCGCCAGCTGGGCATGCTCTTATTGTAAGTGGTATTTCTTACAAGCGGGCTGCAAATGTATCTAAACTCTCTTTAATTCGCAACAGATATTTTTGTCTAAAGTAAATTTCTGCTATTTCATTGCGTCGGCTTTCCTGCGCTGTGTGGTCCAAATGTTCGTAACCGGCAGTCAGTTTAGTAAGTTTGTCATTAATATCGCCCTCAATAGCAAGCACTTCCGCGGTAACCTCAGCCAGCTGTCCGGCGTCGTCAACTTCCATCAGGCGTTCATTAATATCCATCATTTCCATTAAAAAATCTGCCGGAAGTTGTGGTTTTGCCCCCTCAGATACCAGGTTATGCAGCTTTAAAATGTATTCCATACGGCGTGCCGGGTCCGAAAGTACCTGGTAAGCCTTGTTATTTAGTGTAGATAATTCCAGTATTTCCTGCTGTTTAGTTTCATCTTCGCCGGCATAAAAATCAGGATGATATTGTTTGCTTAGCGCGTAAAATTTCTTTTTCAGCAATGCCGCTTCTATATCAAATGATTCAGGTATGTCGTAAAATTCAAAATAATTCATAGCACGAATTTCACTAATAAAAACTAATTAGTACGAATGGATGTGCATTAATTACATCCATATTATTGAACTGTGTGCAATTTCTATTTGCGAGTATCCATTCGTGCTAATTAGTTTTTATCCGTGAAATTAGTGTCCGGTATTTCCTATTCGTTGTAATTGGTGCTTATCATTATCTTTGCCTCTTACACCATAATACACCGCAATATGTTGTTTGAAAAAATACGGCAGAAGCCGTTCTTTATATTAGGGCCATGCGTAATGGAAAACCAGGAGCTCTTATACCAGGTAGCCGAAAAAGTGGCCGAAGCAGGTGAACGTTATCAGGTTCCTGTAATATTTAAATCGTCATTTGATAAAGCTAACCGTACATCTATCCATTCGTATCGTGGCCCGGGTATCGAAAAAGGGATGGAAATGCTGCAAAATGTAAAAGACCGTTTTGGCTTGCCTGTAACTACCGATATTCATGAACCCGCACAAGCTGCTATAGCTGCCCAGGTAGTTGATATACTTCAAATTCCGGCTTTTTTATGCCGCCAAACCGATCTGTTGGTAGCTGCTGCAAAAACTGGTAAGATAGTCAATGTAAAAAAAGCGCAGTTTTTATCAGGTCAGGATATGTTTTACCCTGCACAAAAAGTTATTGAAGCCGGTAATGATCAGGTGATACTTACCGAGCGGGGTAATATGTATGGATACAATAACCTGGCTGTTGATTTCAGGAATATTTATGATATGAAAGCTTTCGGACATCCTGTTTGTATGGATTGTACCCACTCGGTACAGCGCCCCGGTGGTGCTGGTGGTAAAACTGGTGGCGATCGTACTTTTGTACCCATGATGGCCCTGGCGGCAAAGGCATTTGGTGCCGATGGATACTTTATGGAGATACACCCTGATCCGGATAACGCGCTAAGTGATGGCCCAAACATGGTTAAATTGCATGATCTGGATAAGGTAATGGCTCCGCTGGTGTCTTGATGAACTAATTTGTCTGAATCTGAATTTACTGAATTAAAGAATTAACAGAATCCAGGTTGAATAATTAATAAGTAAAATTTCGATTATGGTAAACCTAATAAAGTACTGCTCATGAGTATGTATTCATACACAGAAGGAATAATGTGTAAATCACTAATTCAGTAACTCAATAATTCAATAATTAATTGTGGATGAAAGATATTGCTAAAAGGGTTTTTGATATTGAAATTGAGTCGTTACAACATGTGGCCGGCTTAATTGATGATGAATTTTCCAAAGTAGTTAATGTTATACTAAAATCTACAGGTAAACTGGTCGTGATCGGGATAGGTAAATCTGGTTTGATAGGCAAGAAAATAGCAGCCACGCTAGCCAGTACCGGAACACCCAGTTTTTTTCTGCATCCGGGCGAAGCTTTTCATGGAGATCTGGGTATGGTAAGCTCCAATGATATGGTGATGCTGATATCTTACTCGGGAGAGACGGATGAGGTGCTCAGGATCATCCCATTTTTAACCTGGAATAAGAACGTTGTTATTGGTGTTACGGGTAACCCGAACTCAACAGTGGCAAAAAACAGCCATCATCATTTAAATATAAAAATTTCAAGAGAAGCTTGTCCACTTGAACTGGCGCCTACTTCATCAACTACGGCAGCATTGGTTATGGGCGATGCCCTTGCTATAGCCTTAATGGAATCACGAGACTTTCAGCAACATGATTTTGCCCGGTTTCATCCCGGCGGAAGCCTGGGACGTAAGTTATTAGTTAAGGTAAAGGATCTGATGCGTACAGATAAGCTGCCTTTTATAAATGAAAGCGCCACCTTTATGGAGTTATTGCTCAGCATGTCTGCCGGGAGATTAGGGATGGTAATGGTAGGGGACGCCACTTATATCAAAGGAATAGTTACCGACGGTGATTTGCGCAGGGCATTATTACAACATCCGGATACTTCAACTTTAACGGTTGCCGAAATTATGACCCCGAACCCTATTATTATTGATGAAGAGGAATTCGTGAGCCGGGCCGAACAATTAATGATCGAAAAAAAGATCACAACACTGTTAGTGGGTTCTGCATTGGAAAGAACTATCAAGGGAGTTTACCAGATCTATAATCAATAGGGTAGGCTAAGCGACAAAAAAATAAATCTATATTTACGATCTACAGCTATATAAAATGATTGATCAAGAGTCAAATCAATTCCAAAAAAAATTTACACCATCAGCCAATACTCATATTGCTATTATTGGATTAGGATATGTTGGGTTGCCCTTAGCCGTAGAGTTTGCCAAAAAATACCCGGTAAAAGGGTTTGATATCAAACAAAGCCGTGTTGAAGAATTGAACAGTGCCTTTGATCGTACCCTCGAAACGGATTCGGCTGTATTATCTTCGGTATTAACAACTAATGTAGCAGCAGATAAAGGGCTTTTATTTACATCTTCTATCCAGGATATCGCTTCCTGTACTATTTATATCATCGCTGTTCCTACCCCTACAGATCAATATAATCGTCCTGATCTGGGTTTGCTGATTAAAGCCAGTGAAAGTGTAGGCAGCGTGCTTAAAGCAGGGGATGTGGTGATCTATGAATCTACAGTATATCCGGGTGCTACAGAAGATGTTTGTATCCCGGTGTTGGAGCAAAGCTCCGGACTTAAATTTAATGCTGACTTTTTTGCTGGATATTCACCAGAACGTATCAATCCGGGCGACAAGGTGCATACACTTACCAATATTTTAAAGGTAACCTCGGGATCAACAACCGAGGCCGCTGATTTTATTGATGGGCTTTACCGGTCTATTATAACCGCGGGAACGCACAAGGCGCCCAATATAAAAGTGGCCGAAGCATGCAAGGTTATCGAAAATTCGCAACGGGATATCAATATTGCTTTTGTAAACGAGTTGGCCAAAATATTTAACATCATGGATATTGATACCCATGCTGTTTTAGAAGCCGCGGGCACCAAATGGAATTTCCTGAATTTTAAACCTGGACTGGTTGGCGGGCATTGTACAGGGGTTGATCCGTATTATCTTGCTCAAAAGGCACAAGAGGTGGGTTATCATCCTGAGATCATACTAGCAGGGCGCAGACTGAATGATGGTATGGGTACTTACGTAGCCTTGGAGGTTATAAAACTGATGATAAAAAACGATATATCAGTTAAATACTCCAATATACTAATATTAGGTTTTACCTTTAAAGAAAATTGCCCGGATGTGCGTAACACCCGGGTCATTGATATTGTAAAAGTTTTAAGCGGCTTCGAAGCCCGTTGTGAAATATATGACCCCTGGGCTGATCCGGCTGAAGTTAAACAAGAGTATGGCGTAGATACGGTAAAGGACATTCATAAATTGCGCGGAAATTATGACGCGATAGTTATTGCCGTAGGACACCGGGAATTTCTTAATCTAAATTACAATGAGCTCAAGAAAAACGATTTATCGGTTATATATGATATCAAAGGAATTTTAGAAAAAGATCTTGTAAGCGGGCGTTTATAATTCCTGTCGGCTATATAAAAAACTGTTTATATATTGCGGGGTCTTTTGTTTTAGTTAATTGTTTTATATTTGGTTTTGTATGGATTCTCTTAATTTATAATTTTGCGGGCAGCAACTTTACAGCTTTACAACCCGTTTAACATTCAGCCTTCAGGTTGCTTTATAAATAAATTATGCTAATTTTAGCGTGTGTTTTCTACTATAATAAGCTCTAATAAATGATTCACAGATACGCTACTTTTATTAAAGCAGTGAACCTTACCATTGACTATATTATACTTAATATAAGCATGGTAATTTCTTACTTCATCGAAGACAGATCGTATATTTTTTGGATAAATAACAGGAGATATTTACCCATTGTGCTGGTGTTTAATTTGATCTGGCTGTTATCCGCAAATATCACCGGTTTATATGAACATGTTTTAAACAAAGACTCCATAAAAACTTATCGGGGTGTAATTAAAACCTATCTTTTATTTGTAAGCTTTATTTGTTTCACCATTATCATACTGATAGGCACAAAGGCGTATTTTATAACGCGTGAATATTTGTTTTATTCTTTGGCATTATTTGGCTTTTTGCTGGGGTTATGGAAGCTGGTATTCCTCACCATACGTAAAAGCGATCGTGCTTCATTGATTGATACCAGGGCCGTAATTATTATTGGAGGCGGCAGAATAGGTGCCGACCTTTACAGCTTTTTTAAATTAAATCCCGAACGCGGATATAGCATGATCGGATTCTTTGATGATAACACCGATCATATTATGGATAAGCGTCTTTATCTGGGCGGAACGGAAGATTGTATTAGCTGGGTGCTTAATAATAAAGTTGATGAAATATTTTGTACCCTGCCTAATTCAGAGGCGCAAACTATTGAAAAGCTGATGCTCGATGCTGATAAAAACCTCATCAGGTTTAAATTCATTCCCGAATATTATGATTACGCCAAAAAACCAACTTTTATACAAAGCTTTGGGCATATTCCGGTAATATCAGTAAGGCCCGAGCCTTTAGAGAACATGCTTAACCGGTCAATTAAGCGATTATTTGACGTTGCATTTTCGCTGTTTATCATTTTATTCGTGTTTAGCTGGTTATTTCCTATACTCGCTATTTTGATAAAACTGGAATCAAGGGGGCCTATATTTTTTGTGCAGGAACGCTCAGGTCGCGACAATAAGCCTTTCAAATGCTATAAGTTCCGAAGCATGCGGGTAAATAAAGATTCTGATAAGAAGCAAGCGACCCGCGGCGACTCGCGTATTACCAAAACAGGGGCGTTTATCCGTAAAACAAGTATTGATGAATTACCACAGTTTTTCAACGTACTTTTAGGTAATATGTCTGTAGTAGGGCCAAGGCCACACATGATTAGCCATACCCAGCAATACTCTCAATTGATTGATACTTTCATGGTACGCCACTTTCTTAAACCGGGCATTACCGGCTGGGCGCAGATACAGGGCCTTAGAGGCGAAACACAAACAACCCAGGCTATGCTTGAACGGGTAGAAGCTGATGTTTGGTACCTGGAAAATTGGTCGTTCCTGCTGGATATGAAGATCATCTTCCTTACCGTATGGAATGTGGTGAAAGGCGAGAAAAACGCGTTTTAACATGGCTATTTTTCACGATCAGCTCAATCGTGTAATCAGCTTGCCGGCAATCCCCAAAAGGATCATATCTATAGTACCATCGCAAACTGAATTGTTGTTCTATTTAGGGCTCGATACGGAGGTCATTGGCATCACTAAGTTTTGCATCCATCCGAAGGATAAATTTCAAACGGTAACTAAAGTAGGGGGTACCAAACAATTAAATATCGAACTGATAAAAGCTTTAAAGCCCGATCTGATCATCGCCAATAAAGAAGAAAATGAACGCAGCCAGGTAGAGGAACTCATGAATATTTGCCCGGTTTGGGTAAGCGACATCCATGACCTGAATAGCGCGCTTGATATGATCCGTACTGTAGGGTTGCTGGTCAATCGCGAAACAGAAGCCAATAGGCTGTGTGTTGATATTACTAACCGCTTTAACAATCTTGCATTACCAAACACAAATTTAAGCGTAGCTTATTTTATCTGGCGCAAGCCTTATATGGTTGCCGGAACTGGGACTTTTATTGATAATATGCTTCAAAAATGCGGACTTACGAACATTATTGATATTGATCGTTATCCGGAGATAAGCTCGCTGGAAATTATAAAAATTAACCCCGATCTGATCCTTTTATCATCAGAACCATATCCGTTTAAGCAAAAACATATCGACGAATTTCAGCTTATGCTGCCTAAGGCAAAAATCATGCTGGTTGATGGTGAAATATTTTCGTGGTATGGCAGCCGATTATTGTATGCCCCTGGCTATTTTAAAAGCATAATAAATGAATTAACGTTAAATTAATAGCAAAGAAATGAGAGAGATAGCTAAAAAACTAAATTTTTGTTTTAAAATTTAGCATTAAACACTATCTTTGCGACCTCTTAAAAATCCTAATGCGGAAGTGGCGTAATTGGTAGCCGCACCAGACTTAGGATCTGGCGCTTCACGGCGTGGGGGTTCGAGTCCCTTCTTCCGCACAACAGTTAAAAACCCGGTCATATTTGACTGGGTTTTTTGTTTTCATTCCCAGCAAAAATCAATATATTTAGCTTCAAAGCTCCTATTCTTTTATATGAAAAACATTTACTTATCGGTATTACTTTTCTTTTCAATTACAGCCAACGCCCAAAACGTTGATTCAACGTGGTTTGTAAATAATTATATTAAAAAAGAAGTAACTATACCGATGCGGGATGGGGTTAAGCTTTTCACATCTATCTACATACCAAAAGATCAATCAGAAAAACATCCCATATTATTAACCCGAACCCCATATTCGGTTGGGCCTTATGGTGCAGCTTACAGGCCGTATTGGCGGGGTTATATGATGCGCTACTGCCGCGAGGGCTATATTATGGTTAACCAGGATATCCGTGGCAAGTACATGAGCGAGGGGATATTTGAAGTTGTAAGGCCATTTAACCCCCAAAAAAAAACAAATAAGGATGTTGATGAAGCAAGCGATAGTTATGATACGATTGACTGGCTGGTTAAAAATATTGATAACAACAATGGTAATGTTGGCGGAATAGGTATATCGTTCCCTGGCTTTTTTGCTACCATGATAGCGCTAAGCGGGCATCCGGCGCTAAAGGCAGTTAGTCCGCAGGCACCGGTTACCGATCGTTTTTTTGGTGATGATGACCACCATAATGGTGTTTTGATGCTGATGGACGCCTTTGATTTTCATGTAGGCTATGGTTTTAGCGCGCCAAGCCGTAAACCATCCATAAAAGGGGCCAAAGGCGTTGACATCAATTATAAAGACAATTACGATTATTATTTAAAAATGGGGGCAATGCCCAATTTGACCAAATTGAGTGGTGATACCATGAAATTTTGGAGCGACATGATGAACCATCCCAACCTGGATGCCTGGTGGAAAGCGCGTGATGCCCGTGCCGGAATAAAAAATGTTAAACCGGCTATGCTGATAACCGGAGGATTGTTTGATGCAGAGGATGGATACGGCGCCTGGCATACTTATGAAGCTTTGATTAAGCAAAGCCCTGCAACAAACAGTAAGCTTGTCATGGGGCCCTGGTACCATGGCCAATGGGCGAGCAGAGACGGTACTCATTTAGGCAATGTGCGGTTTGATAGTAATACGGCAGCTTATTACCAGGATATGGAAGTTCCGTTCTTTAATTATTACCTAAAGGGAAAAGGAACCGACTCGTTAAGTAAAGTGACAATTTTCTTCTCGGGCGAAAACAAATGGCGTAAATTTTCGCAATGGCCGCTAGCCGATATCAAAGAAACACCAATTTACCTGTTGCCACATGGTAAGATATCATTTACAGCCACAAAAAGTACAAAGCCTACTTTTGACAGCTATGTAAGCGACCCTGCTAAGCCGGTACCTTATGCGGAAAAAATACATGCCGACCGTACCCGTGAATATATGGTTGATGACCAGCGTTTTGCCGCACGCCGTACGGATGTGCTGGTTTATGATACAGGAATACTAACGGATGATATAACATTAGCAGGTCCGGTAGTTGCCGACCTATTGGTAAGCCTATCGAACACAGACGCTGATTTTATAGTAAAGCTAATTGATGTTTTTCCGGAAGATACACAGGCTAACCCAATCACCAGATATCCGATGAGTGGGTATCAGATGCTGGTACGCGCAGAAACCATGCGGGGCAAATTTCGCAACAGTTTTGAAAAGCCTGAGCCATTTGTACCTGGTAAACCAACACGGGTAAAGTACACGCTGCCCGATGTTGCACATACCTTTAAAAAAGGCCATAAAATAATGGTACAGATACAGAGCTCGTGGTTCCCGTTAACAGACAGAAATCCGCAGCAATTTTTGGATATTAACCAGGCAAAGGATACGGATTTTGTAAAAGAAACTATCAATGTTTATCACAACAGTTCAAAGATCATATTACCTGTTATTAAATCTTAGCCTCAGCGCTATTTTTGATGGCCTTAAAAAGAACAGCAAACAAAAAATGAATTTGCTTTCTTTGGGTATGGGTGTTAAATTGTAGTTACGTATACTGATTGAAAGGATCAAAACTACTTAAGTTTTGACGGCCGAACTTTAATTTTAGGTGATTAGCAAAGTTAATCTATCTTTGGGGCTTAAATCTTATAATTATATTTTCATGGCAAAGGCATCCGAAATTAAAGTAGGTAATATATTGCGCTTCAACGGCGAACTGGTAACCGTAACAGAAGTACTGCACCGTACACCAGGCAAAGGCGGAGCATTCTACCTGGATAAGTTTCGTAACATAAAAACAGGAAAAATTGTTGAGGCCCGCTTGGGCACCGACGAGCAGGTTGAAATTTGCCGTGTAGAAACCAACGATTTTCAATACTTGTATGAAGATGGCGACGCCATGGTGATCATGGATAATACCACCTTTGAGCAGCATAATATCCCTAAGGCGCTTTTTGGGCCCGCGGTGAAATTCCTGAAAGAAGGTATGAGCGTAATCGTTTCGTTTGAAAGCGAAGAACCGATCATGGCTGTAGCACCCAACTTTGTGGAGCTGGAAATTACCTACGCCGAACCTGCCGTTAAAGGTGATACCTCATCAGGCGCGCTGAAAACAGCGACTACCGAAAATGGTATAGAAATTAAAGTGCCTCTATTTGTTAATCAGGGCGATAGAATAAAGGTAGATACCCGTACCGGCGAATACGTTGAGCGTGCTAAATAGGTAAGACAAAAAAGCCGGTCGTTAAGGCCGGCTTTTTTTTGCATTCAGCTTTCCATGGTTATGTGATCAAGGGTTTTGTTATCATTCATTTTTACAACCAGAATATATTGTGATATATCTTTATCAAGAATAAAGTCTAAAATGGCGAACTCTTCTTCTTCGTCTGGATAAAAGCCAATTCTTCTTAATTTTAATATGGAAAGTAATTGAAGATCAATAGACAAGTTCTTGTCTGTATTTTTCAGAAGTTTATCCAAGTCACTCTGATCGAGTTCTTCGGTATGAAAAGTTAAATATTCCTTAACCGCGTCGCCCTGGTCAAAGTCATTGAAGATCTCTTTTTTTGCAGTATCAATAATTTTAGGAAGATCATCCAAATAGCTTTTTAAAACAGCAAGTCTACCAGGTTCAATGTTTGTTTCGTCGAAATTTATATCTAATTGAATTTGGTTCTGCTCTAAATCAATATCAATTTCATAATAATCTGTTAAAGAATCAGAATCTAACTCGTTAAAGAATGGAAGATTTATAATCATTTGTTGTCAAGGTTTAATGACTTAAACATATTGATTTTTAATAATAATTGAATGACATTTTGATAATAGATATGTTAAATTTTATCTGATAAAACATATTCTGAGTGGAAGAAAAAACACACCACCATATCTCCACCTAAACCGATAAAACATTCATAGGCGTGAGCAGATCCAACAGATCCTGCCGGGATAGGGATTTGAGGATGTTGGTATCCGTTTTAACCAGGTCATGCACAAGGCCTTTTTTGTTTTCCTGTATCTGCATGATCTTTTCTTCTACAGTACCAGGGCAGATCAGCCTGATGGCTACAACTCTTTTGTTTTGCCCTATGCGGTGAGCACGGTCAATCGCCTGATTTTCAACTGCCGGGTTCCACCAGGGGTCGATGAGGTAGATATAATCAGCTTCGGTAAGGTTGAGTCCTGTGCCACCGGCTTTTAGGCTGATGAGGAATACCCGGCAGTGATGATCCTGTTGAAATGATTGTACTACGGCTTCGCGGTTGCGGGTTTTGCCGGTGAGCTGCACAAAGGAGATCTTCCGCTTGAGCAGTTCTTCGCTAATCAGGTCGAGCATACCGGTGAATTGCGAAAACACCAGTATTTTATGCTCCGGCGATTTGCTTTCTATTTGCTCGATCAGCGTATCGATCTTGGCCGACTCTTTGCCCGGCAGCCGGTCGCCACTCATTAAAACCGGCGAATCGCAGATCTGGCGGAGCTTGGTAAGCCCTTTTAATACGTTCATCGGGGTTTTCTTCAGCTCCTCATTATCAATGGCCGAAATATATTCCCTGAATTCCTTTTCGTAAGCATCATAGATCCGTTTTTGTTCGGCACCCATTTCGCAATGTAGTACCATTTCTGTTTTCTCGGGCAGATCGCCGGCTACCTGCTCCTTGGTTCTTCTCAGGATAAAAGGCTTTATCTTTTTCTGTAATTCGGCAGCACGGATCGCGCTCTTGAACTGATCAATAGGTGTAGAATAGATATCCTTAAAGTATTGCTTACCGCCCAGTAAACCGGGGCAGGCAAAGGAAAGCTGGCCGTACAGGTCAAAGGTGTTATTTTCTATAGGTGTGCCGGTTACCACCAGTTTATTGCGCGATTTTAGCAGACGGGCTGCCTTATATCGTTGCGATGACGGATTCTTGATGTTCTGTGATTCGTCCAGAATAACATAGTTAAAATGGTAATCTTTCAGAAAACGAACATCAGAGAGCATATTGCCGTAGCTCGTGAGGATAATTTCGTATTGATCAAAATCATGTATCTCCTTTACCCGGTCGGCCCCATAAAGGGTATGCAAGCGAATGGAAGGGGCGAATTTTTGTATTTCCTGCTGCCAGTTAAAAATGAGTGATGTCGGCACGACAATCAGGTTGGTGTTTTGACTAATCTTTTTACGTTGCGACAGGATAAAAGCTATCACCTGGATTGATTTTCCCAGGCCCATATCGTCTGCCAGGCAGCCGCCAAAATTAAAATCGTCCAGGAAGTTGAGCCAGTTTAATCCCTGTTGTTGATAGGGGCGAAGGGTTCCTAATAAATCAGCGGGCACATCAACGGGGTTGATCGTTTCGAAGTTTGCAAATTTCTCGCGGTAAATCCTCAGGTCCTGTTTAACTTCTTCTGCCAGCACTTGTGCCTCATAGATCGTCTCTATAGATGAAAAATTGATTTTAGGCGTGTGTAGCATATCATCGTCCGCAACTTCGCCCGCGTTAAAATAGCTTTCAAATTTGGCAATCCATTCAGCAGGGAGGATGCCGAGTGTACCATCATCCAACTGTACAAATTTACTTTTGTTGCGGATAGCTTTATGCAAAGCTTTTAAGCTCGCTTTCTTTTGTCCAAACTTGGCTTCTATAATGGTATTAAACCAATTCATGCCACTCAGTACCTTAATATCAATACTGATCTTGTAAGGACTAAGCCGGTTACCTTCTATCTCATTAAAACCCAGTATAGTGATCTGCTGATTACGCCATTGTTCAAAAACATCCGGAAACCAATCTTCATTCAGGAAGTGTTTTTTATGCAGGTAAAAATAGTGCAGGTCGTCATCAGCTTGTTCCTCAAAATAAGGATGCTGCCTTATCAAACTGGCTATAAAGGCTTTTTCAGCGGGCTCATTGCGCTGTACCAGGAATTCTTTTCCGTTAGCATCAATGGCATAAATATTTTTTGGGGTACGGATTTGTATTTCGGCTTCACCATACCGCATAACCGGGATAAGCATAATATGGCTCCCAAAATCCGACAGGTAGATGATCTTTTCCGGATCCTGGTTAAAGCCCATCTGCTCCAGCTGCTTTGGCGTGGCGGTTTGAATGTGCTGGTATTTTACATCGATGGTATCCTCCAGTTTGCCCAGCCATTGGCTTTTGATCAAAGGGTATTTGGATTGGTGCACAAGCATATTGCCTGGCCTTTGCTTCAGGAAACTCATCACACTCAGAGCCTGCAGGTTATCGGCCAAGTACAGTGTATCGCCATTAAGCAAAAAATAGCTGAACATGATGCGCTGGTCTTTCAGTGTGCGGCGTTCGCCATCAATAGTGATATCAAGCGATAGTTCAAAAAAAGATCCGTCGGGTTTTACGCGGAGCTGCACACCCTGCGGAAGCGGTGCTACTTTTACGGGTATCAATGATGAGGCACTGATCTTTTCTCCTTTTTCTGCGTCCTGATAATAAAAAGGATAACCCATTGGGTTTTTAGCGATGGCTCTTAAAGCTGCCAGGTCTGTTTCGCTTTTTTTACCGGTAAGGTTATTCTGGAATTTGCTGATACCGGTGTAGAATTTCAGCTCCTCATGATCGGTAGTTTTCCAGACCAGGTCCATGGGTTCCAGGCGGTTCAGCGGGTTTTTTAATTTTCCCTCTTTGGTAAGTGCCGAAGCAAAAAGCTCTACATGCAGATACTTATAATATTTATGCTCCCGGATCACCACAAATGCGCTTTGTTCCTGATCATCAAGGGATGACGCTGGCGGCTGATCAGGGTTCGAAGGTAGCATGGTGCGCAGCGTGTTCAGGCTTTCTTTAGTCACTGGGAAAAGATCGGGAGAATGTGAAGTGATCACCAGCTTATTATAAATCAGCTCGATCCGGAAAAACTGATCGGGATCAGGCTCGTTTTCCAAGCCATAAGGTATGGCCGCGTTTTTTAATTTTTGATGGCGAATCCGTGTATTGAAAAACACAACAAATTCATCCTTTCGCAGGATGGTTTGCAATACCACTGCCTCATGCTCGCATAATTTTCCCAACTCGTTGGTACAGGTGCAGGTGACCAGCAATTGCTCGGGTTCCTGTGATACTGTAACGGTAGGGAAAGTGATGTTTTTAAGATTATTAAATGCTCCTTCGTTAACTGTCAGACTTAGCGGATTAAGATATTGCCCGGCATCTTCATCAGTATAGAAACCTGCAGAATTATATTGAGCGATATCCCTGCTGGTCATCGATTCCAGGTTGGTGCCCCTGAAAATAAAATGGTGATTGCTGTCCTGTGTTTCTGTATTGCTCAATGCTTTGCTCCGGTATAAATAACAAGAGCGAATTTAGGATAAAAAATAGATGTGCAGATGTGATCAGATGTGCAAATGTGCCGATATGCAAATGTGCAGATGAAAATAATTATACCTGATGATCTGATTTTGAGCATGTCTGTAAAATTATACATTCGTACATGATGTCATTCGCACATCAAAACTTAATCCCATTTTTTAAACTGTATTTTTCATTTTTTAAATACGGATCTGTCCATTGCAGGGCTATTTTGCTTCTTTGCCCCGTTTGGCAAATGAATATCAGTTTTTTGTCAAGAGGTATCATATCCGCAGATTCCTGTAGCTCGTACAGGGGGATATTTATCCCGCCAATATTATAATCATCGAATTCATAGGTCTCGCGTACATCAATAAGACAGATGTCGTCAGGTGATTCTGCCAGCCAGTTGTTTAAAGTTTCTATGCTGATATCATGATCTTTGGCTACTGTTTTATCAACAAGCGGAGGTGTTGAAACAACCTGCTTTTGCTTAGTTATTTGATAAACACTCATGCTATTATCCAGCGCATTCATGCCGAATAGTTTGCCGGATAAGGTTTCACCGATCCCACAAATGATCTTGATGGCTTCATTGGCCATGTAGGTACCGATGATACCCGGCAGTACACCGATAACGCCTGCATCGTCACAATTCGGTACTTCGTCGTTAGGAGGGGGCTCAGGGAACAGATCCCGGTAATTTGGCCCGCCTTGATAATTGAATACCGATACCTGTCCTTCAAACTTAAAAATGGAACCAAATACCAGGGGTTTGTTTAGGGCTACACAGATATCATTAACAAGGTAGCGTGTGGTAAAGTTGTCCGAACCATCGATGATGATGTGGTATTCCTTAATAAGTTTTTCTGCGTTATCAGCATTTAATCTTTCCTGATAAGCAATCAATTCTACGAAAGGGTTAAGCCATTCCAGCTTTTGTTTAGCCGTTTCGGCTTTGGGTTTTCCCACATCGGTAATAGTATATAAGATCTGCCGGTGCAAGTTGCTCATATCTATCACATCATCATCAACTATACCAATATGGCCAACACCGGCAGTCACCAGGTATTGTAAAACAGGGCAACCCAAGCCACCTGCGCCGATCATCAGCACGCTGGCAGCTTTTAATTTTTCCTGACCGATTAAACCCAATTCTGGCAGTATGATCTGGCGGTTATATAGTTTCAGTTCATCACGTTCCAACATCTTTTTATATTTTGAACCCTCTCTCTCGATAGCTATCGGGATGTAAAGGGCAGGGTAAGGCACTATGTTAAACAATTATCCCAATCCTTCCATACCGGTTCATATCCCTGCTGGCTGATCACCCGGGCAATCTCTGCGGGGCTCCGTTCATCCGATATTTCAAACTGCTCCAATGATTCTGGCTCAACGGCATAGCCTCCCGGATTGGTTTTTGAACCCGCACTGATGGAGGTGATACCTAGTTTGATGATATTGTTCCGAAAATGCGGCGATTCGCGTGTAGAAATTGATAGTTCTACCTCCTCGTTAAACAAGCGATAGGCACAGATCAGTTGAACCAATTCGCGATCATTCATTTCTACCTTAGGTTCTAATCCACCGCTAAATGGGCGTAATCTGGGGAACGATAAACTGTATTTGCTTTGCCAGTATCGTTTTTCCAGGTAATTCAGGTGCAGGGCGGTAAAAAAACAATCGGTACGCCAGTCTTCCAGACCTATCAATACGCCCAGGCCCATTTTATGGATACCAGCCTGACCGAGCCTGTCAGGTGTTTCGAGGCGGTACTTGAAATTGGATTTTTTGCCTTTGGGATGATGTTTTTTGTAATCTTCCCGGTGATAGGTTTCCTGATAAACCAGTACGGTGTTTAAGCCGTATGGCGTAAGTTGTTCATAATCTTCCAGATCCATGGGCTGTACCTCCATAGAGATATGCGCAAAGTGTGGACGGATAAGTTCCAGCGCCTTCTTAAAATAATCTACATGCACCGTAACATTGTCCTCGCCGGTCACCAAAAGCACATGTTCATATCCCATATCCTTGATCACTGCCACTTCCCGCATAATTTCCATGGGCGACAGCGTTTTTCGCCTTACTTTATTATCGTAACTAAAGCCACAATAGGTGCAAATATTGCTGCATTCGTTGGATAGATAAAGCGGTACATACATCTGGATCACCTTGCCAAAACGTTTAAGGGTTAATTGCTGGCTAAGTTGTGCCATTTGTTCCAGATAAGGAGCAGCCGCGGGTGAAACCAAAGCTTTGAAATCTTCCAGCGTACGTTTGGTAGCTGATAAAGCTTTTTCCACATCCGCGCCGGTTTTGGCGTAGATGCTGGTTTTTACCTCGTCCCAGTTATAGGTTTCAAAAATATCGTTAAAGCTATGCATCTAAAAAAGAGGTTAGTGGACTACTGGCGACAGCATGTGAAACAGGTGAGGCCAACTTAGCCTCAAAGGCCATCCGACCAGCCTCCACAGCAATTTTAAAGGCCGCGGCCATACGCACAGGATCACCCGAAACAGCTATGGCGGTGTTTACCAAGACCGCGTCGGCGCCAATCTCAAGTGCCCGGGCAGCATCAGATGGCGAACCAATCCCGGCATCAACAATTACGGGCACGTTGCTTTGTGCGATGATGATCTCTAAAAAATCAATGGTTTTTAATCCCTTGTTGCTGCCAATCGGCGAACCCAGAGGCATTACCGCTGCGGTACCCGCATCCTCCAGTCGTTTACATAAAACCGGGTCGGCATGGATATAGGGGAGTACTACAAAGCCCATTTTGGCCAGTTCTTCCGTGGCTTTAAGTGTTTCAATAGGATCGGGCATCAGGTATTTGGGATCAGGATGGATCTCCAGTTTTATCCAGTTGGTTTCCAGGGCCTCCCGTGCCAGTTGTGCCGCAAAAACGGCTTCTTTAGCATTGCGCACGCCAGATGTATTGGGCAGCAGGTTAATATGCGGGTATTTTAAGCGGATCAGCAGATCGTCTTGCTCATTGTTCCTCACATCAACCCGTTTCAGAGCTACGGTAACCAATTCTGATCCCGAAGCTACCAAAGCTTCCTCCATCAAGGCGGATGAACTGAATTTGCCCGTACCCGTGAACAGGCGGGAACTGAAAGTTTTATCGGCTATTTTTAACATCTTATACTTCTTTTAAAACGTTCATATGTAACTGTTGGTAGATGTATTGCGTGGTTTGTGCAGCATCGGCAGCGTGGGTGATCGCTCCGGAAATAGCCACGCCATGTACCCCGGTTTGTATGATCGCGGCAATATCATTAGGTTCAATCCCACCAATGGCGATGATGGGGATGTTCATCGCTGCCGATCTTACTTGAGCCAAAATATCCTGATAGCCCTCTAATCCCAAAATCGGACTCAGCTTTTCTTTTGTTTTGGTAAACTGGTAGGGGCCCAAACCAATATAGTCGGCGCCTTCGGCAACTCTTTGTTGAATATGCTCAAAAGTATTGGCTGTGCCACCGATGATCATCTCCTGGCCTACTATACGCCGTGCCTCTGCAATGGGCATATCCTGTAAACCCAGGTGCAGACCATAAGCGCCGGCTTTCAGTGCAACCTCCGGATGGTCATTCACAATCAGCTTTGCACTAAATTGTTCGCATAATGCTTGAGCTTCTTGTGCATATTCCAGGATGGTAGATTCGGGCTCATCCTTTACCCGCAGTTGGATCCATTTGCAGCCCGCGTTAAGGGCTTCTTTGATGGCCGAGAGATGCGTACGGATTGGTGTTTGTTGCGATATATAATGAAGCTTATCAATCATGTTTGTTTAATTAAAAGGTGTTCCTGTAATTTGTTGAAGTTGGTGATCGCATGCGCCGGATTGTTCCATATTGTACCCAAAACCGCCGCGCCGTCAAAACCCATATGTTTTACTTTATGCAGGTTTGCGTACCCTACACCGCCTAAGGCAATAACCTGTGTTGCAGTGTTTGGTGGCAGTTGAAAATTATCGGGCAGTTGGCTTTGATAATCCGGTTTGGATATACTATTAAATACAGGCCCGAAAAAAGTATAGTCAAATGGTGGTAATGAGCTCAACTCATTTATATTATGAATTGATGTGCTCAATACGTAACCTTCTTCTTTTTTAAGGATCAGTTTACCCGGTTCTGTATCTAACCTGTGTTTTTCGGTATAATGCAATTTCTTGATATCAAAATCCGAGGCGATGTGATGTTGCTGATGTAATGTTATCTGCGGATAAAAAGCATGATCTATCTGCTGTAACAGGTCAACCAGCTGTGTTTCGTCCCAAGCCGGTTTCCGCAAATGATAGCGCTTTAAACCAGCCTCAAAAAGTTGATTTATTATCGCAGCCTCGTTGATTACCTGCTGGGGATGTGAAATAACTATCAATTGCATATATCTTTATTCATTAAGAGCCTGTCAGTCTGAGCTTGTCGAAGACTCGCGTATAGGGGCCTACTCACCATGCTTCGACAGGCTCAGCATGACAACCTGGCTCTTGTACCAGATTTTATTACAGGTATATCTCGCTCCCTTTCTCTGCAAACTCCTTTGATTTTTGCTCCATCCCCTTTGCCAGTGCAGCAGCTTCGTCCACACCATTTTCTTTGGCGTATTCCCGTACATCCTGGGTGATTTTCATGGAGCAGAAGTTAGGGCCGCACATGGAACAGAAATGGGCTATCTTGGCACCGTCGGCAGGCAGGGTTTCATCATGAAATTCCCTGGCGGTATCCGGATCGAGCGAAAGGTTAAACTGATCCTCCCATCTAAACTCAAAACGGGCCTTACTCAAAGCATTATCACGATATTGCGCACCGGGGTGTCCTTTAGCCAGATCTGCCGCATGAGCGGCTATTTTATAGGTAATTACCCCATCTTTTACGTCTTTTTTATTGGGTAAGCCCAAATGCTCCTTCGGTGTAACATAACAAAGCATCGCTGTACCAAACCAACCGATCATGGCGGCGCCGATGGCCGAGGTAATATGGTCATAGCCAGGAGCAATATCGGTAGTAAGCGGACCTAATGTATAGAATGGCGCTTCACCGCAATGAGCCAGTTGTTTGTCCATGTTTTCCTTGATCATGTGCATGGGGATATGGCCCGGGCCTTCAATAATGGTTTGCACATCGTGTTTCCAGGCAATTTTGGTTAACTCGCCCAGTGTTTCCAGTTCGCCAAATTGTGCTGCATCATTCGCATCGGCAATACAGCCTGGTCGTAAACCATCACCTAAAGAGAAGGCCACATCATAAGCTTTCATGATCTCGCAGATCTCTTCAAAATGGGTGTACAGGAAGTTTTCTTTGTGATGGGCCAGGCACCATTTGGCCATAATAGAGCCACCACGCGATACAATACCGGTAATGCGTTTGGCGGTAAGCGGCACATAGCGCAATAGTACACCAGCATGGATAGTAAAATAATCCACTCCTTGCTCTGCCTGCTCAATCAGTGTGTCGCGGAATAGCTCCCAGGTTAGGTCCTCGGCTTTACCGTTTACTTTTTCCAAAGCCTGGTAAATGGGAACGGTACCAATAGGCACCGGCGAATTGCGGATGATCCATTCGCGGGTTTCATGAATGTTTTTCCCGGTTGATAAATCCATAATAGTATCAGCTCCCCAACGACAGGCCCATACCGCTTTTTCTACTTCTTCTTCAATACTGGAAGTAACCGCCGAGTTGCCGATATTGGCGTTGATCTTCACCAAAAAATTACGACCGATGATCATCGGCTCAATTTCGGGATGGTTAATATTGGAGGGGATCACCGCACGGCCTGCGGCAACTTCCGAGCGAACAAACTCTGGCGTTATGTACCCTTTTGGTGTATTTGCACCAAAACTATGACCGGGGTGCTGATGACTCATCACCTCGTATTGCCCATTCAATTGCTCTTTTAACAGGTCGATGCACTGATTTTCGCGAATCGCGATGTATTCCATTTCGGGGGTAATAATACCTTTTTTTGCGTAGTGCATCTGCGATACGTTCATACCCGGTTTAGCTCTTAAAGGCTTACTTACGTGCGCAAAACGTAACTCATCCAGGCTTTGATCGTTTAAACGCTGTTGCCCATATTGGGAGGAGATGCCATTGAGTTGTTCCACATCATTCCGGTTCGTGATCCATTGCTCACGTAGGCGGGGGAGCCCTTTTTTTACGTCGATAGTGGCGTTTATATCGGTATAGGGGCCGCTGGTATCATAAACGGTAACGGGGGCATTGGGTTCTGTTTCGCCAAAGCGACCATGCAGTTTAGTATCGCTTAAACTAATCTCGCGCATGGCTACTTGTATATCATGCAGCTGTCCCTGCACAAAAACTTTTCTGGAGGCCGGGAAAGGCTCGGTAGTTAATACCTGGCCGGTTGGAATTTTTTCTTGCTTCATACTTATACAATTATTGAATTATTGATTTAGTGAATTAGTGATTGGAGCTAATTATTGATTTATTGATTTTTTGAAGGGGGGATTCATTTGCACATCATAATTATTGAATTATTGAATTAGTGCGTTCTATGAAGGGAAACTCATTTGCACATCCGCATATTTGCACATCTAACATCACCCTCCCTGGGTTGCTTTGATGATGACGATTTGATCTTGGTGGCTGACCTGTTGATCTGCCCAGTTGGATCGCGGAATAATGACCTGATTAATGGCTACGGCAATGCCTTTTGGCTGGGCATCAAATACAATAGCCAGCATTTGCTGTACATTGCACACATCGGTAACCTGGTAAGTTTGTTGATTTACGGTGATTTCCATTCTGCATCTAAAATTTCGACTTTAGGAATGGCCCCGTTTACATGGAGGAAAGAAAAAATAACCACATAGGGTTATCGTCACTTTTCCCTTCGGCAGTACTAACTGCATCAGGTTCAAAGGGTATTATCTCAGTCCATTAAAGGACACCCCTAAAGTTGCGGTAAACTTATAAAAAAATAGATAATTCAAAGAATTTTCAACTTTTTTAAATTCTTTGAATCCTACTGACATAAGGCTGTCACTAACCATAGGTTTCTTTGTAATACAAAATCAAAACAAAAGAAACCATGGAAACAAATGCAATCCCACAAGTAGAAAATTCAACTGCCCAGTTCATTTCACCTGAAACTTTTTTAAATAATTGGCAAGGACACCGCGGCCTAACCAGAAAAGTCATTGAGGCTTTTCCGGAAGATAAATTATTTGGTTATTCGATAGGAGGGATGCGTTCATTTGGTGTAATGGCTGTTGAAATTATGGATCTGTCACAATATGGTGTTGAAGGTGTAGTGACTGGTACATGGAGATCGGCCGAAACGCTTGATCATGCCACAGAAAAAGTAGCGGTTGAAAGTAAAGCGTCCATCTTGCAACGCTGGGATCAGATCACCCAGGAATTGAACGAATACTGGCCACAAATTTCACCCGAGCGTTTTCAGGAAGTGGAAGTAGCTTTTGGTGCTTATGAAAATAAAAATATCAATACGATACAGTATGTTGTAGACAACGAGATCCATCACAGGGCTCAGGGATACGTTTTTTTGCGTAGTTTGGGTATCGAGCCACCTGCATTTTGGGACAGGTTTTAAGCCAGTCCTTCTAATCACAAGCAGCCTGGTTGAGGCTGCTTGTGATTATTTTAAAGTAAAACCTATTTCGTATTCACAGTTGAATTTTGGTTATGAGCATGAACCAGTACCCAGAGATTATCAAAATGATGATCCATATTCTTATACGGCTATATCTCTATATCCTGCCTATCCTTTAACGCGTCAGTCAATTTTTTGTTAATTTTGACGCTTTGGTAAAAATCAATAAAAAATTGTATTCAAAAGACGAGGCATCACAGATCAGACAGGCTTTTTGGACCGCATTTGGGCAATACATAGCGCCGCAACTTTCGGCCGATGGTTTAAGAATTAACTGGATCAACTACAAAACAGGCATCAAATACCTTAACTTTAAAATGCAAACCGGTAATCGTCAGGCCTACATTGCTATCGAAATTTCTCATCCCGACGCCGGGATGCAGGAACTGATGTTTGAGCAATTCAAAGAGCTAAAAACAGTATTTGATGCTAATGTTAATGAAGAGTGGGACTGGGAGCTGCATACGCGCGACGAAAACAATAAACTGGTAAGCCGCATCATCAAAACGTTACCATCAGCAAGCATCTTTAACCGTAACGACTGGCCAAATTTGATATCCTTTTTTAAACCCCGCATCATAGCGCTTGACGAATTCTGGAGCGTAGCCCAATATAGTTTTGAACTATTTAAGTAATACAAGATGTGCAAATATGCAAATAAGGCCGGATGTGCAAATGAAGGTAATGATTAATGATTTGATTTCTTGATCTGGTGCATTTACATATTCAATCTCATCTGGACATTCGCACATCTGCACATCTTCTACATATCGTCTCAATTAATCGTCAATTTAACGCTTTTTGTAGTGGTATATCTGTTTTAAGCCGGAAAATGCAAATATTTACGGCTCTATAAATCCATATTGTATAAACCATTTATAAAAACATGAAAAGGTTCCCATTAGTTGCTTGCCTTATGTTAGCAGGCTTTTTGGCCAGGGCACAGGCTACCAAAGCGCCTGCTTATCCGCTCATTACACACAATCCTTATTTCAGTATTTGGTCGTTCACCGATAACCTGAATGAATCTACCACCCATCACTGGACCGGTAAAGATCAATCGCTGCTGGGCCTGATCAAGGTTGACGGTGCTGTTTACCGTTTTATGGGTAAGGAACCCGTGGAGTACAAAACTGTACTGGCTGCGGCCGACGAAAAGCCCTATACCTGTAAGTATACGGAGGCAGAACCTTCCAAAGACTGGGCGTCTGCCAAATTTGAGGATAGCGGTTGGAAAACAGGCACGGCACCTTTCAGTAATGATAAACAGGCTGCCAAAACTTTATGGACAGGCCGGGAAATCTGGGTACGCCGTACTTTTACCCTGAATGATCTTAACTTTAATAAGCTTTGGTTAAGACTGCACCATGATGATGAAGCAGAGGTTTATATCAATGGAAAAAAAGTAAGCGAACAAGGTGGTGCCAATGGCGATCTGCAATATTTTGCATTGAACGATGCCGCCATAAGTTCCTTGAAAAAAGGTGAAAATGTGCTGGCATTACATTGTACCAACACAGGCGGTGGCGCCTGGCTTGATGCCGGTTTGGCCGATGAGTTAAAACCAACGGGTCATGCCGCTCTTGAACTGGCCAAACAAACCAGCGTAACCTTAAATGCCACCCAAACCATTTATAATTTTAAATGCGGTAAGGCCGATCTGCAGGTTACATTTACTTCACCTTTATTGATGAGTGACCTGAACCTGTTGTCGCGCCCGGTATCTTATATCAGCTATAAAGTAAAATCAAATGATGGTGCCGCACATGATATAAAAGTTTATTTCGGTGCATCGGCAGATATCGCGCGTAACACACCACAGCAACCGGTAACTACGCAACAGTACACATCGGGCACGTTATCTGTTTTAAAAGCGGGTACTGTAGAACAACCGGTATTGCAAAAGAAAGGTGATGACCTGCGTATCGACTGGGGGTATATGTATGTAGCTGCACCAAAATCTGCCAACGTACAGCAATACGTAAGCACCGGTAAGCAAGCTGTCGATTCATTTTTTAGTGGAGGCAGTAAATCAACGGTAAAGGAGGGAACCAACCTGGTTTTAAATACCGTGATCCCTTTTGGTAAGGTGGGCAAAGCAGCGGTAGCTAAATTTGTAGAATTGGGCTATGATGATATCACTCCCGTACAATATTTTCATACCAATTTAAAGCCATGGTGGCAAAACGCGCAAACCAAAACCATAGAGCAGGTATTAGCCAAAGCTGCCGCGGAGTATCCGGCAGTGCTGCAAAAATGTACCGCGTTTAATACTTCTATGTATAAAGATGCCCAAAATGCGGGTGGCACACCTTATGCTAAATTATGTGTGTTGGCTTACAGGCAAAGTATTGCTGCTCACATCCTGGTGAAAAGTCCGCAGGGTGAGATCTTATTCCTGTCGAAAGAGAATTTTAGTAATGGCTCTATCAATACGGTCGACGTAACATACCCATCGGCACCTTTATTCCTGCTTTACAATCCTAAGTTGATGGAAGGTATGCTGAATGGTATCTTCTACTTTAGTGAGACGGGTAAATTCGCGCATGATTTCGCTGCGCATGACCTGGGTACTTATCCATTAGCCAACGGACAAACCTATGGTGAGGGCATGCCGGTTGAAGAATCGGGTAATATGCTGGCTTTAACTGCGGCTATAGTACGTGCCAACGGCAACAACCCGGCCTATGCCAAAAAACACTGGAAAACTTTAACCACCTGGACAAATTACTTAGCTAAAGAAGGCCTGGATCCTGCCAACCAGCTTTGTACCGATGATTTTGCGGGTCACCTGGCGCGTAATGCCAATCTATCGGCTAAGGCTATTGTGGGTGTGGGCTGTTATGCTCACCTGGCTGGCCTGCTTGGTCAAAAAGATGTGGCTGCAAAATACAATGCCATGGCTAAGGATATGGTTTCCAAATGGATGAAAATGGCCGATGCCGGAGATCATTATTCGCTGGTGTTTGACAAAAAAGATACCTGGAGCCAGAAGTATAATATCATTTGGGATAAGATACTGGGCTTAAACCTGTTCCCGCAATCGGTTTATGACCGCGAAATAAAGTTTTATCTGACCAAACAAAACCAATATGGTATACCGCTGGATAGCCGTAAAACCTATACCAAAAGTGATTGGATCATCTGGACAGCTACTTTAGCCAAAAACAGGGCCGATTTTGAGGCATTGGTTAACCCGGTTTATAAATACGCTATGGAAACCCCAACTCGTGTGCCACTAAGCGACTGGCACGAAACTACCAACGGGAAACAGGTAGGTTTCCAGGCGCGTAGTGTGGTGGGTGGATATTATATCAAGCTTTTACAACAAAAGTGGAACGGTAAATAACCCCACCCAAACCCTCCCCGAAAGGGAGGGCTTTAAATAAAAAAGCATGTCATTGCAAGCGCAGCGTGGCAATCTCTTCGCGTTTATTCATACCTGCGAGGAGATTGCTTCGTCGTTCCTTACAGCAATGACATGTTTTTTTTATACCTCCCTACATTCCCGCCGGTACAGCCCACGTATCAGCATTAAACACAGGGTTAATCTCAAAACTATCATATTGTATAACCAATTTCTTTATACCCGAGGTTACTACTTCATGAAAGGGTATCATAATTCCCTGTACCGGGCGCAGATCTGATAATGCGGATACCGATGTCCGACCGAATGTTTTATTGGCCTCGGCTACCAGTTGGTTTTGGTTGTTGATGGCAAAAATATAATCATTACCATCCAGTTTGCACTGAACCGAATAAGTATTGTTTTTGAGTTTTTGCATATGCAGCACCTGCATCTGGTTGATGGCTGGTTTGCGCAGCCCAAGTAAACCCGAGTAAAATGTGCTTTTCATTTCGGCTATCCGGGCAGGGGGCATATCTGCTTTTTTGCCGTTGAGCCATTGCCAGCCAATGCCATTTTCTTCCTGCTCGGTCGAAATAACCTTTTCGTTTTCCCAAAGCTCTATCCGTATTTTATTATCCTGAATATCAACATAAGATACTGCTTTTACACCCATAATAGTAGCCGTATAGCGCAGTGTTTTGATCGTGTCAAGTTTCCTGCCGCCATGCGCGTTGTTGGCATCTAAAAGCAGCGCTTTGGCGTCATGATGATGAATTAGGTCTTGAGTTGTTGTTTCTGTTTTGCCGGTTTGCTTCATGTGATGATTAGTTTTGACAAATCCTCCATTAAAATATTATCCTTCCCGAGTCGCCGCTATAATTGTTTTATATAACCTGGCTTGTAAAAGATGCATTTTATATTTTTATTGGCTACATCCCTTACTTAAATTATCAAAATTTCTTACTCTCTCAAAAATTAAACCAGTATTGCCAGATGCACGCATAATTTTAAGCATCTTAATTGAGCTATATATCCAGCAGTGGTTTTGCAAATACCAAAATTTGTATACTTTTATTGTTCAATGGAAACCAAAAACAATAAAAAAACCATCAGGGCCTGGGCCTTTTTTGATTGGGCCAACTCCGCATACAACCTGGTTATCACCTCTACCATTTTTCCGGCTTATTATGTAGCTATTACCACTACTAAAACCAATGGGGGTAAGGTGCAGTTTTTCGGCAAAACCTTTATAAATACAGCCTTGTCTGATTATGCCTTGTCGGTCGCTTATCTCATCATTGTTTTCCTGTTGCCCATACTATCCTCCATTGCCGATTATAAGGGAAATAAAAAGGTATTCATGCAGTTTTTTACAGCCATTGGAGCCTTGGCATGCTGCGTACTCTATTTTTTCGACGCGAATCATATTGAACTGGGGATCATCGCCTTCGCGCTGGCTGCTATAGGCTACAGCGGTGGTTTTGTATTTTATAACTCTTACCTGCCCGAAATTGCTACTGTAGATATGCAGGACAAGGTGAGCGCTAAAGGTTTTACTTATGGCTATATCGGCAGCGTGCTGCTGCAGCTTATTTGTTTTGTGTTTGTGCTGAAGCCCGAGCTGTTTGGCATTGTGGATAAAACATTCCCTGCCCGTTTATCATTTTTGCTGGTAGGTATCTGGTGGATAAGCTTCGCCCTGATCCCTTTCATTGTACTGCCTAAAGGAAGTCCTAATGCTGTAAGTCATGACCATAACATCATTAAAGGAGGCTTTATAGAGTTGGGCAAAGTTTGGAAAAAAGTAAAAACCATGCCTTTGCTTAAAAGGTATCTCCCGGCGTTTTTCTTTTACTCCATGGGCGTACAAACCATTATGCTGGTAGCCACAGGTTTTGCAGCCAAGGAACTGCACATGCCTACATCGGCGCTCATTACCACCATTTTAATTATTCAACTGGTGGCTATTGGTGGGGCAACACTTATGTCGCGCTTATCGGGCAAATATGGCAACGTACGAGTGCTCATTGCCGTAGTGATCATCTGGATAGGGGTGTGTGCTGCCGCTTATTTAACTAAAACGGCCACAGAGTTTTATGTAGTAGCCGCAGTAGTAGGCCTGGTGATGGGCGGCATCCAGTCCATGTCGCGCTCAACCTATTCTAAATATTTACCCGAAAACATTACGGACACTGCATCGTTCTTCAGTTTTTATGACGTTACCGAAAAGCTGGCGATAGTGGGCGGAGTATTCAGCTTTGGTTTTTTTGAAGAGCTTACCGGCAGTCCGCGCAATTCGGTACTGGTATTGGCCATCTTTTTTATAATAGGTTTAATATTATTGTTTTCTTTGCTGGCAGCAGAAAATAAGCTAAAGAAAAATACGGAGCTAAGCGCCGTGTAATTGTGTAAGAGATGAAGATTGAGTTATTTGTACCCTGTTTTATTGATCAGCTGTTTCCTGATACCGCTTTTAATACCGTAAAAGTATTGGAAAAGGCTGGCTGTAAAGTGAGCTTTAATCCAAACCAAACCTGCTGCGGACAACCTGCTTTTAACGCCGGTTTCTGGGACGAGGCCAAAGCCGTGGGTAGCAAATTCCTGAGTGATTTCTCCGACGATAGCGTCATCGTAACGCCGTCCGCTTCCTGCACCGGCATGGTGAAAAATTACTATAATGATCTGTTCACCAATACCGCTGTACACAATAAATGCAGGGCTGTACAGGGCAATATCTATGAGTTATCGGATTTTCTGGTGAACATCCTCCAGTTTGATTATTTTGGCGCCGAGCTTGACGGCAAAGCTGTTTATCACGACAGCTGTGCAGGCTTGCGTGAATGCAAGATCAAGGACGAGCCCCGCCAGCTGCTCTCCAAAGTATTGGGCCTGGAACTGCTCGACCTGAAAGATAACGAAACCTGCTGCGGTTTTGGAGGCACCTTTGCCGTTAAGTTTGATGGCATCTCCACCGCCATGGCCCAACAGAAGGTGGATAACGCGCTGGCCGCAGGAGCAGAATACATTATCTCCACCGATGCCTCCTGTTTGCTACATCTGCAAAGCTATATCGATAAAAACAGTATCCCGATACAAACCATGCACCTGGCCGATGTACTGGCATTGGGCTGGGGGAATGTGTAGGTTTTGATTTCGGAATTGGGAGCTGAGATTTCGAATTTTATTTGACGAATAAGGTCAATAGTGGAATGTTTGAATTAAGAATTACTTTAAAAATTCATGGAAATAGTTATTGACGGCGAACGAATAAAAACCATAGATGATTTTCATGTGGAAATTAAAGAAAAGTTAAAATTTCCGGAATACTATGGTGAAAATTTGGACGCTCTTTGGGACTGTCTGACAAGCTGGATAGACCTCCCTGTTATATTAATCTGGAGCTATGCTGATATAAGTAAAGCAAATTTAGGGGATGAATTTGACAGAATTGCGGATGTTCTATTCTCGGTAGAGAGGGAGATCGATGGTTTTAGTATCCAATATGTTTAATGATATTTTCTGTTCCCTCAAATTCTCTCCAAGAGGATCTGTGATTCTCTAAATCACTTTGAAACAATTTCGGGTTTAAATAGTCATAACTACATGAAAAACTTAGTTGTAATTATGATGATCAGCCTTGCATTTGCCGGTGCGGTAAATGCAGCTAATTTAAGCCCTTTAAAAACCACCGCAGGTTATGTTACTTTAAAAGATAGCATCATCCGCAAAAGAATATTCATGGCGGAGTTTCCTGTTCGTAGTGTTTCGAGTGTTGATGTGCGCGAAATTACATTTAAACCAAAGCAAAAAACGGGCAGGCACCAGCATCCTATACCGGTAATGGGCTACATTGCTTCCGGAACGGTATTGTTTGAGGCTGATGGGCAAAGGGCCCGAATTTTACATGCCGGCGATGCATTTTATGAACCGGCTAATACGACAATTGAGCATTTTGATAATCAATCCGATACCGAGCCGCTTAAATTTGTTGCCTATTACCTGCTTAATGGCGAGACGGAGTTGATAAAAATGATGCCGGAAAAAACCGGAAAATAAACGTTTGATGAGAATAATATTACCACCTCAGCCAAGCGAATATCCGCCCTACGCCATCATGTACATGAAATTATTGCCTACAGATGGCTTGATATTAAAGCATCTGCAGGATAATTTTGATATGGTGAAGCGGTTGATCTATTCCTTGCCCGAAGAGGTCTTGTATCATCGCTATGCGCCTGGTAAATGGAGTATAAAAGAAACATTGGTACATATTATTGACGACGAACGCATTTTTGCCTATCGTGCACTGCGCTTCGCCCGTAACGAAAAAAATAACCTCATTGGTTTTGATCAGGATAGCTACGCGATTTATTCGGAAGCCTACAGCCGTTCGCTCGATAATATTTTTGAAGAGTATGAGGCCGTAAGGCGGGCAACCATAACTTTATTTAATGGCCTTCCCGATAATGCTTTCGGCAGGATGGGACATGGCACCGGCACCGCCAATGACGCTACGGTAAGGGCCCTTGCCTATCATATTGCCGGGCACGAGCTGCATCATATTAATATTATTAAAGAAAAATACCTGAGCTAAAATCAACATGTGTTATGCCCTGGGGGGCCCGGATTTGCCGGTCTGCTCCGGATTTCGTATCTTTATATTATAACAGCCCGCTGCTCTTTTTCTAAGAGCAGTGGGCTGTTTAGTTAAGACCAAGACATGATCAAAAATTGTCTGTTTTGCATATAGTTATTTGAAAATTAAATATTTAATACTTTTTAAAGTTTTAAAAGCATAACAAAACAGTGTTCAGATTTGT
The DNA here is from genome assembly GCF_052045695.1 of Mucilaginibacter sp. 22184. Taxonomy (NCBI): domain Bacteria; kingdom Pseudomonadati; phylum Bacteroidota; class Sphingobacteriia; order Sphingobacteriales; family Sphingobacteriaceae; genus Mucilaginibacter; species Mucilaginibacter sp. 22184. The sequence continues at coordinate 35,875 of NZ_JBQEPI010000005.1, forward strand.
TAAAAAGTGTTAAAATTGATGGTTTTGAATCAATTTTCAGCCGTTTTTACTCCGTTTTCGATCAGAAAATTGTTAAAATTTAAGGTTTAAAAAGTTTTTGGAAAGGGTATAGGGATTTAGAAAATCTAAATCAAAATAAAATCCTAAATTAGCGCCACAAAAATAAAGATCACTTTGTAGGTGATCAGCAAACGTAATTTTATAAAAATTTAAATCATAGTTGTAGATGATTAGTATTACACTTCCTGATGGATCCGTTCGTCAGTATGACAAGGGGATTACTTCCGCACAGATCGCCCAGTCGATCTCCGAGGGATTAGCACGTAACGTATTAGCCGCCGAAGTTGATGGCCTGGTTTGGGATGCCAGCCGCCCCATTGAACAGGACGCGCACGTTAAATTATTAACCTGGAATGATGCTTCGGGTAAATCAACTTTCTGGCATTCATCGGCCCACTTAATGGCCGAAGCCCTGGAAGCCCTGTATCCGGGTACCAAATTTGGTATCGGTCCGGCTATTGAAACCGGTTTCTATTATGATGTTGACTTTGGTGATCGTGAATTCTCGTCTGATGAGTTTAAACAGATTGAAGATAAGATCATTGAGTTGGCCAAAACCAAAGAAGAATATATCCGCAAACCGGTGAGCAAAGCCGATGCGATTGAATATTTTACCGAAAAAGGCGACGAATACAAGCTTGATCTGATCAAGGATCTGGCCGATGGTTCGATCACTTTTTATACACAAGGTAATTTTACCGACTTATGCCGTGGGCCGCACATCCCTAATACAGGCTTTATTAAGGCTGTTAAACTGATGAGCGTGGCCGGTGCTTACTGGCGCGGTGACGAAACCCGTAAACAGCTTACACGCATTTACGCGGTTACATTTCCCAAAGCCAGCGAGTTAACTGATTACCTGCACATGATCGAAGAAGCTAAAAAGCGCGATCACCGCAAGCTGGGTAAAGAACTGGAATTGTTCACTTTCTCTGAAAAAGTGGGTATGGGTTTGCCATTGTGGTTACCCAAAGGCACTGCATTACGTGAACGACTGACCAGCTTTTTACAAAAAGCGCAGGTTAGGGCAGGGTATGAGCAGGTAATTACACCACACATTGGGCATAAAAACCTGTATGTAACATCAGGTCACTACGAAAAATATGGCGCCGATTCATTTCAGCCGATAAAAACACCGCAGGAGGGAGAGGAGTTCTTTTTAAAACCAATGAACTGCCCGCACCACTGTGAAATATACAAAAGCAAGCCGCGCTCTTACAAAGATTTGCCGGTACGTTTGGCGGAATTTGGTACTGTTTACCGGTACGAGCAAAGCGGCGAGCTGCATGGTTTAACCCGTGTACGTGGCTTTACTCAGGACGATGCGCACTTGTTTTGCCGCCCAGATCAGGTAAAGGATGAGTTTAAAAAAGTGATTGATCTGGTGTTGTATGTATTCAAAGCCCTTGGTTTTGAGAACTATACTGCGCAGGTATCGCTTCGCGATCCTGAAAATAAGGGTAAATACATCGGTACTGACGAAAACTGGGCTTTGGCTGAATCTGCAATTATTGAAGCTGCTGAAGAAAAAGGTTTGATCACCGTTCAGGAATTGGGCGAAGCCGCTTTTTATGGCCCTAAGCTTGATTTTATGGTGAAAGATGCCCTGGGCCGTAAATGGCAACTGGGTACTATACAGGTTGATTATAATCTTCCTGAACGTTTTGAACTGGAATATACTGGCAGTGACAATCAAAAACATCGTCCGGTAATGATCCATAGGGCGCCGTTTGGTTCCCTGGAGCGTTTTATAGCGGTGTTGATTGAGCATTGCGCAGGTAATTTCCCGCTTTGGCTGTCGCCGGAGCAGTTTATTATTTTGCCCATATCAGAAAAATTTGAGGAATATGCAAAAAAACTTTCTGATGTGTTAAAAGATTCCGATATTTGCGGGCTGATTGATTTTAGAGACGAGAAAATAGGGCGTAAGATACGTGATGCTGAAGTCAAAAAGATCCCTTATATGTTGATTGTAGGTGAAAAAGAAGCGGCTGAAGGCTTGGTTTCTGTAAGGAAACATGGTCAGGGCGATTTGGGAAGTATGAGCATAGAAGATTTTAAAGAACAAATAACTAAAGAAATAAAAGTATAACTTGGCATTAAACAAACCTTTCAATAGAGGACCAAGGCTTCCTTTTAAGAAAAAAGAAGCTGAACACAACATTAATCAATTCATCAGGGCTCAGGAAGTTCGTCTGGTAGGCGATAACGTTGAGCAGGGAGTTTACTCTTTAAGAGACGCGCTGGCAATTGCACAGGAGCAAGAGCTCGACCTGGTTGAAATATCTCCAAACGCTGTCCCACCGGTTTGTAAGGTAACGGACTATAATAAGTTCATTTATGAACAAAAGAAGAAGCTAAAAGAGATAAAAAACAATGCCAAGCAAACGGTTATTAAAGAGATCCGTTTCGGACCGAATACCGATGACCATGACTTTGAATTTAAATTGAAGCATGCCATGAAGTTTTTGGAAGCCGGTGAAAAGGTGAGAGCCTACGTACACTTTAAAGGCCGTGCCATTGTGTACAAAGAACAGGGCGAAATCCTGTTACTTCGTTTTGCACAGGCGTTGGAAGATAACGGTAAAGTAGAGCAGTTACCAAAGCTTGAAGGAAAGAGGATGTTTTTAACTCTAGCTCCTAAAGCAGTAAAAAAATAATAATTTTTAAGTACGACGTTGATGTTGTACCATTAAATAAAGGAAAACGTTGAGAAACGTTAATATCTAAAAACAAATAAATAGAGTTATGCCAAAAATGAAAACCAATTCCAGTGCAAAAAAGCGTTTTAAGCTTACTGGAACCGGTAAAATCGCAAGAAAAAACGCATACAAAAGCCACATCTTAACCAAGATGTCGACAAAACGTAAGCGCGCCCTTGGTCACACCAGCTTAGTTTCTGATGCTGACATGGGTAACGTTAAACGTATGCTTTGTATCGGAAAGTAATTCACAAATTTTTTAACCAGGTATTAGAGTTTTAAGTTCTGTTATAAAAACAGGCACTCACTACCAAAATCAAACAAGATGCCACGTTCAGTTAACGCAGTAGCGTCGAGAAGACGCAGGAAAAGGATCATGAACCTCGCCAAAGGTTATTGGGGTTCACGTAGCAAGGTTTACACCATTGCAAAAAACACAGTTGAAAAAGGTTTACAGTACGCTTATCGTGACCGCAAAACCAAAAAAAGAGAGTTCAGAGCTTTGTGGATACAGCGTATTAACGCAGGTGCCCGTCAGCACGGAATTTCTTACTCTCAGTTAATAGGTAAATTAGCAGCAAAAGAAATCGGTTTAAACCGTAAAGTATTGGCTGATTTAGCGATGAATCATCCAGATGCTTTCAAAGCCGTGATTGATGCAGTAAAATAATTAGCGCAAGCTTAATAAAAAAGGCCTTCTGTTAATTCAGAAGGCCTTTTTGTTTTAGTATGAAGTTACTTTATAGGTGAGTAGTTAAATTGGAATTGGGCTAAATTGGGCAGATGTTTTTTAGGCCTTTTCAATTCATATTGATAAATAACACGCCCCAGATTTTTTAGGAATGGAAGGCAAATCGTGGCGTATTCATATTTATTATCGTTATAAACCCCATCCTCATTTGATTGCACTACCGCAGTTAGTAAGAACTCAACATGATTTTTAAAATCGACAATGTAGGCGTTGTCAATATCATATCCATAACTGTCGCCTACTTTGTTAAATATCCTGATATTGGGTTCAATTACCGCCGAACTATCTCCACCGTAATATAAAAATTTGCAGTATGCCGGGAAATAGTCTGGTCGGTTATAGGTTGGTTTTATGTTTTCTGTAGGAAATGTACTCATATATCGGTATATGAAAGCATAATCGGCAGATGTGAGGTTGTAGCGCTGATTCGTCGGAAATGATTGCGGAAAAAGGAGTCTCTTTAATACCAGCTGCTGATCGGCAATAGAATACACATTTTTTTCACTCAAATTAAAGGATTTATTCACGAGGCGGTCGCTGCTGTCCAGATAGGCTTTCCCCATAATCATATTATCCGGGCGCATCGGATAGTTTAAGCTATCATATAATGCCTTTTTGCGGTATACCACTTGGTTTCCATCGTAAAAAGTAATGGGGTTGGTATGTCTTGTGTTTTCTCCGGCATCGCCTACGGCCAGCCGACCCACAATACGGGTATGATATAACTGGTATTTTTTTAGTTTGCGATTGATCTCTTCACGGCCAACAAATTCATACAAGCGATTGAAAGCGTCGTTATCACTTACCAATAAGATTTTTTTAATATAATTCTCTATACTGGGTAGCCCATTTGCCGATGAGGTATCTGTTTTTACCCTAGTCTGTTTGGCAAAGGCGCTGTCGGTGATCATAGTTGATCTTGTGGTTAAGCCTTTAACATGTAATTCGTGAAGTTTTTCCAGCGCGAAAATGGCTGTTGGTAGTTTAACTGTACTGGCAGGATAGAAATAATGTTTAGCGTTAAGTCGATAACTGTATGACTTAAAATGCGGTGTGTTGTTTTTATCTCGGTCGATTTGCGTATACAATATTTGTACCTCATTTTGGGTAGGATGGCTCAATATCTTACTAAATAGCTCCGGATGACTTTGTAAAAGCTCTTTCAGGAAAACAGTATCAGGTTGCTGAGCAAAGCTGGATATGGCGATTACCAGCAACAGAAATGTAATGTACGGTTTCATTATCATAAATATACAGATTGTTACTTTGCGATTGCTCATACTTAGCTTACTTTTGTTGCGCTTTAGGTTTCATACGGTTTATTACTGTAAATGAATTAAAAGGGAATACGGTGAATAATCCGTAACTGTCCCGCAGCTGTAAGCTCTTTAACCATTGCCCACTCTTATGGCCACTGTTCTGAAAAGAATGGGAAGGCCGGGCAATTTGGGGAGCAAGTCAGAACACCTGCCCAAGCACTTATAGTATTCATAGCTTTCGGGGATTGAAGCTTGAATGTGAATGCCCTTCATTGAGTGTATTTTCATTTGCCCTGATCATATATTGGATATAGTATAAGTTGATAACAAGCATTATTTAATTATAACAGGTTATATGGACAAACTTTACTTTAAAGGTATTTTAGGAATTGGATTATTGCAGGCTACATTGCTGGTAACCACAGCACAAGCGCAGGATACTACGCGATTGCTTAATGATGTAGTGGTTACCGCTACCCGCTCACCAAAAAAACTATCTGATATAGGCAGGGTAGTTACCGTGATCCCGGCCGAGCAGATTAATCGCTCACAGGGGAAAACCTTACCCCAATTACTAAATACCGTTCCGGGACTTACATTTTCGGGCGCCCAGAATGCGCCGGGTATCGCTACATCCATTTATCTGTATGGAGCATCTACAGGAAACACGTTGATATTGATTGATGGTTTCCCAGTGAACAATGCAGCAGCCATAGACGGCAGTTATGACCTGAACGCTTTTTCATTGGATCTGATAGATCATATCGAGATTTTAAAAGGAAGCGGATCAACTTTGTATGGTTCAGACGCTGTGGCCGGTGTTATCAATATCATTACCAAAAAAGGAAACGGGCAAGGACTTAAAAGTAGCCTGCAGCTAATGGGTGGTAGTTATAATACCTTCAAAGAGTCGGCTTCATTAAATGGAACGGTAAACAAAACGGGAGTTGCTGTAAATATTTCCAATTCCGATTCAAGAGGTTTTGCGGCAGCAACAGATACAACGGGTAAAGGCAATTTTAAAAAAGATGGCTTTCATCAGCGTTCGGCGAGTGTAAATATCAATCAGGCAGTTTCCAGGAATTTCAGCCTGAATGGAAACCTGCAAACAAGCTATACATCAGGTAATTTACCCTACGGAGCATTTACCGACGATCAAAATTATACTTACAACAATACGTTTTTGTTTGGAGGTTTAGGGGCTAAATTAATATTGCCAAAAGGGTCGCTGCGTTTCAATATATCGCAAAATACAGTTTGGAATAATTTTAAAAACTTTCCTACCGACAACGATTCTACCCACCAGATAACTAAAAATATTGGGCGTATTACCAATGCCGAAGTTGTGTTGAATCAAGAATTAGGTAAATATTTTGACATAACCAGTGGGGTAAGTTTTAAATATAGCAACACTACCCAATATAGCTTATATGAATCAACAGGTTATCATCCCGGAGCCAGTACTATCGCCGATAATTTGGCTCATAATAATATATTCAGCGCTTATACTTCTTTGTTTTTTAAAGCTGATATTTTTCACATGGAACTGGGTGGGCGATACAATCACCATAGCACGTATGGCGATAATTTTACCTATACCATTAACCCGTCTTTGTTCCTGGCCGATCAATTTAAAATTTTCGGATCAATAGCATCAGCCTATAAATCGCCATCATTGTATCAGTTATATTCCCAATATGGTAATATAAAACTAAAGCCCGAAACTACTACCTCCTATGAAGCTGGTTTTGATTGGGAAATTGTTAAAAACGCACTGACATTCAATACCCATTTCTATAAACGGAATGCTAAGGATGTGATCTATTTCTTTACTCAGTCTGTTTCGCCCTTTGCATCTTTTTATCAAAACGGTCAGTTTCAAAAGGATAAAGGTTTTGAGAGCGAGTTGAATTATCACGCTGATAAATTAACGGCTGCAGCCTATTATACTTATGTAACCGGTAAATTGACCGATGAAAAGGGTGTACAAACGGCCAATCTTTACCGCAGGCCAAAAAGCACATTAGGCATTAATTTTAACTACCAGGTTATTGAAGATTTTTCATTTGGCGTGAATTATAAATACACCGGCAACCGTACCGATCAAAACTTTGCAACCTATCCGTCTACAGTAGTTACCCTAAAACATTATCACCTGGCCGATCTGCACCTGGAGCTGAAGGCAACCAAAAACCTGCGCATATTTGGCGATCTGAATAATCTACTGGATCAAAAATATACCGACTGGTTGGGTTACAATACCATGGGTATCAACTTCATGCTTGGGGCCAAATACCAGTTTAATTAGCAGCTTTTTATTTAGTACATTTATAAGTAATTTTACCTCATAAATTTGAATCATGAACTCAAAAGATAATACAACCCGCAATATCGTATTGATACTGATGATCGTGGTAGCGGCCGCGTTCAGGTTGCTGGCATTTAAGTATAAGGAGCTAAGTAATTTTAATCCGGTAGGAGCCATAGCTATATTTGGCGGTGTGTATTTTGCCGATAAATGGAAAAGCTACGTTACGGTAATGCTGGCCCTTTTCGGAACGGATATTATCCTGAATTACTTGTACTTCCATAAATTAACTTTATGGTATAGCGGTGCCGAATGGACGTATCTGGCCTTTATTTTAATGATCCTGGTGGGTAGCCTGATTAAAAAAGTAACTGTACTGAATGTAGTTTTAGCTTCCGTTGCTTCCGTATTGATCCATTGGTTGCTCACCGATCTACCGGGAACTTTATATCCCCACACCTTAGCCGGTTATGGCACATCGTTGGTTAACGCCATCCCATTCGAAAAGAATATGGTATTTGGCAATTTAGTATTTGGCTTTATTTTATTTGGCGGTTTTGAACTGGCTAAAACCAAATACACTTTTTTACGCACTAAAAAGCAACTGGCACTTTAAGCTAACTCAATAATATAGAAAAGCGATTTGCCACCAGGGCAGGTCGCTTTTTTTATGGATATATAATTTTTAGATACCTATGAAAAAACTGGTAGTGCTAACAGGCGCAGGTATAAGCGCCGAGAGCGGTTTAAAGACTTTCAGAGACAGCGACGGCCTGTGGGAAGGTTACAATATAGAAGACGTGGCAACACCGCAGGCATGGCAGCGAAACCCGGCTCTGGTACAGCAATTTTATAACGAGCGCCGCAAATCGGTATTAGAAGCGCAACCCAATGCTGCTCATTATGCTCTCGCCCAACTGGAAGAAAAATATCGGGTAACCATCATTACCCAAAACATCGATGACCTGCACGAAAGGGCTGGTTCCACCAATGTAATGCACCTGCATGGTATTATAACCCGATCGCAATCAAGTATCGATCCTGAGCTTACTTATCCCATTGATGGCTGGGAGATTGGGATGGATGAAGTGTGTGAATTAGGCTCGCCCCTGAGGGCCCATGTAGTTTGGTTTGGCGAGGACGTACCCATGATAGGTCCTGCAGCGCGTATTTGTGCCGATGCGGACATTTTTATGTTGGTAGGCTCTTCTCTGGCAGTATACCCGGCAGCCGGCCTGATCAGCTATGTACGACCAGAGATCCCAAGATATATTATCGACCCAAAGATACCGGATGTAAGTGTGAGGGGCCAATTGATAAAAATACAGGAGAGGGCTACTGTTGGCGTACCAGCATTGGTAGATCAGCTTCTGAAAGATCAATAATTTAAGGGGTTAAGTAGTCATCTAAAAAGTGGGTTTACATGGTTTACACTTTTTATGGTTTACATTACTATAATTATCTGAAAATCAAATATTTAAATATAGCTTACCCTCAAAAAGTGGGTTTACATGTAAACCCACTTTTTGAGGGTAAGAGACTTCAAGATCAAGGGGTGATGTTATTAAATTAAAGAATTTTGCAAACCCCATGGGGTTAAAGCTTTGTAGTAAAAAAGTCGATTTTCATTCAGTGCCGTGGGTACTGCACTCAGGTTGCATACCTATGGTATGCTAAAATACTATTCTTTGTTTGCTACAAAGCTTTTACTCCTACGGAGTAGTAAACCTTTAATGACATTGCTCGTGTGAACTGTAAAACTTCAGAAATAATAATTTAAATCTGCCCGGCATTTTTTAAAATCACTAATTCGCTAAATCACTAATTAAAAAATAATGAAAAAGTGCATATTCAATTGGAGCGGGGGTAAGGACAGCGCCATAGCCTTATATTATTGTCTTCAGAACCCTGATCTGGAGATCAAATACCTGGTTACCACTATTAATGACGCGGCCGACAGGATATCCATGCATGGTGTGCGTACGGAACTGCTGATTAAACAGGCTGAGAGTATCGGCATCCCGCTATACCAGATCCGCCTGCCCGAGATGCCCGGTATGCAGGAATATGACGAGGTGATGCACCGCCACCTCAAGTATTTTAAGAGCGAGGGTATTACCCATGCCATTTTTGGTGATATATTTTTAGAGGACCTGAAAGCTTACCGCGATGCCCGCCTGAGCGAGGTAGGTTTGCGAGGCATATATCCCTTGTGGAAACGTGATACCGGCGAATTGATTAGTGAGTTTTTAAGCCTTGGCTTTGGTACCGTGATAGCCTGTACCCAGGAACGTTTGGAGCGCATAGTAGGGAAGGAGATCAGCCCGGAACTGATTAATGCCCTGCCCGATGATGTAGATGTTTGCGGCGAGAATGGTGAGTTCCACACCTTCACTTTTAAAGGCCCGATTTTTAAAAATATGATACCTTACAAAACAGGAGTGAAGATTTTTAAAGAATATAAAGCGCCCCAAAATGCCGATGACTCCTGCGTTTCGGTAACTGATCAAAAACGCTCAGGATTTTGGTATTGCGACCTTGTTTTGGCATAACCTCCCATTTATTTGGCAAAAATAGCCGCAGAATTAAATTTTCTATATATGTATAACTATTTATATTGCAATTAATTAAATAATAAATACAAAGTAATGGTGTAAATTAATAGCAATAAGGAATTATTTTTGGCTTTAAATTAGCCTTTATTGCAGAATAAAATTCTGTTTGTAATGCTATTTAAAATTAAATAACTGTATTATAGATAGTTATGGTTAATAATTGTACCGATAATATGACTCTTTGAAGTCTTTTCGCATTTCGGTGAAGCGGGCGCCCACCGTTTTCAAAAACTCTTCATCCAGTAATTCAAAAACACTGTTTACGCCATCAGTCAGGTCCATCTCGGGTATCTTGTAACTTTGTTCCAGGGCGCCCTGTTCTATCTTCACAATAAACTTTTGGTTCATGTTCAGGATGGATATTTTAAAATCCGGGTGCGGTAGTTCGGCTATAATTCTCATAGATTAATTATTGAATTAGTGATTTATTGAATTAGTGAGTTGTTTATGGAGTAAAGATTTTTGGAGTAAGGCGTAAGGATTTTTGAATAATAACTTTTGTCTTTAATCTTTAAATTCTCGTTCTAAAAATCCTTGCTCTCAAAATTCCTGTTCTTTGCTCCAATGATCCTTGCTCCAGTATCTTCCAGAGGATCTTTTCCGTGGAGTGATCCAAAGCTTTCCAGTATTTCAAACCGGGCGAAAAGTTCTTCGCTGTACCAGTTTTCGCTGCGGGTGAGTTTGATTACCTCTGCGTGCTCGCGGCTTTTGTAGGCGAAATTTTTCACAGCATCCAGGCTTTGCCAAACCGAAAAGGTGGCTTGGCGGTAAACCGGCGCTTCGCCAATGCCAAAAGAGGTAATGTAACCCGGTGCTTTGGCCATCAGGTTGGCTACCTCGTCTACATGCGACCAAAAGTTCTTCAACCGGCTTATTCTGATCGTAGCACGGGTAAGTACTGCGATAGGGCCGGTATACTCTTTTATTTCCGGGTTGCCAAAGGGTGTTTTGCCATCCCATTTGCCATGGCTTTGCAGAGGTTCACATAGTACCGTCCAGCCTTCATGGCCAAATATTTTCCACCAGCCCGAAACAACAGAGCTGGCCTGAAATCGATCGAAATCTTCCCGGCTGTCCCAGCAGGCCAGCAGGCCCCATTGCTGCCAGTCGGGCTGCAAATCAAATGTGCCATTATGACCCGAGCCCAGCAGTTTATAAAAACTACAGCCTTTTTGCAGCCACATGGGCAGGCGATGTATGGCCATGGCCAGCAATGCAAAAGGGATAAAAAGTTTCCGGTATCGGACAATGGTAAGGCTAACGATCATGTTTTGCTAAATAAAACATTAATTGTAAAACCCCCGCCAAAAAACTTTTTAAACCTCAAATTTTAACAATTTTCTGATCAAAAACAGGGTGAAAAGAACAAGTGATCATCCTTTTTATTAACGCTTTAAAGTTATTTTGACGTTTTTAACAAATTTTTGATGGTTTTAAAAACTTTAAAAAGATTTATTGGATTGGTATTCAAGTTCGCCTCCCGTGCAAAGATGGGGTAAAAAACATGTCATTGCTGAGCGAAGCGTGGACAACCGACCAGCGGGAGCTCATTAATGCCGTAAAAAACAGTTAACAACATTAATAATCTCGTAGCTATTCTCGTCGATGAGAACGCGAGGGGATTGCTTCGTTGTTCCTCCTCCCAATGACATATAGGAAATATGCAGCGATGTCAAGGCGGGTCAATATCACGCGGCAAATACCTTTATCCCGTCAACAGCCTAAATATGATATGCTGTTGATGTACTTTCTGCGGTACATTGTTATTTTTGTATCATGGCAGAGGATTTAAACATAACCACATCAACCGATAAAACTGAGCAATATACTACGCTTATTCCGCAGATTGAGGCCCTGCTTTATGGCGAGCCCGATCTTGTTGCTAATCTGGCTAATGTGGCCGCGGCTTTAAAGGAGCAATTCAAATGGTTTTGGGTAGGGTTTTACCTGGTAAAAAATGGCGAACTGGTGTTAGGTCCGTTCCAGGGCCCCGTAGCCTGTACCCGTATTGGTTTAGGTAAAGGTGTTTGTGGCGCGGCATGGCAGCAGGCCAAAACGCTGGTAGTGCCCGATGTGGAAGCCTTCCCTGGTCACATCGCCTGTAGTTCGCTTTCGCGATCAGAAATTGTAGTGCCTGTATTTCATAATGGAGAAGTGATTGCCGTTTTGGATGTGGACAGCGAATTGCTGGATCAGTTTGATGAAACCGATGCGCTGTACCTGGAGCAAATTGTAAAGCTGCTGAACTTTGCATGAGCAGGATCTATCTGATAGCTGGCTTGGGTGCCGATACCCGGATTTATAACAATATCGACCTTCATGATCATGAAGTGATCCCTGTTGACTGGATTGAACCCCATCAATCAGATACTTTAAATACTTATGCGCAAAAACTTATCCATCAATATCATATATTACCAAATTCTATTCTAATAGGCAATTCCTTGGGAGGAATGATAGCCGTGGAAATGGCAAAACAGATTCCGGTGAAAAAGGTTATCCTGATATCAAGTATCAAGGTAAATAGTGAAGCGCCCGGGTACTTTAGTGTCTTTCGCGCGTTGCCCATTTATAAGCTTATTCCCGGGAAATTGTTCACCGCAATGGGCTTTATGATCAAGCCTTTATTTGGGCATATGAGTGCAGAAGATGCCTGGTTGTTTAACGATATGCTGGAAAATTCATCACCGACTTTTGTGAAGTGGGCCATGGGGGCAGTTCTACACTGGAAAAACGATATTATCCCGCCAAATCTCTTTCATATCACCGGTGATAAGGATCTGGTGTTCTCTTTTAAGCGTATCATTGGTGCCACCATTGTTAAAGGTGGTACTCATATTATGATATTTGATAAGGCAAAAGAGATCAATAAATTATTAAAAAACATCCTCAAAAAATGAAGTTGCCCCAAGAGTTTTACCTGGGCACCGATGTGGTGGCTATCAGTAAAAGTTTATTAGGTAAGTATTTATTTACCTGTATTGATGGTGTAACTACGGGTGGTTATATTGTTGAAACAGAAGCCTATAATGGCATCGTAGATAAAGCCGCGCACTCCTATGGCGGCCGACTTACGCCACGTACCCAAACCATGTTTATGCAGGGTGGTATAGCCTACGTGTATCTATGCTACGGCATTCACGAAATGTTTAATATCGTAACTTCTACAGAAGGGCATCCCCAGGCTATCCTGATCAGGGCCGTGCACCCAACCGATGGTATCGAGGCCATGCAGGCGCGGCGTAATATGCCGGTACTTAAATCAACCATCACTGCCGGACCGGGTTCTGTCGCTAAAGCTTTAGGTATTTCCCGGAATATTAATGCTATTAGTTTGCAGAGCGACACGCTCTGGTTGGAAGATCGTGGGTTGAATTTTACCGATGACCAGATAACGGTAGGACCGCGGATAGGGGTTGCCTATGCAGCCGAAGATGCGCTGTTGCCGTATCGCTTTTACGTGAAAGGTGATGTTTATGTAAGTAAACCGAATAAGTGAGTTGTGAGTAGGTAGTAGTAATAGGGGACTTAGTAAGGTTTTTTATTTGAAGTGAAAACTCACCATTCGCTGCTCCCCACTCACTAATTAATTATCTTTGGCTCGATGAATTATCAAAATAGTTTAGCGTTTGCTTTGGAGCAGGACGCGCTTGATCCGTTAAGAAATTTCAGGAGTCGTTTTCTGATTCCCCAACATCGGGGTGCCGACGCTGTTTATTTATGCGGCAATTCTTTAGGTCTGCAACCGGCCTCGGCAGGGAAATATATAGCCGATCAGCTCAGTACCTGGCAGAACCTCGCGGTAGAGGGTTGGTTCCAGGGCGATGATCCCTGGCTTGCTTATCATCAACAGCTTACGCCATCGATAGCCCGCATTGTAGGTGCACAGGAAAATGAAGTTACGGTGATGAATTCACTTACAGTGAATCTTCACTTATTAATGGTAAGTTTCTATAAGCCAAATAGTAATCGATTTAAAATTATCATGGAAGGGGGGGCTTTTCCGTCTGATCAGTACGCTATGGAAAGCCAGGTTCGGTTTCATGGTTGCGATCCAAAGGAGGCTATCGTGGAGATCTTTCCGCGTGAAGGCGAGCTTACTTTACGCACCGAAGATATCCTCCAAACTATCTATGAACATGCCGATGAGCTGGCCCTCGTGATGTTTGCCGGCATCAATTATTATACCGGTCAACTGTTCGATATGAAAGCCATTGCCGCTGCGGCTCACAAAGCCGGCGCCTACGCGGGTTTCGACCTGGCTCATGCTGCTGGTAACGTTTCGCTGAGATTGCACGATTGGGGTGCTGATTTTGCCTGCTGGTGCTCGTATAAGTACATGAACTCAGGTCCGGGTGGAATCAGTGGTGTTTTTGTGCATGAAAAGCATTTCGACAATCCAGAATTAGACCGCTTTGCGGGCTGGTGGGGTTACCGGTCAGATAAGCGCTTTTTGATGGCGCCCGGCTTTGATGCGGCTAAAGGCGCCGATGGCTGGCAGGTGAGCACCAGTCCGATATTACTCCTGACTTTATTTAAGGCTTCTATGGCTATTTTTGATGAAGCGGGTGGTATTGGTGTCCTGCACGAGAAAAGCGTGGCTTTAACGGGTTATATGGAGTTTTTGATCAATGAGTTGAATACGGCGCAGGGCGAGGAGGTGTTTAAGATCATTACACCAGCAGATCCGCAGAAGCGGGGTTGTCAGTTATCGGTAGTTTGTAAGCGGAATGCCAAAGCTATTTTCCAATCCCTGGCCGATAACGGCGTAATAGGCGATTGGCGCGAACCCGATGTGATCAGGCTGAGCCCGGTACCGCTTTACAATACATTCCAGGATGTGTATAAAGCCGTGCAACAAATGGCTGCGGCGATAAAGCAGTAATACCGAAGCAGGAAAGCTTTTGAATTTTGAATTTTTACTTTTGACTTAACAAAACATGGTTTACTATAATCCTAAAGAGTGGTTTTCTTTTATTTTCAAGGTTAATAAGGCCGATACGATGCGGGAGCTGTTTCCGCTGATGATTGCGGTTGGTGCGTACGCTGGTGTGGTGACTTATTTTTTGATCGATTTTTGGCAATTGCCCGATAGTAGCTTGCTCCGCAAGGTAGGTTACATTCATCAAACCATTGGTTTTGTATTTTCATTATTGCTGGCATTTCGTATCAATTCGGCATATGACCGTTGGTGGGAAGGACGTAAGATTTGGGGGAGTTTGACCAATAACAGCCGTAACCTGGCCATCAAGCTAAGGCACCTGGTTGGTGACAATGACGCTGCGTTTTTCAACTACACGATATCGCTTTATGCACGCTCGCTCCGGGATCATTTGCGCGACAAATATGTACCAGAAGAATCTGAATTCATTACCATCGATCCGCAGAAACATGTGCCCAATCAGGTGGCCTCGGCTATTATCGAAAACGTGTACAAGCTCAATAAAAGTGGCGTAATTAATCCGGAGCAATTGTTTAGTATTACGGCAGAAATAACTTCATTTACAGATATTTGTGGTGGGTGCGAGCGGATCAAAAAAACACCTATTCCTTTTTCTTATAATGTGTTTATCAAGAAGTTTATTTTTACTTACATCATGACACTGCCCTTTACCTGGGCCTTTGATCTGAAGTATTTTATTATCCCGATCATTGCGTTTGTATTGTTTGTTTTTGCCAGTATCGAGCTGTTGGCCGAGGAGATAGAAGACCCCTTTGGTTACGATGCGAACGACCTGCCGCTGGATAATATCTGCGAGAATATTCAGAAACATGTGGGGGAGATATTGGGTTAGGTTTTTAGATGTGCAGATGTGCGAATTTCAGATGTGCAGATGAAAAACAGCCCCACGTCATTGTCACGCTGTGCAGCAATGACGTGATGGGTAGAAAAGAAATTATATGTTCAAGATAGCCTACGATCCCATATACGCGCACCCGCTGCCCGAGGGGCACCGCTTCCCGATGCTGAAATATGAGCTGATCCCGGCGCAGTTGCTGCATGAGGGTGTGATCGGCCGAGATAACTTGTTTTCGCCGGATGTGTTATCGGAGGATATTATCCTGCAAACACACGATGAAAATTACTGGCATCAACTGCGCGACTTGACGCTGCCCGAAAAAGAGCAGCGCCGCATTGGTTTTCCTCTATCAGCTCGGTTGGTGGAGCGCGAGATCAGGATAGCTAAGGGAACTATCGATGGCTGTAGGTTTGCTTTTGATGATCGTATCGCTTTTAATGTAGCCGGGGGTACGCACCATGCGGGTAGTAACTGGGGCGAAGGTTTTTGCTTGTTAAACGATCAGGCTATAGCGGCTAACTGGTTATTAAATAATAATTTATCTCAATCTATCTTAATTATTGATTTAGATGTTCACCAGGGTAATGGTACCGCCCAGATATTTGAAAACGAGCCCCGGGTATTCACTTTCTCGATGCACGGTGCAAATAATTTTCCTTATCGTAAGGAGACATCCGACTTAGATATTCCACTGGCTGATGGAGTTGAAGACAATGAATATTTAAGTATACTGTATGGTGCCCTTCCTGGTCTGATCCAACAACAAAAGCCCGATTTTATATTTTACCTTTCGGGTGTTGACATCCTGGCGACCGACAAATTGGGTAAACTGGCCCTGAGTAAAGAAGCCTGCAAAGCCCGCGATCAGTTTGTGTTTGAACAGTGTATCGCCCATAATCTGCCGGTACAGGTTAGTATGGGTGGCGGTTATTCACCCCAGATCAAAGATATTGTAGAGTCGCATTGCAATACTTTTAAGGTAGCGGCTGATCTGTATTTTTGATAATGGTTAATTTTTAAAAAATGCTTGTCATGCTGAACGCAATGAAGCATCTATTATGAAACTTTTCAATCGCAGAGTAGATCCTTCGTTCCTCAGGATGACAATAAGGTTTTCTTTTAATCCTTCGCCAGTATCGGCACAGTGTCTTGTCGGTGCCTTTTACTTATAATATTAAACCGGATAAATAACAACACCGAAGCTGTTGCCAGCCCTAAAGTTAAACCATACCAAACTCCGTTTACGCCCAGGTTAAGCTTGATCCCTAATAGATAACCCACGGGTAAGCCCACTACCCAGTACGCCAAAAAGGTAAAAATGGTGGGGATATTTACATCACCCATACCGCGCAGGATGCCAAGGCCAACCACCTGCGCGCCATCAAATAACTGGAAAAAGGCCGCTATGATAAGTAACTGTGCTGCAATGTCAATAACAGTTTGATCGGAAGTTATTATCCAGGGTAGTAAATGCCTGCCGAAAGTAAATATGAGCGCGGTGACCGACATAAATGCCAGCACAATATGATAATTGGAAATAGCCGACATTCGCAGATTTTGATGATGGCCCGCACCAAAATAATTGCCCGATTTAATGGCCGCCCCTGCAGATATACCGCTGGCCATCATATAGGTCATGGATGCCAGGCTGATGGCTACCTGGTGCGCGGCCTGCTGATCGAGCCCGATAACACCTACTAAAATGGCGGCCCCACCAAATGCGCTTACCTCAAATGTGTACTGCAAAGCCACCGGCGCGCCTATCTTCATAATCTGTATGCCCCGCAGGCGATCGATGTTCTTAATTGCAAAGCTTTTCAGATATTGCTTAAATATGGGCGATCTGAAAACGTATGTAGCCATTACTATGGCCATCACACAACGATCTATCAGGGTGCTGTAGCCAACACCTTTAATGCCCATAGGATGTACACCAAACAGGCCTTTTACAAAGATGATTCCCAAACAGATGTTCAGTACGTTACCCCAGATGGAAATAAGCATGGCTTGTTTGGTAAATCCAAGTCCTTCGGCAAACTGTTTAAAAGTATTGAATATCAACAGCGGTATCAATGATAAACTAAGCAGCAGCAGGTAAGGCTTGGCTTCGGTTACCACCTCTGGCGATTGATCCAAATGACCAATCAGCAGCATAGTGCCAAAGTAAATGCCGGCAAACAACAAGATGCCACTCAGTATGTTTAAAAACAAACTATTGGAAAGCAGCAGGCCGCATTCTTTAACGTTTCCGCGACCGTTATTTTGCGCTATGAGCGGTGTTAAGCCATACGAAATACCCATGCCAATAACCAACGGTGTCATAAAAAGGCTGTTCACCAGGGATACGGCGGCCAGTGATACCGTACCCGCAAAGTGCCCTACAATGATAGAATCGGACATTTGAACCAGCGTATGGCCCAGCTGTGATATCACTACGGGGATAGCCAGTTTAAGGCTTTCGCCATAATAAGGTTTGTATTTCAGGAAAACTTTTTTCATTTATTTAGGTACAGGAGAGCAGAAAGCTAAAGGCAGAGAGCCCAAAGCTGCATTGCTGGTTATTAACAAAATTACTATAAATTTTTTGGCTACCGCGTCAGCCCGGGGCAATAGTTTTGGTATCGATACAGCTTTCAGCCTTCGGCTTTGCGCTATAGGCTTATCAGCTTACCGTATAAAACTCTTCTTTTTCGGTGGTATTGATGCGGATAAGTCCTGATAATATCAGGTCAACCAGGATGCGTTGTGCCCGTCGCCGGCCTATTTTTAACAGTTCGGCGCACTCTTTAATCGTAATGCGGGTGTTCAGCTCCAGGTATTGCAATAGTGATTTTTCATTTTCAGAGTATTCGATCAATACACCCTCGTCACTTGATGAGCGTTTAAGCACCTCCAGAACAATTTTGCTGGCCAGTACGCTTTTGTCTTTTACCCTCACATAGGCCCACCATTTGCCGTCTTCGGCCAGGGCGTAGTGCGGTTTCAGGTCGCTTGCGGGTATATCTACCACCAGCACCAGTTTATCATCCACATAAACCTCATCAAATATGGGTTCCAAAGCCGGTCTGGCAAACATATGCGCAGCTTTGGTGATCATATAGCGCTCCTCATCTTCAGATTTTACACCTTTAATGGTACCATCATCGGCAACACCAATCAATAGTTTGCCGCCCTTGTTATTGGCAAAGGATACCATGGTGCGGGCAATCTTTTCGCAGCTTGTAATTGTTTTTTTAAAGTCGAGTGATACACCTTCGCCCTCAAATATCAATTTTTTGATATGGTTCATGTTTGCGCTTTATCCTATCCGTTAAACTGGTTACTGAGGCTTAATATAAGGGGTATGTATTTCCATCCATCTTTCGGGGTGAACTATCTGGGTAAATCCAAACTGGTTATAAAGGCCCTGTGCATCTAAAGTAGCTAATGACCATCTTCTTAATCCCTGCAGATCGGGATGTTTAACGATAGTTTGTACCAGCCATTTAGACAGGCCTTTCTGGCGGAAATCGGGCAAAACAAAAACATCACACAAATAGCCAAAGGTGGCATTATCGGTAACAACCCTTGCAAAACCGGCCTGAACACCTTGCTGATAAATGCCAAAGCACATGGAATTGGCAATGCCTTTTTCCAGCACTTCACGCCGGATGCCCTGTGCCCAGTAGGAGTCGTCGTTCAGGTAATTGTATATCAGATCAACGTTGAGTAAGCTTTTATCGGTAGATATCAGGAAGCCTTTTTTGATAAAGACTTCATCGTTCATATATGTAGCCATTAAGATAGAATTATAAGTTAGTACTTGTAAAATTTAAATTGCGCAAATACACCTCAATGGTTACTGATACGCACATTTCACCATCTTTATTATAAATATCAATGGGGTGGTGTACCATGTATTTGCCTTCGGTATTTAACAGCATTTCGGCATGTTCGATCTCCGCGTCGGTTAAAGTTATCGTAAAATACAAATTACCCGAGCCTGGTTTTAAGTAATGTATAGTTGATGATTTTGACCATACCTTTAATTTATAACCTTTTTGAATAAGTAACTGGTGAAACAATATCGGGTAAAACGGATCGGCAGCCGAAAAAATGGTACCACCAAAAATGGCATTGTTATAGTTTTTATTCAGGATGCTCTTAGCGATCTTTACCTTAACACCCTTAAACCCCTTATCAAATTTTATCACCCAGATACGCTGAAAAAAAAGAGGGGGGTATAAACGCATCGCCCACTTTAACATTCGTTCAGATACCACCATAGACCCTAAATATCTGAAAATTATAAGAAATTAATAGCATTTATAATGTAAAATTAGGGTTGTTCCTGGTATATAAATAGGGTGATAGATTTTTTAACTTAAACAAAATTGTTGCTGTATGGTTAATAAGGTATTCTATATAAAATAGATAATTTATTCAAATACAGATAACTATGAAAAAGCAAATTTTAAGTTTGGCACTTGTCGCGACGATGGTAGGTGCAATAGCAGCGGGTTGTAGTTCTTCAAAAACAGCCAGCGGATCAGATAGTACGAGCACCGACACTTCAAAAAAGATGGCCCCGGCAGCAACCGATACCACGGCAAAGCCCGATACCACTAAAAAAGACACCACAACAAAGCCTGTTCATTAACACAGGCTACGTAATAAATAATTGCCGGATGAGAGCATCATCCGGCAATTATTTTAAAACGCGCTTTTGATAACGCCTCCATCTGTCCTCAGCAAAGCCCCGTTGGTTGCTGACGATAGCGGACTTGCTATATAAGTAACCATATTGGCGATCTCATCCGGATCAAGAAAACGCTGAATGACAGATGTGCCGCGCATGTTTTTAAAAAACTCCTTCTCCATTTCGCCGGCAGTCAGTTTTTTCTCCGCAGCAAGCTTGTCAATAAAACCACCAACGCCTTCTGAGCGGGTGGGGCCAGGTAAAATGGAATTTACCGTTACTCCTGTTCCTTTAGTTAGCTCGGCCAGGCCACGTGCTACGGCTACCTGCGCGGTTTTGGTCATGCCGTAATGGATCATTTCTTCGGGAATTTGTATAGCCGACTCGCTGGAGATGAAAATAATGCGACCCCAGTTTTTTTGGAGCATCTTGTCAAAATATGCCCTGGAAAACCTGATACCGCTCAATACATTTACTTCATAAAATTTCAGCCAGTCCTCATCAGGAATATCCTGGAATGACTTGGGTTCAAAGGTCGCTACATTATTAACCAGTATGTCAACATCAGGCAGGCTGTTTATCATACGGTCAATGTCACTTTTACTGGCCACATCGCCGGTTAAGCCATAAACATCCTGGCTGCCGCTTTCTTTTTTGATCTGCTCTACCGCGGTTTTAACACGCTCATCGGTACGGCCATTTACATATACTTTTACGCCTTCGGCAGCCAGTGATTTAGCTATGGCATAACCAATGCCGGCGGTTGAACCGGTTACCAGCGCCACTTTATTTTTCAATTGAAGATCCATATTCTTTCTATAATTAAGTTGATGATTAAAAGTACCAATGTTTTGTCGGCATATATCATTACAAACAAAAGATGGAATGGTGCTGACAAAATGGAAATTTAAAAGTGTGACAATCCAATTATAATAAATTATACCAATCGGTATAATTTTGCTTCGATGAATGATCGGTTGATCATTTGAACAACGAAAACTAACATGAAAGCAATTCAATTTAAAGAATACGGAGCATATGAAACCCTTAAAGTAGTCGACCTTGATATCCCGGAACTACAGGAGGGGCAATTATTGGTTAAAATAAATGTAGCCGCGGTGAACCCTGTAGATAATACTATCAGAAAAGGTTTAATACCGCAGGCAAAAAAGCCGCCTATGATTTTGGGCAACGAGGCCGCCGGGGTAGTGGTACATGGTAACAGCGAGTTTGCGGGGGGGACAAGAGTGATCATATCACCATTTGCACCCGATGGTTCGATAAGAGGCATCTCAAGCAACGGAACCTGGCAAGAGTATCTGGCTTTATACCCGCAGGAACTGATTAAAACGCCCGATCATGTATCTGATGAAGAAGCCGCCACCTTTCCGGTTGCGTTTTTTTCGGCACAGGCCAGCTTAAATAAAGGTGATTTTACCAACAACAAAAGTGTATTGGCATTAGGCGCGGGTGGCGCTGTTGGTAACGCCACTATTCAACTGGCATTAGCTTATGGCTCGCCTTTGGTTATCACTACTGCAGGCTCAACTCAAAAAGCCGAAGCCGCCCGGTCAGCGGGTATCGAAAATGTTATTGATCTTTCCAAAGAATCCATCAGCGATGGTGTATTAAGAATAACCGAAGGGAAAGGGGTAGACCTGGTGGTTGACAGTATCGGAGGGGATTTAACCGGCCAGGCCATTCATTCGCTGGCCCGTAATGGTATACTGGTTACCATTGGCTACTCGGCGGGTGTGCAATTCACAGCCAACATAACCGATTTTGTATGGAAGGGTTTACAAATGAGGGGGCAAAGCCTTGTTGGATGGTTTAATGCCGAAGAACAAAAACAGGTATGGGATCAGTTGCTGCCATTATTAGCGCAGAAAAAAATAAAACCCATAGTGGCCAAAGTATTTGATATTGCCGATGCTGCCGAAGCACAACGTTATTTAATTGAAGACAGGCCTTTTGGTTAAGGTACTGATCCGGTTTTAAAAGAGCTTGTTAGTTAATAACAAGGTGTTTTGATAGGAGAAGGGGGGAGCTTCATTTATATAGAGCGCTCCCCTTACTTATTATGGGTGATCATCAAACGTTTGTGTAGAGAAATTTGATCAAAATATGAGCCGCTTACTCATCAGGATGATATCTTCATGCAATTATGAAGAAGATATTTACCCTAATGATAGCCTGTATGGCGTTTAGCTTGCTCCATGCCCAGGAATACAGCCAGGTTCAGCAACTCATCAATAGGCAGTTCCCTTTTTTAAAAGGAAAAGTCCAGTTCCGGAAAACAACCATAAAGGATAAGGGAGATACCTTTCGGCTTTATCAGCATGGTAGGTCATTGGTTATCGAGGCCAGTACGGTGTCGGCGGCGGCCTACGGGGTAAATTATTATCTGAAAAATTATGCCCACATGTCGCTTTCTCATTATGGCGATAATGTAAGAGCGATAACACAGCTACCTGCGGTTACAGATACTGTCAGCGTAAATACACCTTTTCAGATCCGTTACGCCTTAAATTATTGCACCTATAATTATACGTACAGCTTTTATAACTGGAATGATTGGGAACGGGAGCTGGATTGGATGGCCCTCAACGGTATAAACACTATGCTGGCTCCCATAGGCACCGAAAAAATATGGCAAAAAATGCTGACTAGTCTGGGTTATACCGATAGCGAGATTCGCGCTTATATCCCGGGCCTGGGTTTTAATGCATGGTGGCTGATGGGTAATATGGAAGGCTGGGGTGGGCCGGTGAGCGATGGTATGATTAACAAATGGGGGCTTCTTCAGCAAAAAATAATAAAACGAATGAAAGAACTGGGTATCCAACCGGTATTGCAGGCATTCACCGGGCTGGTGCCGGATAACCTGGCTGTAAAATACCCTAAAGCTAAAATTGTAAGGCAGGGAAAATGGGCGGGTGGCTTTCAGCGTCCGGCGTTTCTGGCCCCTTCAGATAGCTTGTTCATAAAAATGGCCCGTCAGTATTATACTGAAATGCAAATATTGTATGGTAAGGACATCCAGTATTTTGGCGGCGATCTGTTTCATGAGGGTGGCAAAGCAACGGGCATTGATGTTCCGGAGGCGGCTGGCGATATTCAAAAGATCATGCAGCAATATTATCCCGGCAGCATCTGGGTTTTACAGGGTTGGCAGGACAATCCCCGCAAAGAGCTGTTAGCGGGACTCAAAAAGGAAAATGTGCTGATCCTGGATTTAAAAGGAGAAGAGTTTAACGAATGGGAAAGCCGGAATGGTTTTGAGGGGACACCTTACATATGGGGCTCGGTAAATGACTGGGGCGGTAAGATCACCATGATAGGTGATCTGAAGCGATTGGTTACTGAACCTCAGCGGGCATACCGATCGCCGCAGGGTAAATGGATGAAAGGGATCGGTATTATCCCTGAATCAATCACTGCTAATCCTGTTGCTTTTGACCTGGCCTTGCAAACGGCCTGGTCTGAACCTGGAGCCGATATGGATAATGTGATCAAAAGGTATATCTCGTACCGTTACGGGGCCTATAATAAGGACGTTTATGAGGGCTGGAAACTATTATTAAATTCTTTGTACGGTGTACCCGATTCCAAAGGCGCAGAAGCTATATTTTGCGCCCGGCCCTCTGAAAATGTGACCAACACATCCACATGGGGATCCGATTCCACGCAGTACGATGCTCAGAAACCGGTGCAGGCATTGCGGCTTTTCCGCAAAGCTGCTGTACAATTTCAAGGCTCGGTTACTTTTAAGGTTGATATGGTTGATCTGGCCAGGCAGGTGATGTCAAACCAGGGCCGGGTGGTTTATGTTGATTGTATGAAAGCCTATAAGGCAAAAGATATTAAGGCTTATCAAAAATGGAGAGATCTGTTTCTGCAAATGATACGCTTGCAAAACGAGTTATTAAATACCGAACCCAATTTTATGCTGGGTACATGGCTGGAGCAGGCCAGAGCCTTTGGTATTACCCCAGATGATAAAAAACTTTGCGAGTGGAATGCCAGGGCACAAATAACCTATTGGGGGCCGGATTATAACCCAAAGACCGACCTGCACGAATACGCCAATAAAGAGTGGGGTGGTATGCTGGGTAGTTTTTACCTGCATCGCTGGCAAATGTTTTTCAACGAACTGGATAGCCGGCTTAAAGGGCAACGCTCAAAAACAGTTGACTATTTTACTGTTGAAAAAAACTGGGCCAGGCAGCAAAACGCTTATCCAACTAAAGGAACCGGCAATTTTTTAACCGAAGCTGACCGGGTGATAAAATTGATTAGTCAATAATAAGTTATTTTATTAGAGAAGAAAGGCGTTTTATGTATATAAAGCCCCTTTCTTATGTATTAAAACTATTATAATATAGTTTGTTTTTTATGGATAGCAAACGTTTGTGTGCTATTTTTTGCCGATAATGCTATATGATGAAACTTATGTTATTTATAAGTTTATTATTAATGGATTATATTCTGTAAATAATGAATGTTTAGTGTGTATTTAAACTCAGTTAAATAAAATTAAATTTACTTTCCCGTCAATTAAAAGGTTTAACACAAACGTTTGTGTTAAGATTAGAAATGTTTCCCGAACATTTAATATTTATCTTGTTGACACAAGCCAATAAATAACTGAATATTAATTAATTGTAATGATGTGTCGAAAGCATGCTTTTGCTTTCAGATGCTGAATTTGATCGGGCGCTAAGGCTCGGTTCCTGGTGAGGTATGTGGTGGGTTTTAGGTATCCATTGGTTTGTAGGGTCGCGCCTTTCTATAATAATATCTATCAAATAATAACAAACCAATTAAATTACCACAATCACTATGAAAATGAGGTTAAACAAATTCACAACAATTGTATTATTATGTGGGGTTGCCCTGGCATGATCCTGCAAAAAAGACCTGGTTAGTAAATCACCAAACGAAGCAAACAAGACGGGATCCAACACACAACCCAGAGTGGTAAGCGGCGATTATTCGTCGGAGAATGCTTACAGTTTGAATGTAGTTTATTTTGTGCCATCAGACCGTACAGCGATCACCGATTATCAGCCCCGTCTAAGTAAGTTGTTACGCTGGGGGCAGGAGTTTTACCGTTCAAACATGATCCGTAATGGTTATAACTCCACATTCGGGTTGTTTGTAAAAACAGCCGATACCTCATCTGTTCGTATTGTAATTATCAACGGGCAAAGTCCGGCGAGTTCCTATACCTATAGTAATAAAGGTACGGTGGAACAGGAGATCAATAGTTATTTTACAGCTAACCCAAGCCTCAAAGCAAGCGATCATTACCTGGTTATTATGCCGGTGCCGGATATTAATGCTGCCGATGTACCTTTTTACGGAACCGGCAGATTTTGCTATGCACTGGATTACGCCAAATTTGACATCCAGTATATGGGCCAGGCTACAACTGACGGCAACCTGCTTACCAAGTGGTTTGGTGGTATGATGCACGAATTGGGTCATGGTCTAAACCTGCCACACTCGCACGAAACAAATACAGAGCATTCAACTTTGGGTACCAACCTGATGGGCTCTGGAAATTATACACTGGGTTCGGCACCAACATTTATAAACCGGGCGGGTAGTGCCGTCCTGAATAATTGCCAGGTATTCTCAAAAACGGTGAAAACATTTTACAATACATCATCGGCATCACTCACATCGTTGAACGGAAGCGTTAGCAATGGTAATTTTATAGTTTCCGGAACGTTTACAACTACCGATGTTATAACCGCGGTAAATGTTTACCAGGATCCCGGACCTGCCTATGGCGAGCCCAATAATAATTACGATGCGGTAGCCTGGTCGGTTAATCCAACTGGAAATTCATTTACGGTATCCATGCCTATTTCAGAGTTGCAGAAAACTACCGGCGACTATGAGTTGTTTATATCCCTAATCATGGGTAATGGCAACAGGAGCACAGTTGGCTATTTATATACTTTTGCCAATAATCTTCCGGTGATCAATTTTAATTTTGATCAGACAACTGCTCTGACCGATGGTGTATACGAGCTGAAAGCCGCTTGTGCACCAGGACGCAACCTGGACGTAACCGGCGGCGGCACCGCCGATGGTACCAATGTGGCGGTTTACACCGATGGCAATACCAACAACCAACGCTGGCAGGTAACCAGTCAGGGTAATGGCTATTATAAGTTGGCTCCGCAAAATGCTCCCGGCAAAGTGCTTAATGTTACAGGTGGTGGTACTGCATCAGGTACCAATGTAGATATTTCCAGCGATGTGAGTTCCAACGCGCAGAAATGGAAAGTAGTGAGTGTGGGCTCGGGTTATTATAAACTACAGCCGGCCAATGCGCCAACACTATGTTTGGATGTTACCAGCGGAACCGATGCCAATAACAATGTCGAGATTTATACAGATAACGGGGGTGGCGCGCAACAATGGCGGTTTGAAAAGATTAATTAGAATTATTATTTAATATTGCAAAAAAGGCGTATCTTAATACAGAAATACGCCTTTTTGCACTTTAAAAAGTGTAATGTCTTGCGCCTGCAGACAAAACAAATTAAACCAATTGAATGTAATGCTGTCGTACTGTATAAATATCCTGTAAGATGAAAAAAATAATTTTTGCCGCAGCTTTATTAGTAAACTGCTTCGTATTCAAAATAGCCAGTGCTCAAATTAATGTGAGTTTAGGCATAAACATTGGTAGTCAGCCAGAATGGGGGCCAGTTGGTTATGATCATGCCGAATACTATTACATGCCCGATATTGATGCTTATTACTCGGTTCCAACGCACCAATATATTTATTATCAAAATAATGCATGGGTACGTACGGTAACATTACCGGTAAGGTATCGCAACTACGATGTGTACCGGGGGTATAAAGTGGTGATCAATGACCGGGATCCATGGTTGAGGAACAATATTTACAGGACCAGGTATGCCGGTTATCGTGGCAGACGCGATCAGGTGATCATCCGTGATAGCAAAGAAGAGAAATATCGTAATCATTGGGATAACGGTAAACACAAAGGCTGGTATAAAAAAGATAAAGGTTGGAAAAAAGACCGTGACGATGACAGAGGTCATGGTCATGATAAACATCATGGACATGATGATTAAAATTATTGATGAAATTTTTTAACAAAAAAGCCTGAAATAACTTCAGGCTTTTTTTGTGAGATATCGAAGGGCTTTTGTCAGTATGACGAAAGCCTTTTTTTTGTATGTGGTTTTGAATTCAAAATGTTCCGCGCAGAAGGTGCCGGTATTACTTTTCATTATAAATCTGCCTGGGTTTATATATGTGTTTTTTGATATTATAATACCTGTAGGTAATAACGCGTATTGTAGATCATGTACCTTATAAAGTAATTTATATTATTAAAATGACTGGTTTATAATCGATTAAATGAATTAATTTTTATTTATGTCAATAAAATTTCTTCATGAGAAAGTAAAGTTCATTATTTATTAATCTAAAAGAAATACAAAATCTCTTGACTTTATATAAAAATATCCTACATTGCGCTTATTATTTACCTAATAAAACGTTTTATTAAGTTATTATAGGATAATATATTCCTACTTATTTGTTTATGGCACTGAAAAATAGCCATATGGAATAGTATTGCCTAATAAATAATGAACTAAAAGCTTATAAAAACCAATTTATCTAACCAAACATTAAAAACATGTCCAACAACGTCACTTTTACAAAAGGTAGTGGCATTCGCCTCTACACACCCGAAAATGAAGAGTACATAGACGGGGCTTCAGGAACATTTAACCTCTCACTGGGCTACAGTCACCCCGAACTGGTAGAGGTACTTAAACAACAGGTTGAAAATTTGATCCATGTATCATCGGCGTTTACGGCAGAGCTGGCGCAAGAGGTCCTTGACCGCATTCTGGACGAAGCGCCGGAGCATATCACCGATGGCTGGATGCGCGACATTATCGGTTCAACGGCAAATGAGGGCGCGGTGAAGATCGCAAACAAATTTAATGGCAAAAATGAAGTGGTTAGCCTTTCGCTTTCACATCATGGGCAAACATTGTATACCACCAATATTTCGGGCAACGCATTTAGGCGGAAGTCTTTTTCCAATACTATTTCTACTAAAAACGCCATTGTGCCGGCCCCTTATTGCTACCGCTGCCCATTCTCGGCTAAAGGTCCGGGTAAATGTGGCTTTTTGTGCGCCGAGGCTATTTATGATTATGTGGAATATGGCAGCTCGGGCAGTGTATCGGCGATGGTGATGGAACCTATATTGGGCAATGGGGGCAATATTATCCCACCGGAAGGTTATTTTGAAAAAGTACGGCAGATATGCGATGAGCTGGATATCACCCTCATTGCCGACGAAGTGCAGACAGGTATAGGACGTACCGGCCACATGTTTGCCAGCGAACATTATGATATTAAGCCCGATATCATTACACTGGCCAAGGGGCTGGGTGGCATTGGTATCCCGGCAGCCGCCATTCTGTATAAGCCGGAATATGCTGTATTGGAAAAGTTCGAGCATTCTTATACCTCGGGCGGTAATCTTTTGTCGCTGGCCGCTTCGCAAAAAACCATGGAAGTGGTATCCCGCGAAGGTTTCCTGGAAAACGTACGCAGCACTGGCATCATATTGGGCGACTTACTGAATAAGCTGAAGGAAAATTATCCGCGTATTATTGGCGATGTACGGGGCATCGGGTATATGTGGGGCCTGGAGATCATCGATAAGGATGGTGCTCCCAATCCGGATCTAACCAACAAGATCATTGATGCTGCTTTTGAAAATCATAGCCTCATTTTACGAAGCTCCCGCTATGGTTTTGGCAATGTGGTAAAAGTCCGCCCGGCACTTACCGCCACTGTTGATGATATTGAAGAGATCTATTCGCGTTTAAATAAAATTTTTAGTCAGATATAAAAACATGAAAGCAATTGTGTACAGCGGAGCCTGGGATATTGATATTCAGGACAAAGCAGAACCGGAAATTACCTTGCCAGATGAGGTGATCGTAGAAATTAAAGCGACGGGTATTTGTGGTACCGACCTGAGTATCATCTCGGGCGAGTATAACGCCAAACCCAGTGTGATCATCGGGCATGAATCGGCCGGTATTATTGTAGCCAAGGGGAGCGGGGTTGATAACTGCTTCGAGGGCCAGCGCGTGATCATCGACCCAACTTATTTTTGCAGTTATTGCGAAAACTGCCGCAGGGGGCAGCGTAACCACTGTCTGCATAAATCGAGTACCGAAGCGGGTGTATCTATCGATGGTACTTTTACCAAATATTTTAAAACTACCAAACACTTCATTTACCCGCTTAATGACAATATCCCTTTTGAACAAGGCGCCATGTCTGAACCATTGAGCTGTGTACTCACAGCAGTAAAAAAGTTGGCAGTAACACCTTTTATGCGCACGGCCATTTTGGGTGGCGGCCCGATAGGTTTACTGTTTTATATGGCCCTTACCCAGCATGGTGTACAAGAAGGGGTGATCTATGAAGCATCGCGCCAAAGGATCAAACTGATAGAGGATAACAATGTATTATCCAAACATTGGAAAATTGAACCGGCCTTTATCCCCCAAAAAAATCAATACGACCTGATCATCGATACTACAGGTTCCTTATTGGAAAAATCAATGCAGGCTATTGCCGATGGCGGTAAAATATCCATGATGGGGCTGCGTAATAACCAGCAAACCATTAACCCAAGGGAGATAGCTGATCGCAGTATTTCCATTATTGGTTCTATTGACTCTATGGACACTTTTAAACATGCGGTGGATATGATCAATGGCGGACGCATGGGTCTGGAAAAGATCATCACCAATGATTATAACCTGGATGATTTTAAGCTGGCCATTGAGCATTTAGGTGTTAACGTGGGCACGCGTGAGCGCAGCAATAATATTTCGAGCTTAAAATCGGTGATCACCATTTAATTCAGTTTAGTTAATACCCTATTAAAAATCAAACCATGAAATACATTATTTTTGATATCGACGGAACTTTAACCGATACGACAGAGGTTGACGATCGTTGTTTTACACGGGCCCTGGAAGATGTTTTTGGATTCAAAGGCTTTGAAACCAATTACGGTCATTATGTAAATACCACCGATTCTGGTATTATTGATCAATTATTCCAGGAACAGCATCAGCGTACCTATACCGATGCAGAACGGGAAAGCTTTATCAGTCATTTTTGTAATTTGTTAAAAGCGGCTTATGCGCAGGAAAAGCATTGCATGAAAGAAATACCCAAAGCCGCCCAGATTTTCAATACGCTTTGTGGGCAAGAGGGGATAAGTATTGGCTTGGCTACGGGTGGCTGGCGTGAGTCGGCTTTATTTAAGCTGCGTTGTGCCGGTATCAATCTGGAAGGTTGTGTTGCTACTTCTTTTGCTCAGGATGCCAAAGCCAGGCGCGATATTATTGGCAATACCATCAGGCAGATGAACGAACAGCATAACATAGAAGTACCCAAGAACGATATTGTTTATGTAGGCGATGGTTGCTGGGATTATGAAGCCACGAAACAGTTGGGGATCCGCTTTATCGGTATCAACAATAAAAAACTGGCCGAGATCAGCCATATTGTAAAACTGGACGATTATGATGAAATTCATCAGCACCTCTGGAACCAGGCTGTGCCTGCTTAATACTTAATGGATAATACCTGTCTGGAATAACCGATATTCCGGACAGGTAATTTTACTACCGCCCCCGGGCTTTTAAATAAATGTATGTTGTCATCACCAGTATCCACTTCATCTATTGATATCAAGCGTTCGCATCGCGTTGCTACCTGTATATTTTTCTTTATCTGCGGTTTAACCTATTCCAGCTGGACCTGCCGCATACATGATCTGAAAGCATTTTTTAGTTTGAACAATGCTGAGCTGGGCAGCGTATTATTTGCTTTGCCCATAGGGCTGCTCACCAGTTTACCTATTTCGGGCTGGATGGTAACCAAATATAAAAGTCGCCGGGTACTGATAGCCGCTGGCATACTTTTTCCACTGGTTTTATGTATGATTGGCTTGATAACACATATATGGCAGCTGGTTATCGTGTTGTTTTGCTTTGGCTTTTTGAATAATGTTTTTGAGGTAGCCATGAATACCCAGGCAGTAGGCATCGAATCATTATATGGCCGGTCTATCATGGCATCCTTTCATGGTTTATGGAGTTTGGCCGGTTTTAGTGGCGTGGCTATAGGTACGCTGGCTATAAACCTGGGATGGCCGCTTTGGATGCATTATATCATTATTGCTGTACTCTGCTGGATCATGGTATTGATCTCCTTTAAAAACCTGTCGCCCGAGGATGAAGCCTCAGAATCGCAACCGCTGTTTGCCAAGCCCGATTATAATATACTGAAACTGGGTTTCATCGCTTTCGCGAGCCTGATAACCGAAGGAACGATGTTTGACTGGAGCGGCGTTTATTTCCAGAAAGTAGTCACCGTACCAGAAACCTTAACCACCGTAGGCAGCGTAGCCTTTATGGCCACCATGGCTATGGGCCGGTTTACCGCCGATGGCCTGGTAACCAAATATGGTGTGAGCAGGATTTTGCAATGCAGCGGTGTGATCAGTACAACAGGTTTATTGCTCGCGGTTCTTTTTCCTAATATATATACCGCTACGGCCGGTTTTTTAATGGTAGGAGTAGGGGTATCATCGGTAGTGCCGTTGGTATTGGCCATAGCGGGTAAATCAAAAACATTGGCGCCGGGTATTGCCATTGCGGCAGTATCAACAGTCGGTTTTCTGGGTTTCCTGATAGGGCCACCGTTGATCGGTTTTATCGCGCAAGCAACAAATTTACGCTGGTCTTTTACGTTGATCGCATTATTAGGCCTGGGTACAACCTTTATGGCTTCGCAAATTAAAAAGATGGTATGATGGATGATCATATCATTACTCTGTCCGCAAGCTCTTGATAGGGTTAACAACGGCTGCTTTTACAGATTCATAGCTAACCGTAAGCCATGCAATTGCCAATGCAGATACCGATGCTATGATGAATACCAGCCAGCCTACATGGATATGATAGGCAAAACCCGTTAGCCAGGTGTTCACAGCGTACCAGGAAAGTGGTATAGCTATAACTATGGCTATCAGGATAAGCCTGGTGATGCCAGAAGCTAATAAATAAACAAGGCTTAATACCGATGCACCCAGCACTTTGCGTACACCAATCTCTTTGGTGCGCTGCTCGGCCATAAAGGCAGATAAGCCGTATAAACCCAGGCAGGAGATAAAAATACCCAATGCGGCAAACAGGTTAAAAATTTCGCCCATTTGTTGTTCGCCTTTATAAAGGTTAGCCAGATCCCGGTCAAGAAAATCAAATTTGAAAGGGTAGGCCGGGTTAAGTTCCTGGCTTATGGTTGATAATGCCTTTATGGTAGCATTGGTTTTGCCGGGCAATGTTCGTACTACTATAAAGCTGCCATTTTTATTAAACGGCATAACCAATGGCTCTATAGCTTGCTGGATCGGTTTAAAATTAAAGTCTTTCACCACGCCAATGATAGTACCCTTGTTGCCCCAAAGTGTTAATGGTTTACCTATTGCAGCATTAGGCTTTAAGCCCATAATGCTCAGCATTTTTTCGTTAACCAGGTAGTTAGCTGAATCGGTTTTAAAGGCCCTTGAAAAGCTGCGGCCCGCTATCATCTTCATCCTGAATGTATGGGTAAAATCCTCGTCCACACCCATTACCGGGAAAATTGTTTGGGCGCGGGGATCTTTGCCGGGCCAGTCAACGCTCATTGTCCAGCCGCCGAGGTTGGTGGGCAGATCGGTAATGATAGAAAAATCGCTGGTAAGCGGGTTGGCATTTAATTCGTTTTTTAAGGCTTGCTTCTTGCTCCAGATGTCTCCGGTTACGGGTATATACAAAAGATTAGCCTTTTCAAAGCCGGGGTTTCGTTCGCGGATAAATTTAAGCTGGTTGTAAATAACTACGGTGCCAACCAGTAATACAATAGA
This sequence comes from Mucilaginibacter sp. 22184, assembly GCF_052045695.1. Lineage (NCBI taxonomy): Bacteria > Pseudomonadati > Bacteroidota > Sphingobacteriia > Sphingobacteriales > Sphingobacteriaceae > Mucilaginibacter > Mucilaginibacter sp. 22184. The sequence continues at coordinate 69,067 of NZ_JBQEPI010000005.1, forward strand.
AACCATGAACTGGATTACAACCAGGGCGTTGCGAAACAATAAATTGCCCCCCATTGATTTTACATTGCCTTTGAGTACTTTAACCGGGTTAAAGCCCGAAAGGAATAAGGCAGGGTAGCTGCCAGAGATAAGCCCGGTTAACAGGGCAATACCAAACAGACTTAACCAGAGCTTCACATCATACACATCAATACTGAGTTTTCTGTTGGCCAGTTCATTAAATACAGGCAGGAATAAAATAACGATCCCGAGCGCAAGCAATAAGGACACAAAAGAAATAAATACCGATTCACTTAAAAACTGGAAGATCAGTTGCCCACGTACAGCACCGGCCACTTTACGTAAACCAATTTCTTTAGCCCGGCGGGCCGACCTTGCGGTAGCCAGGTTCATGAAATTAATGCAGGCTACTACCAATATCAAAACAGCGATAATAAAAAAGATGCTTACATATTGCGCGTTTCCATGGCCCGGCGAATCGCCCAATCTTTCGGGTGCCAGGTGGATCTTGGTTAGAGGTGCCAATTGAAAAGAAGCTTTTACTTCGATTCCCGGGGTATGTTTTAGCGATATCTGGTCAATTTGCTTTTCCAGTTTTGATAAATTGGCTGGGGAAGGATCGAAGTTTTTATCTAACAGAACATAGTCATAAAAATTAAAATTAGTCCACACGCTATTTTTTAAATCATTATTCGTCCTGGCTAATGAGGCCATTGGAAGAATAAAATCAAATTGCAGATCGGAGTTGGCAGGGATATTGGCCAAAACACCGGTTACAACCACGTTTTCTTTATTGTCTTTTCTTATTATCTTCCCAATAGGGTCTTCGTTGCCGAAGTATTTTGTGGCCATTTCCTGCGTTATTAAAACGCCATCAACCTGATTTAATGCTTGGGTACGATCGCCCTTCACTAACGGAAAAGAAAACACATCCATAAAGCTCGGATCGGCATAAAACGCACGCTCTTCCTGGAATTTTTTGTTATCCACTTCAAATAAAACAGAAGGAAAAGCTGGTTGTAAACGAACTGTATTTTTAATAACTGGCATTTCCGCTTTCAAACCGGCAGGCATGCCTGCAGAACTTGCCGCGGTTTTTGAATCACCAAAATCGTTATTGATGCGATAGATCTGGTTGGCATTTTTATGGGACTTGTCGTAGCTTAATTCGTTTTGTACCCAAAGTAAGATTAAAATACTTGATGCCAGGCCTATGGCTAAACCTGTTATATTTAAAATGGAATAGGCTTTATCCTTAACGATATTCCTGTAAGCAAGCTTAAAGTATGTTTTGATCATGGTGCGGCCGGTTTTAAAATGTGTCGATACTACCTCAAGTATGCCAATAACGTGCCTTTATTATAATATATTGATTATTAGTGATTTATAACTCATATAAAAGCTCAATTGTTCGGAAATGTTACAGTTGCTGTACGTTGCCGAACAGAAACTTTCCTGCAAAGTATTGTAAAGTTTTAAGGGAGTTGCCGAACCCATTGGCTTCGCCAGGCAGGTGCTTCGAAAGCATCGGCGAAATACTGTGTCTCGTGTACCACTTTACCATTGCTGAACTCCATAATGCTCACCGTGTATGCCGATTGCTCCTGGTAGGTGATGGTATATTCGGTGATCCAAAGATCGCCTTGTCCCAGCATTCGCTTAATATGGAAACCCGATGGTTTACCCGGATGATGGCTCCGCAAGGCTTGTAAATTACTTCGGCCAAGGATGCGCTCGCCCGATTGGGGATAGTCACAAATGGCATCGTCTGCATAAATATCATGTTCCGCGTTTACATCACCAACTGCCGACGCGCGCCAGTGCGCATTCAGGGCATCAAGTATTTGTTCTTCTTCCATGGGTGTCTGTAATTAAGTTGCTTGAAAATAAGGAAAATAACTGCAACGATGATTATCGCCCTGGAAAAATCATTTTGTCGTATTTTTCCAAATCATTCTTATTCCTGATGCTTTCTTTTGCAGGTAGTTATAAAAATATCATGGAAAAAATATTAAGCTCCAGCTACAAGATCCGGTTTCAGGATTGTGACCCATTTAATCACTTAAACAATGCCAGTTATATTAATTACTTCATTAATGCCCGCGAAGATCATTTACTGGATAATTACAATTTTGATGTGTTCGAAAATTTAAAAACCACGGGTGAGGCCTGGATTGTGGTATCTAATCAGATATGTTACCTGACCCCGGCAAACGTGATTGAAAATGTACTCATCGAATCACAGCTGATCGCCTTCACTCCCAAAAGTGTCCATATCGAAATGCGTATGTGGAACGAAAGCAAAACTAAACTGAAGGCCATGCTATGGACAAACTTTGTGTATTTTAACACCCAAACGCAAAAGGCCACTAATCATCCTGCGGCAGTTACTGAATTATTGGAAAACATATTGTTGCCTGTAGAACAAAATAATTTTGAGGAACGACGTAATTTCCTGATGCGAAGAGCAATAGCGTAATTAAAAACCTGGAAAGAGCGGCAAAAAATCGTTAATTTTATTCAGGATAGGGGTAGGAAGTTTGTTTATGAGCTCATTCAGGTATGTCGAAATTCCTCCGGTTGAACATCTGAGGGATTTTATAGATACGTATTGGATAATGGAAACCGGACCGTTATACCAGCCGACAGAGGTACGGTTATATGCGGATGGCACTACAGATATTTTTGTTAATATGGGTAGCACCAGGCCTTTACTTAACAATACACCGCTTTTACCCGGTACTATTTATTTTGGTGGCACCATGACCACTTCAAGCCTTATTCAACGTTTGCCGAACAGCATATTCATTGGCATCCGTTTTAAGCCCGGCGGTTTCGCATTCTTTTATAAACTACCACTGCAAGAACTTACCGATGAGGTTATAGAGTTCCCGGATCGTTTTCTGTATGATCTGCTAGATGTGGATGCTCAAGTTACCGATCGTTTGGATGATTTCTTTACCCGGAAAATCAAGGATACCCGCAATCTGATTTCTTTGGCTAAAACTGTAGAAAACTATAAAGGGAAAATTACGGTAGATCACCTGGCCAAAAAACATCACATCACCAACAGAACCCTGGAGCGTATGTTTAATGAACATATGGGGATTAGTCCAAAGGAGTTTATTAAAGTGATCCGGTTTCAGCAGGTTTTGAAAAGGATTCGTAAAAAAGATTTTAAAGAAGGCCTTTCACAGCTTGCATATGAAATGGGTTATTATGACCAGGCGCATCTGTCTAATGAAGTTAAACGATATTCAGGGTTTGATCCAACAACACTGGCAACCTTATTTAAGTCGCGTTAAAATAAACTACACCTGTTATTTGATAATTCTTATAAATTCGCTTGCTTTATTATCAGCGTTATTTTTGAAATACCAACAGATGATTACTAAGTTCCCAATACTTGTTATTGCATGTCACTTGTAACATTAAGAGCTGCAGCACAGCAACTGCCTGTAGCTACCAACATGCAAAAAGCATACACCACGGCTACGCGGGATAAAATATTATCGCAGAAATAATCATTTTTAAGATCTGTACAGCTGTTTCTTTGACTGTGTTTTACGTTAAAAAATGTTAAATCAGTTCATTTTGACGTATGTAGGCAACAGTAGCTATAATTTCGCCAGCTAACGTGCGTTCCCATACCAAAACTAAAACTGATTCACTCCCGATGGTTAACTTAAGCCGTATAAAACCTGCCATATTGCTGGAGGTGCTGCTGCATGTGCTCTTTTGGGCGCTCATCACTTTACTGCCGTTATTTTCTGCAACACCGCACCGGTTTATCCCGTTTCAACATATCGTGTTGATCAATACACTGCTTGCCGTTGTTTTTTATTTGAATGCCTTTATCCTTATACCTTTTTATTTGAATGAGCACAGGCAACCCTGGATATTCTTTTTTCTATTGATCCTTACCTTTTTATTGGCCAGTGTGCTGATTACTTGTATGCGTCCAAGAAATTTTTTTCCACCGGGTATGTTTGCGGGGCACAGACCACCGCCGGGACGTAATTTTTTCATTTTGCCGCTGATAGCTATTACCGCCGGCAGCTTTGCTTACCGGTATCTTACCGATCATTTTCGCTATGTGGCCAGAAAAGGGGAGATTGCTAATGCCACCATGGTTTCGGAGATCGCTTTTCTGCGTTCGCAGATCAGTCCGCATTTTATGTTTAATGTGATCAACAGCGTTGTAGCATTATCCCGGTTGAATCCCCCGGCTGTTGAACCTACGCTTATACAGTTGTCTCAATTATTGCGCTACATGCTGTATGTATCTGATGAGGAACGAATTACGCTGGGGCGGAAAATGGAATACCTGAACAGTTATATCCAACTGCAAAAACTCCGTTTCGGTTCTGCTGTTCAGGTAGATTTCGATGCGCACATCGGTTCGCCCGAAAAAACAATTGAACCCATGCTGCTTATTCCCTTTGTTGAAAATGCTTTTAAACACGGCACAGGCGATGTTACTAATCCTTCTATAGCGATCAGCCTGATAGCCGACAACCGCATGCTTGATTTCAGGGTATCCAATCAATACAACCCGGTTGAACTTAATAAGGATGAACATCACGGTATAGGACTTAACAATATTAAACGCAGGCTTGCACTGCTGTATCCCAATAAACACCGTTTGGACATTCAACAATTAAACAGCACCTACAATATTCACCTTCAATTGCAATTAAAATGATACGATGCCTTATTATCGACGACGAACCATTGGCGCTTGATCTGTTAGAGGATAACCTGCGGCAGGTTGATTATATACAGGTAACAGGAAAAGCGCGCAACGCGGCAGATGCCCTCAGGATATTAAGAGATAACCCGGTAGATTTGATCTTTTGCGATATACAGATGCCCGGGATCAGCGGTTTGCAAATGGTAAGCAGTATGACCGTGCGGCCAATGATTATTTTTGTGACTGCCTATGAGCATTTTGCCCTGCAGGGCTTTGATTTAGAGGTGCTGGATTACCTGATCAAGCCTGTTCCGATGGATCGCTTTCTGCGAGCCTGCCAGAAAGCTTACCGCGTTATGGAAACACGCCAAGCAGCGCAAATATTACCTGCGGCACAGTCGCGCAATTATCTTTTTGTTTATTCGGATTATAATCTGATTAAGATCAACCTGGATAAGATTGAATTTGCAGAAGGCCTTAAAGATTATGTGAAGATCCACCTTACAGGTGCCGACAAACCCTTGCTCACACGAATGAGCATAAAAACGCTGGAAGCTCAATTACCGGCTGAACGTTTTTACAGGGTACATAAATCGTATATTATCAATGTAGATTATGTACAGCATATTCGCAGGGGTAAGATAAAAACATTAACCAGCGAGCTACCGTTAAGCGATGCTTACCGCGATATGATTGATAGAATGACCGGGAAAGCTTTGGCGTAAACGCACAATTGGGCCCCTTGTCTACACATTCGGCCCGATGGTCTCATTTATTTTTATCGTCTGCGCATAGGTTGCAAATTGCCTGCTGTAACCAGCCCGCGAATGAAAAAACTGTTACTTCTGATCTTCCTGATAATTTGCACCTGTTATGCCAACGCGCAAAACACCAAACAATTACTACGTAAGGATACACTCAACAAATTTGTATCCAGTCCTTTTGATGAATTGCTGGATACAATTTCTGTTAATTACGGGTTAAAAATTGTTTTTGAGCGCGATTCACTGCATAGATATGATGTGGTGGAACACTTTTTTCAAGAGCCCTTAGAAGATGTGCTCGGTTTCTGCTGCAAAAAATTCAACCTGCACTACTGGACCGATGCCAGTGGCACCGTGTTTATTGTAAAGGATGTAGATGATATGCAAAGGCTGAAGCAATTGGCTAAAACCCTGAAGTCGCCAAAATCAGCTCTTAAATCCAAGAACCCGGATGGTACGCCCGTAGAACAAGATCGGGGTTTTGACGCCATGTATGAAGCCGAACAAAAGGCCGCTAAACTTAAGCAGGCGAATGCTTCACCACCGGCAGCAGAGGGTGGAGGTGTGGGTCAAAAATCAAAGGCTGTATCAACTAATAAGATGTCGTTACAGGCTAGCCAGGTTGATAAAACTAAGTCAAATTCGCACCTTACCGTAAGTGGTAAAGTAGCTGATATGAACTCGGGCCTGGCTTTACCCTCGGCAACAGTTCGGGTGCGCAATACCAATCTTACGGTTGTTGCCAATAATGATGGTAATTTTACTTTATTTAATGTACCCGCAGATACCTGCACATTGGATGTTTCTTATTCCGGCTATCAGCCAGACAGTTTCAAACTCAACCCCGATCTGCTTCAAAAGCCCTTAGTACTTTCCTTGTTACCAGCCCTCACTACGTTAAATGAGGTTAATATCATGGGGCAAAAAAGTGGCGTAATGAATACCGATGTTAAAAAGGTTGGCGTGCTACAACTTACACCGGCCAATCTTGACAAATTGCCAAACCTTGGCGAAAAGGATGTAATGCGTGCCTTCCAGCTCATGCCGGGAGTAGGGGCAACCAATGAATCCTCCTCAGGAGCATATGTACGGGGAGGCACGCCTGATCAGAACCTGGTAACCTTTGATGGTTTTACTATTTACCAGGTAGACCATCTTTACGGTTTTTTCAGTGCTTTCAACAGCAACGCGATAAAAGAAGTACAGCTGTTTAAAGGCGGTTTTTCCGCGCAATATGGGGGGCGCCTTTCCAGCGTAACGCAAATCAGTGGTAAGGATGGTAATACTAAACAAGCCGCTTTCGGGGTTGATGTCAGCCTATTGAGTTTAAACGCATTCATGGAAACGCCGATCAACGATAAATCATCACTTTTGATGACATTCCGGCGCTCGTACCAGGGGCCTTTTTATGATAAGATCTTCCACCAGTTTAATACATCTACCGGTGGTGGCTTTGGCGGCGGGGCAGGCGGTGGCGGAAGAGGTGGATTCGGTCAGCAAACCACACCGGCTTCTCATTTTTATGATGCCGATGTACGATACAATTACCGTGCAGATCAGAATGACATATTTACCTGGAGCTTTTACTCAGGTGAGGATAATACTGATAATAGCCGGCAACTTGAGTTACCTTCTTTTTTGGGCGGCACCGCGCCAGATATTACCGACTATACCAAATATGGCAACCTGGCCAGCAGTTTAAAATGGTTCAGGCAATGGAATAAACAATTACACTCCAACACCTATATAACTTATTCTTCTTATTTCAACGACAGGAATCGCTCAACAACCGGTACCACCACCGATAGCAATGGTAACCAGACGAGTTTTAATAACGGTACGGTGGAGAATAATAATTTGAAAGACGTGGGCCTGAAATCAGATTGGGTGTGGGAAATGAATAACAATTTCAAACTTTTATATGGCGGTTTTACATCCTTTCAGCATATCAACTATGATTACATCCAAAATGATACTTCACACCTGATCAATCAGCACAATAGTGCCTTCTCGGGAGGTGGTTACCTGGAAGCCGAATATGACCCTACAAGCGCGTTGCATGTGCAGCCGGGGATTAGGGCCACTTATTATAACCCAACCAGTAAGGTATATGTAGAACCACGCCTGTCGGCAAGTTATGTTTTAAATGATAATTACACGATTAAATTCGCTACCGGGCAGTTCTACCAGTTCATGAATTCGGTAACACGCAATGATATTGCCAATGGCAACCGTAATTTTTGGGTTTTATCCAATAATAACGATATCCCTGTTGGCCGGTCGCGTCATTTAATGGGAGGGGTGGCTTATGAAAATGATCAATTTTTGATAGATGTAGAAGGATACTACAAATGGCTCTCCGATTTAACGCAATATAACATTACCCGAACCGGTTTCGGCCGGGGAGGGGGTAACCCCACTGTTACCGAGGATTTTTACACAGGTTCGGGACGTGCCAAGGGTATTGAAGTGCTCGTTCAGAAAAAACTGGGCCAATATACCGGCTGGTTGAGCTATACACTAGCGAATGCCGAGAATAAGTTTGCCATTTATGGTAATAATTATTATCCCGCCGATCAGGACATACGCCACGAGTTTAAAGCCATCAATATGTATCATGATAACCGCTGGAATTTTTCGGCAGTATTTATATTCAGTACAGGGCATCCATACACTGCTCCTTTGTCAACCTATACGCTTACCGGTGTGGATGGTAACCGCACCGTTTACTTTAATGTGAGCGGTAAAAATGCAGAGCGTTTGCCAGATTATCACCGGCTCGACCTATCTGCTACTTATGACCTGCTGAAAATCAGCGGCGATAAAATAGGAAGCATCGGTATCTCGCTTTTTAATGTGTACAATCACGTGAATACCTGGTATAAGGAATACTTTATTCGCAATAACGCGGCGGTGAGCACCGACGTTGATTACCTGGGCTTTACACCTAATATTACTTTAAGTTTAAGATTTAAATGAAACGCAACCTATATTTCATTTGGCTAACCGGTATCATCTTTATGGTGACGACCGGATGTAAGAAAAATAATCTCAATTCGACAGGGCAACCTGTAGTTCAGGCTTACCTTTTAGCAGGTCATCCCATTAGAGTTAATCTGTATCAGCAAAAATCGTTGACTGATACCGCGAATTATGGCCCAGCAATAACCGGGCAGCAGCTTTATATATCTGATGGAAGCAAGCAGATCCAGTTGACCGAAACCACAAAAGGTACATACACTTCGAATGATAGCACCTTCCTGGTTTCGGGCAAAACTTACAGCCTGAGCTTTAAATATTTGTCACAAACAGTTTCTGCGAAAACCGTAATGCCATACAAACCACAAAATTTTCAGACGCAATATGGCCAGGTTTATTATGAGAATGATAAAAATACAACCCGTGGAGAGATTGATACATTGAACAAATTTACCTGGGATAACCCCGATTCGCTCAACCATGTCCTGGTATTTGATAATATCGAAAAAACAACGCTTCCGCTACGGGCAGGCATTATATCCAATAGCGGATCATATCAATTTATGATGCAGGCAGATCGAAAATCGGTGTATTTCGTAGAGTCTGACAGCTTTCCTTATTACGGTAGTTTCCAGGTGGTTTTGCTCAGTGTGAACCAGGAGTATGCCGATCTGTTAAAGAGCAATACCCTTGGTTCCAATTCCCAAAACCTGCTCAATACACCAACTAATGTGGTTAATGGCATAGGGATCTTCACTGCTTTTCAATCAGATACCTTGAGTTTTATATTACGATATTAAGGATGGATTTAGTTATTCCGTTGCCCGGTTAATGCTGTTGGCGTTACTCCAAAAAGTTTTTTAAAAGCAAATGAAAAGTGCGACAGGGCTTCGAACCCAAGGTCCTGGTAAATTTCGGAAGGTTTTTCATGCTTGCTTTGAATTAAAAAATGAGCTTCCTGTAAACGTTTTTCCACCAGCCATCGGTTGGGTGTTTGATTAAAGATGAATTTGAAATCCCGCTTAAAGGCCGATAAGCTTCGCCCGGTTAAATAGGCGAACCGTTCAACGCTTACATTGAATTTATATAAGCAGCAGCTCTTCGCGTTTTACATCAAAAAAAGCTTTATCCATTTGGCCATCGGCATTATTAATAAGGTGTTAATGACCGAACAAAGTTTGGGATCAGCTCATTATCCTCAAACTGTAAAAAGGATGTATCAGATTTAAATCTTATTAAATTAACCTGGTGCTTGTTCTGGAAGGTTTTTAAAAATGGTTCGTCAAAATGTAATTGAATTTTTTTCACATAATTAACATTATGTTAAGTAATAAAATCAAAAAGAGAGGCTTTTATAAAAAGCCCCTCTCCTGTATGATATCTTATTGACCGTTTAGCGCGTCAATTTTCTTTTTGGTTGCTTCTGCGTTAACGTTATCTTTTTTACCTAAGTAGTAAGTTCTCAGGTTTGTTAAAGCGTCAATTGATTTTGGATTTAGCTCAGTGGCTTTCACCAGGTATGGTTTTGCCAGGTCGAATTGTGCATTGGCTTTATTAATAGCCGCGTCATATTCTTTTTGTTTGTTGGCAGGTAATTTATTTGCCGCGTTGTAGGCGTCAATGGCTGGGTTTAAAATTACGTAACCTAAGTTCAGGTTAGCCTCAAAGTAGTTTGGATCAATTTCCAGGGCTTTTTTGTACATGTCTGCAGCCTTGGTGTAATTATCAACTTTTTGTTGCTGTAAAGTATTTTTGGCTGCAGCGTCTTTTGCTTTGACTTGTTCTTTAATAATGGCTTCGGCAGTTTGTGAATAAGTTAAACCTGCGTAGTAGTAAAGTGTTTTGTTTTTAGGATCGGCAGTTAAAGCAGCTTGTATTTTTTGAATCACTTCTTTTTCTTTACCGGTTTGCAGGCTTATTTCAATCTCTCTTTTACGCAGATCGGTATTTGATGGATATTTGGTTATACCTTCACTAACTGATTTAAGAGCGTTGGTAGTATCCTTATTAGCTAAATAAAGCGATGATAAGTCCATATAAACACCCGCGTTTTTGGAGTACTTGGTGGTTACCAGTTTGTTATAATTGGTAATTGCCGCTGCATAGTTCTTAGCGTTGGCTGCTGCTAAACCTGTGTAGTAAATAGCGTTGGTATCCTCAGGCAAAACAGTACGGTAGTAATCAAATGAACGGTACGCCTGATCATATTTTTGAGCACCGTATTCAGCAACACCTTTGGTTAATTGGTATTGAGCCAGGTTTAAATAAGCGTTATCAATTACTTGTTTGTTTTCGCCTTTGGCATCCAGTTCTTTGGCTTTTTTTAATGACTCATCGGCAGTTGTAAACAAAGGTAATGAGGTGGCAGCAACAGTATCCTGAACGGCCAGCGCAGCATAAATGGCGCCTTTTAAAGCAAAAGTTTGTGGTAAGTTGGCTGTTTTTTCATTAGCAGCAGCTTTGTCTATAGAGGTTTTGGCAGTTCCAAGGCTTTTAGTAGCAACGGCTAAAGTAGCTTTTGATCCCCTTAGTCCTTCGTAATTGTCATATTCACTTTTTGCAGTGCTTAATTCACCTTTTTGTGCAAACGTTGTTGCTGAAACTAAGCCTAACAGGCCCGCCATCAAAAGTTTGATTTTCATAGTTTATTTAGTTTGTTAACTGTTTTAGTTTACTGTTTATTTTATCTAATTGATCTTTATTGCCGGTTTTAGTATAAACCAGTTGCAGCGCTTTTAAGCCCTGTACATTATTAGGGGATATTTCGTTAGCTTTTTCAAGCCATTGTACAGCACGACCGATATCCTGATCCTCGCTCCCCTCCTTTGCATTGGCGCTTTGTTTTAAATAAAGCAAGCCCAAATTAAAAGCGGGATCGTAGGCAGAACTGTTTAACTCAATTGTACGCAGATAAAGTGACTCCGCCTTATCAAATTTATTCAAATGATCATAGCAATTAGCCGCTACAAATGCAATATCGGCGTTATTTGCATTAATATCAAGTAATGGGCCTATTAATGGCTCCAGGGCCTTGTAATTTTTCTGGTTGTTGTAAATGTTTGCCTCATCGAGCAGCAAGAAGCGGTCGTTGGGTAGTACCTTCCTCCCCTTTTGCAATATCTCTAAAGCTTTGGAGGTATCTCCTAATGATTTATAAATACTGGAAGCGGTTTCAATGTATTCGGCGCGATTACTGTCAACCGCTAATAATCTGCTGTAGTATTTCGCTGCATCTACTAAATTACCAGCCTTATTGTTTGAATAGGCTATATAATCATTAATTTGTTTAAAGTTGGGGGCATATTTGCGTGCGTTGTCAAATGCTTCCCTGGCTTTGGTGAAATCTGAATTATTGGTAAACTCAAATCCTTTACGGATGTAAACATTGGCTAAGCAGCGCTTGCTATAATCAATTTCTGCCTGGAATTTGTATTCCTTTTTATTTGCCGAAAGTTTATCAACTAAAGTCGAAGTTTCCGGTAATAATTTATCCGGCTGACCCAGTTTATTGAGCGAATCGATATACAGAATGCTCGCGTTAACCAGGGCCCGGTAGGTGTTTTTTTCCAGATCGGCCGTGTCTGATTTGGTAATGATCAGGCTATCAGCCGATTTTTTGGCCGCTGCCAGGTACTTCAGATCATTCTTTTGCTTATAGTAAGCCAGATTATTAACCACAACCTTTAGCGCTTCGCTTTGGGCAAAGGCAAAGGTTGTAGTCATTGATGATATTATAACCGCCAGGATAATTTTACGGTAACCCATATTGTTTATTCAGTAGTTTCTGTTGCTGATTCGTTGCTGTCATTAGCTGCTTCATCACCATCACCGGCATCATTTACGGCATTTTCATCCAGTTCGGCCTCTTCATCCTCGTCATGCTCAATTTTTGCAACAGAAGCTATTTCGTCATTACCTTTTAAAGTAATTAATCTAACGCCCTGTGTGGCACGGCCCATAGTTCTCAGCTCGCTAACCGCTATACGTATAATAATACCCGATTTGTTGATGATCATCAGGTCTTCTTTATCAGTAACACCTTTTATGGCCACAAGGTTTCCGGTTTTTTCGGTAATATTTAAAGTTTTTACACCTTTACCACCGCGGTTGGTTACCCTGTAATCATCAATATCGGTACGTTTGCCATAGCCTTTTTCTGATACTACCAGAACGGTTGTTTCGGCGTCGTCAATACTGATCATACCTACTACTTCATCGTTGTCGCTATCTAATGAGATACCACGAACACCGGTTGCGGTACGGCCCATCGGTCTAACAGTCGACTCATTAAAGCGAATAGCTCTGCCCGATTTTAAGGCCATCACAATTTCGCTGCTGCCTGTGGTTAAGGTTGCTTCCAGTAACGAATCGCCTTCGTTGATGTTGATGGCGTTGATACCATTGGCACGCGGACGTGAGTAAGCCTCGAGCGAGGTTTTTTTGATGGTACCTTTGCGGGTACACATGATAATAAAGTTGTTCTCCAGGTAGTTCTGATCCTTAAGGCTGATGAGTTTAATATAAGCCTTAATGTTGTCTTCCTTAGGAATATTGATGATATTCTGGATAGCGCGTCCTTTTGAGGTACGTGTGCCTTCCGGAATTTCAAATACCCGGAGCCAGTAACACTGGCCAGATTCGGTGAAGAACAACATGTAGTTGTGGTTGGATGCTACCAGCAGGTGTTCAATAAAGTCTTCATCGCGGCTATTGCTGCCGATAGAGCCTTTACCCCCTCTGCCCTGACGACGATATTCTGTTAAAGGCGTACGTTTGATATATCCTTCGCGCGATATGGTGATCACCACATCTTCGTCCTCAATAAAGTCTTCGGTTTGCATTTCGGCGGATGAGTGAACTATTTCTGTTCTGCGCTCATCACCGTATTTGTCTTTTATTTCAATCAGCTCGTCCTTAATGATCTGCATCCTTAAACCTTCGTCATTTAAAATTGAATTTAAATAGTCGATCAGTTTCATTAACTCCGCGTATTCATCTTTGATCTTGTCGCGCTCCAGTCCGGTTAACCGGCGAAGCGTCATATCCAATATGGCACGGGCCTGTATATCGGTTAAACCAAACTGGCTCATCAAGCCTTCGCGGGCTTCATCAGGTGTTTGTGATGCACGTATCAGGCGAATTACTTCATCCAGATGATCCAGGGCAATTAATAAACCCTCTAATATGTGGGCGCGTTTTTCCGCTTCGGCCAATTCAAATTTGGTACGGCGAACAACAACCTCGTGTCTGTGCTCCACAAAATGGTGAATCAGATCTTTCAGGTTCAGCATCATTGGCCGGCCATTAACCAGCGCGATATTGTTTACGCTGAACGATGTTTGCAGCGCGGTATATTTGAACAGGTTGTTCAGTACTATAGCAGCATTGGCTTCCCGCTTAATTTCATAAACTATACGGATACCTTCGCGGCTTGATTCATCGCGGATAGCGGATATACCTTCCAGTTTTTTATCATTTACCAGGTCGGCAGTACGTTCAATCATAAGGGCCTTGTTTACCTGGTAAGGTACTTCGGTCACCACAATCCGTTCGCGGTCGCTGCCATGGGTCTCAATTTCGGCCCGGGCGCGGATCACTACCCTGCCCCGGCCTGTTTCCAACGCTTCGCGCGGGCCTTCAAAACCATAGATGATACCACCTGTAGGAAAATCCGGACCTTTCACAAATTTCATCAGTTCGGCTATCTCTATCTGGCGGTTATCTATCAATGCGATAGTAGCATCAATCACTTCCGACAGGTTGTGCGGTGCCATATTGGTAGCCATACCTACCGCGATACCAGATGCACCGTTAACCAGCAGGTTAGGGAATTTACATGGCAATACGGTTGGTTCCTGTTCCGACTCGTCAAAGTTTGGCTGAAAATCGATAGTATCCTTGTTGATATCAGCTACCATTTCTTCGGCCAGTTTTTTCAGGCGGGCCTCGGTATAACGCATAGCCGCTGGTTCGTCACCATCCATCGAGCCGTAGTTGCCCTGACCGTCAACCAGCAGGTAACGCAGGTTCCAGTCCTGGGCCATACGCACCATGGTGTCATAAACAGATTTATCACCGTGCGGGTGATATTTACCCATTACGTCGCCCACAATACGGGCCGATTTTTTATAAGGCTTGTTGTTATTTAAGCCCATATCAAACATGCCGTATAAAACACGTCTGTGTACAGGTTTTAATCCGTCGCGGACATCGGGTAATGCCCTGGAAACGATCACCGACATTGAATAATCAATGTAAGCGGATCGCATTTCTTCGTCAATATTTATCGAAATTATTCTGTCTTCCTTGCTTGAATTGTCGTTTTCTGTTCCTTCAGCCATTTTTATTAATTTGTGGAATCTTCTCTATAATTGCGCGTTAAAAAGTGTTTTTTAAGCGACTTGCGAAGTTAAGAAAATAGTTGATTATTGTGCCAATTTTTGGTTCAATAGTTCATTAGTGCTATTGATTTGCGTAAAAGTTAATAGGTTACCCTACGCGATCTTTTTAGCCACCCACAGCGAATCATATTGCCGGTGATAAACATAAGATGATGAGTTCATCACCAGATTTTGTATTACATAGGTAGGGCCCAGCTCATCACGTGTTTGATCATAATCATGAAAAGCGATATAGCCACCGATAGCAACCTTAGGTGAAAATAGCTCAAAATCGAGCTTACAACCTTCTATGGAATGATCGCCATCAATAAAAAGCACGTCTATTTTGTTAAAATCTGCGGCAAACTGGTAGGAATATCCCCGTTTGGCAACAATTTTT
Organism: Mucilaginibacter sp. 22184; assembly: GCF_052045695.1. Lineage (NCBI taxonomy): Bacteria > Pseudomonadati > Bacteroidota > Sphingobacteriia > Sphingobacteriales > Sphingobacteriaceae > Mucilaginibacter > Mucilaginibacter sp. 22184. The sequence goes on from NZ_JBQEPI010000005.1 coordinate 84,283, forward strand.
GACAGCACTTTAAGCCTGGTCATGTTATCCATGAATTTGGCATAAAGATCATCGGTGCCTTTTTTTTTGGCGTATATTTTTTCACTGTCCTTATCCAATCCGCCATCAGCATTAAAAGGATCAATGGCATAAACCCTGCCCGATCTGAGCCCTCTGGATAAGCAATAGGTGCTTTTACCCTGCCAGCTGCCTATTTCAACTACGGTAGCATTGCGTGGTGCCTTAAGGGCTAAAAGAAACAATCCCATAGCCTCGCGCTCAGTAAGCCAGCCGTCCAGATCTTTGAAATGGCTGATATATTTCATGATCCGGCCTTTTATCCATTGTTTAATCATAGTGGTTTATTGGTATTATTAGTTCATTAGTGTCAATGGTTCATTAGTTTATTAGTAAATGATTTAACAAAAATCACCAAACCAATTTAATGCAACATATTACCCGATACAAACCAATGAACTAATAATACCAATGAACTAATGAACCATTGACACTAATGAACTCTCACCCAATGATCTTCGATCTTGTTGCCATTGGGTAAGGTAGCTAAAAGTTTAAGCGTATCGTTGCTCACTGTATAAGCGTATTTTACAGTTTTGCCCAACAGTTTTGATGGTTGATTGCAATAAGTCTGCGTTTCAAAGCAGGTATCTGCCTGTAGTTTATAGTCGCCCTTTTCGTAAATAAAAGTTTTTTGTCCCTTTTCAATTACTTTGGCCTGGTAATGCAGATCGTCATACGTACGCTGCAATGTGTAGTTGGTGGATACGCTGTCCTGTTTACCATTAAACAGCCCTCCCCTATACTCCCAAACGCCTTTTAACGGGCTTTCACCATTAGTAAAGCCGCATAATAGGGCAATCAGTAATACCGGGAAGATCGTTTTTTTCATAGTATTTATTTTTTAGTATCAAGTAGTTAGTATCAAGTATCAAGATTTTTCTTCTTCAATACCACATTTGAGTGTCGTGATACTTGATACTAGCTGCTTGATATCAAATTCTGCTACTTGATACTGACTCTCAAGCCCAGTTAATCCCTTTTTTGAGTAAAGATAATGTCCTTTCTTCTTCGCTGCCTGCTACAGGCTGATAGTTATAGATCCATTTGGCTGTGGGCGGTAAGCTCATCAGTATAGATTCGATACGGCCATTGGTTTCCAGTCCAAATTTGGTGCCTGCATCATATACCAGGTTAAACTCGGTATAGCGGCTGCGGCGCTGGTATTGCCAAAGTTGCTGTTCTTCGGTAAACGCGCTATGGCGGTTACGTTCCACCAGTTCGGTATAGGTAGGGATGAATGATCGGCCCAGGGCTTTTGAAAACTCAAAAATGCTCTCCCATGATAACTCCTCATTGGCAGTTAAGCGATCATAGAATATGCCGCCTATGCCCCGGGTTTCGTTACGATGTTTGATATAAAAATAATCATCGGCCCAAAGTTTAAACCGGTGATAAAAATCATGATAATAAGTATCACACACCGCTTTGATATTACCGTGGAAATATCGGGCATCAGCATCAATAATGTAATGTGGTGTAAGATCGATACCGCCGCCGAACCATCTTTTTGGCTGCTGATCGCTGCCTGCTGGTGTTGGCATTTCAAAATACCGGATATTCATGTGGATGATAGGCACCAAAGGATGGTTCGGGTGAATCACGATAGATACGCCGGTAGCAAAAAAATCGTCCGACTCTACCTGCAGGGCCTTTTGCATATTTTCGGGCAGTTTACCATGAACGGCCGAGAAATTCACGCCTCCCTTTTCAAATATATTGCCGTTTTGGATGATGCGGGTTCTGCCGCCGCCGCCGCCGTCACGTTCCCATACTTCTTCTTCAAACCGAGCTTGGCCGTCGGTTAATTCCAGCGCCGCGCATATTTCGTCTTGTATCTGCTGGTAATCGGTGGCTATTTGTTCTTTGCTTATCATAGGATGTAAAAATACTTTTTTAGTATCAAGTAGCTAGTATCAAGTATCAAGATTTCCGGTAGTTTATAAATATGCTTTTCAAAAGTCGTGATACTTGATACTAGCTACTTGATACTATCTTCAACCTAACTGATCTCCACATAATCCAGATCCTTGCCAAAGGTTTCTTTGAGCTGACTTAAAGAGAATAAGGCTATCAGGGTTAATATACCCATCATAATGTAACCACTGGTTATAACGCCGTAATTTGCCTTAAATGCGTTAAATGCTATTGTTATTGGAATAAGGGATCCGCGTACAAAGTTTGGTACCGTTGTGGTTACGGTTGAACGTATATTGGTGCCAAATTGCTCTGAAGCAATGGTAACAAATGTAGCCCAATAGCCAACAGTGCACCCCATAAAGAAGCTAAGCCATACAAAACGCTCGGGGGTAATACCTGTGGCACTCAGGTAAAAATATACGCTTACCAGCGATAATAATAGAAAAACAGCCATGGTTAGTTTTCTTGATCTGGTGATCTGGGCCAGCAAGCCTGCGAAAAGATCGCCAACTGCTATGCCGATATAACTATAAAAAATACCATCGCCTGGTTTGATGATTGTTTTTGCGCCAAGTGCTATCCCAAACTGGTCAGAAAAGCTGATCAGCACGCCGACCACATACCATAACGGTGCACCTATCAGTATGCAATAAAGATATTTTTTAAATCTGCTCCAATTGGTAAAGAGCATAAGCATGTTTCCTTTTGATACTTTACTTTGTTCGATATTCTTAAACATTCCCGATTCAAAAGTACCTATCCTCAATAAAAGCAAAAGTACTCCCAGGCCACCTCCTACGAAGTAAGCATTTCGCCAGCCAAATTTGGCAACCATGTAAGCAGCAGTAGCGCCAAACAGGCCAATAACGGCAACCGTCATGGTTCCGTACCCCCTTTTTTCTTTGCTTAAAGTTTCACTTACCAGGGTAATACCAGCACCCAGCTCGCCTGCAAGACCAAGACCTGCGATAAACCTGACAATGGCATAGGTATTTACATCGTGCACCAAACCATTAGCAAAGTTGGCAATGGAATATAATAAAATTGAGCCGAAAAGAACTTTAATGCGCCCAAGTTTATCACCAACAATACCCCATATAATGCCTCCTAAAAGAAGTCCAAACATTTGGATACTGATAATAAACTGTCCTTTACTTGTTATTTCCTCGGGAGTTAAACCAATATCTTTCAGGCTGCTTATCCGTACAATGGAAAAAACAAGCAGGTCATAAATATCAACGAAATAGCCAAGTGAGGCAACAAGAACCAGGAATAGCATGTTCCTTGTGGCTTTGGCCGATGGTGTTGTAGTAGTAGTCATATGTTTTTCATGGGGTATTTGTGGAGGCTAAAGTAGCAGAATTATATAAAATCAAAAATTTAATCATGAAAAAAGCCCCTGTGTATGCAGGGGCTTTTTTTGAGTGTTTGGTTAAACTATACTTTTTTTACGTTTACCGCTTGCAATCCTTTTCTGCCTTCTTCCACTTCGTAAGTTACATCATCATTATCTTTAATAGCATTTACGCCGCCTTGTACATCTTTAAAGTGGACAAAAAGATCTTTACCATCCTCGGTAACGATGAAGCCATAACCTTTTTGTGTGTTAAACCATTTTACTTTTCCAGTTTTCATAATTATAATTATCGTATTAAAAAAAAATTCGTATATAAGATTAATAACTAAAGCCAAACTGAAAATAAAACGGTTTTAATAATCAGAAGGAATAGATAAACCCATCTTTACCAAATATATAAAATTATTAATAAACCAAATAAAATTATTTATTTGGTTGTGGGGTTATCCTTAAATAGGGTTTTATAGCTTTATAACCCTTTGGAAATTTGGCCGGGATATCTTCTGTTTTTATAGCTGGTACCACTACTACATCTTCTCCGTCTTTCCAGTCGGCCGGTGTAGCTACACCGTAATTGGCTGTTAATTGCAAAGAATCGATTACCCGTAGGATCTCCTGGAAATTACGACCTGTTGATGCCGGGTAAGTAATGATGAGCTTAACCGCTTTATCCGGACCGATAATGAATAACGATCGTACTGTAGCGTTAACGGAGGCATTTGGGTGGATCATGTCATAGGCTTCGGAAATTTTGCGATCCTCATCGGCGATGATCGGGAAATTTACTTCTACGCCCTGGGTTTCGTTGATATCCCCTATCCAGCCATGGTGAGATTCTACCGAGTCGACACTCAGCGCTAATACTTTTACATTACGCTTGCTGAATTCGTCTTTCAAAGCGGCAGTTTTACCTAATTCGGTTGTACAAACCGGGGTATAATCGCCTGGGTGCGAAAAAAGTACGCCCCAGCTGTCGCCAAGATATTCGTAAAAATCAATTTCACCTGCTGATGTTTTTGCCTGAAAATTTGGGGCTTTATCGCCTAATCGTAAACTCATGATTATGTTGTTTTATTTATAAAGAATAAATGACTACTAAGTTACTATACATTAATTGATAAATCAAAATGTAAAAATAACATCGGGTTAAAATTTACAGAATTATGTAACGGATAAAACTGCCTGCTTGTTGTTGAAAATGTTTAATTGCAAAAACCGTAAATATTTTGTATATTTAAGTATAACCAGCCACGGCCCCACTTAATTGAAAAATATAAGTGGGGCCGTTTGGTTAAAGAGACAAAATAGGCTAAAAAAGCATTGTTTAGTACGCAGTTATTTGGATATCAGAAAATTAATTCTTTTTAAAATTTTTAAAACCCATCAAAAATTTGTTAAAAAGTGTTAAAATGGCGTTAAAGCTTTGTTAAAATGGCTAATAAGTGAGCTTCTTTACATCATTTTTGATCAGAAAAGTGTTAAAATAAGGGTTTAAAAAGTCTGCTGCCCTTATCCTGAGGTTTGAATTTTGTAACCGGGTTAAAAAACTCAAGACCAATTGTTAACCATTACGGATCTGCGCTTTTAAATTTTGCTTCAACATTACGCCGCAAATATTGTTGAACCTATTAACTAAGCACAAAAACTGAATGAGCAGACATACCTATGAGACCGGAATAATTGGAAATTGCGCCTTTTTGGCCCATATTAATAAAAATACCAACGTCGACTGGCTTTGCTGGCCGAAGTTCGACAGCACCTTCATCTTTGGCGGCTTGCTGGATAAAAAAAAGGGCGGCGAGTTTTCCATCCGCCCTGAGGGAGAATATACATCGGAGCAGCACTACCTGGAAAATACCAATGTGCTGATAACCGAGATAAGCCCCAAAAGTGGTGGTAAATACCGTATAACCGATTTTGCACCAAGGTTTTATCAGCATCAGCGGTATTATAAACCCTTAATGCTGATCAGGAAAATAGAAGCTATTGAAGGCTCGCCCAGGGTTATTGTGAAGTGTGAACCTGTATCTGAATATGGCGCGGTAAAGCTGAATGTAAACCGTGGAAGTAACCATATACAATACCTTGGCGGTGAGGAGAATATGCGGCTTACCACCAATATTCCTATCAGTTATGTATTTGATGAGCAGGCCTTTGTGCTGAATGAAACCAAATACCTCGCCTTAACCTACGGCGAACCATTGGAAGCCGCCCTGATATCAACCGCTGACCGATTTTTGGCCGAAACCATTCAATACTGGCGCACCTGGATCAAGCACTCCTCTATCGCTACCTATTATCAGCCATTTGTGATCCGCTCAGGCCTGGCATTAAAAATACACCAGTTTGAGGATACGGGGGCCATTATAGCTGCAAGTACTACCAGTTTACCCGAATCGCCGGGAAGTGGTCGCAATTGGGATTACCGCTACTGCTGGCTGCGTGATACTTACTATGTGATCACCGCGCTGAACCACATTGGTCACTTTGAGGAAATGGAGAAGTATTTTAGCTATGTTACGGATATCTCCTTTTCCGAAGATGAACGCTATCAGCCACTTTACGGCATAACCGGTAAAAGAAAATTGGTTGAGGAAATACTGACCGATCTGGATGGTTATATGGGTAACCAGCCGGTACGTATTGGTAACCAGGCTTATGAGCATATCCAGAATGATATTTATGGGCAGGTAATGATCTCCCTGCTCCCGCTATATACCGATCACCGTTTCGTTTTTTCGGAACGGAAGGATTCGGTTCGCTGGATAGAGTCGCTACTGAATAAGATTGACCGTACCATTGATGAAAAGGATGCCGGGATCTGGGAGTTCAGAAACATGGCCAATATACATTGCTACAGCAACCTGTTCCAATGGGCCGGGGCCTCGGCCGCTGAAAAGATGGCACGCACTATTGACAATAAAGAACTTATTGACAAGGCTATAGAATTGAAAGAACGCGCGGCCGCGCATATAGAAAGCTGTTATGACCCGGTGAGGAAAGTGTATACCAATTCGGCAGGTAGCTCCAATCTGGATGCCAGTACGCTGCAATTGATCATGATGAATTATCTTGACCCGGAATCGCAAAAAGCTAAGGATCATTTACTTGCATTAGAAAAAGAGCTAAGGACCCCTAATGGATTGTTTTACAGATATTTATATACTGACGACTTTGGCAAACCTAAAACTACTTTCCTGATATGTGCCTTTTGGTATGTAGAGGCTCTGGCCAGTGTTGGTCGCCTGGATGATGCCCAGCGCGAGTTTGCCAATCTGCTGCAATACTCTAATCATCTGCTATTGTTTAGTGAGGATGTTGATGAACAGGACGGTAGCCAATGGGGTAATTTTCCGCAGGCATATAGCCACGTAGGCCTGATGAACGCGGCCTACCGGATAGCCATGAAATTGGACAGACCTATATTTCTATAATTAGTGAATTAGTGAATTAGTGAATTAGTGAATTATTGAATTAGTTGAACATACGCAACTAATTCAATAATTCACTAATTAATTTACTTAATCACTAATTCAGTAAATCACTAACTTAACTCTCTAATTAACTTCCACCGTAATATGCTGGGTGAAGCTGGTGAGTAGTTTGCGTACTTCTGCGGGGTTGCGGAGATAAAATTTAGCTGCTGATAAATTGCTGCCTACTTTGATGGTAATTGCAGTTTCCGGTAATGCTTTAAAAATATCTTCGTCGGTATAATCATCGCCAAAGGCTATAATAAAATCATAATCTTTGCCTTCTGTTAGGGTTAACGCGGCTTTACCTTTGTTGATATCCATGTTCTTTACTTCCAGTACCTTATCCCCTGCCAGCAGCTGTAGGCCTTTATCGCTGGCCAAATATTTCAGGTTGTTCATCAATTCGCTCGCTCTAAGCTCTCCTAAGCCATTTTGTGCCTTGCGGTAGTGCCAAACCAGCGAATAGGTTTTCTCTTCGATAAATGAGCCCGGAGTACGGTCTACATAGGTTTCCAGGATGGGATAAATATCATGTTTCCATTGATCGCTCAATCCCGATATTTTATGCCAACTGGTGCCAGGTCTTTTAAACCAGGAACCGTGTTCGGCAATCAGGTATATATTGGTATGGCTAAACCACTCTTCGAGGTTTTCATGCTTACGACCACTGATGAGCACGACCTGATTGGCAGGATCTTCTGATAGTTTATCAATTATATCGTATAATTCTTTATCGGGACTGGCCTGCTCAATATTTGATTTAAAGTTCACAAGGGTACCATCATAATCTAAAAAGATGATCCTTTTTTTGGTTTTGATATACCGGTTGATGATAGATTGTTCGGTGGCGAAACTAACATGCCGGGCCTGTAGGGAGCGCTGCATGAGTTTAACCTCCTTTAAACGGTCAAAGAAAATTTTGACCCAGTGCGAAATATTAAACTTTGATACTAACTGCCGCATAGGTATCATGCGCCTTTGCTGCTCTTCCAGTGGCATGCTAAGGGCCTCCAGTATCGCCCGGCAAACCTCGCCCGTATTATTTGGGTTAACGACGATAGCATCAATTAATTCTTTAGATGAACCGGCCATCTCACTTAATATCAATACGCCATCGTTATTTGTTCTGCTGGCAATATATTCTTTACTAACCAGGTTCATACCATCGCGCATGGGGGTTACCAGGCATACATCGGCAGTATGGTATAAGGCAGATAGTGTTTCGATCGGGAACGACCGGTAATAATAATGGATAGGTGTCCAATCCATGGTTCGATATATGGAATTGATATTACCTACCCTTTTATCAATTTCCTCACGCAGGTGGGCATATTGCGGAACGGTATCCCTTGAAGGCACAACGATCATGTAGAACGTTATTTTTTCAATACACTCGGGGCAAAGCTCCAGCATCAATTCAAAAGCCTGCAAGCGTTGTAGTATACCTTTGCTATAGTCCAGCCGGTCAATAGAAAGGATGAGCTTGGTGTCTTTGAAATTGTTTTTTATCAGCTCGATCTGTTCTTTGACATCATCCTGTAGCGGTAAAGTGGCATATTTTTGCTCATCTATTCCCATGGGGAATGATTCTACCACGATGGAACGCTCATCCATGGTGATGATGTTTGATGAGGTATTTACCGGCAAAATACGTGAGGTTGCTCCCAAAAAATGACGCACATCATCAAAGGTGTGAAAGCCAATCAGGTCAGCACCCAGCATACCCTCCAATAGTTCAGATCTCCAGGGTATCAACCGGAACATTTCATGTGAGGGAAATGGAATATGCAGGAAAAAGCCAATAGAAACATCAGGCAATTCATTCCTTACCAGGGCAGGTAAAAGTAATAACTGGTAATCATGGATCCATATAATATCGCCAGGTTCGGCAACACTTAGGATGCTGTCTCTAAATTTTTGATTTACAGCCTGGTAATAATCCCAGTTTGATTGCTTGTAATTGGCGTACGTGGAGGCGTAATAATGGAAAACCGGCCATAATACCTCGTTGGAGAATCCTTCATAATATTGATTGATTTCTTCCTGGTCAAGAAAAACTGGTATTAGGCTGAGTTCTTTTAATTGATGGGAAACATGGTCTTTATCCTGTTGCTCGGTGATCTCGATGCCGGGCCAGCCTATCCATACATTATTACCTTGTTTATATATTGAACCTAAACCGGTTGCTAAACCCCCTTCACTGGACGATAAAATATACTCGTCTTCGTTTTTTGAAATTTTGATAGGTAACCGGTTAGATACAATGATGGTCTTGGGCATATCTGCGAATTATATTAATAAATTATACTTATTAATAAAGACAGAAAGCCTCAATTTGTTTGCTTAATAGTTACAATGAAGGGCAAAATAACAAGCTTGTGACATAAAAAAGCCATCCCGATTGTCGGAATGGCTTTTTATGAAGACTATTTAGAATTATCTTACTTGTTGGAAAAACTCAAGGTTAGCTTGTTGAGTGATCCTTACCAATACTTCATGAGTATCGTTTTTCAGGTCAACAAAGTATGAAGTTGGGTCGATGTTGTCGTTCAGGTCGGTATTAGCCTGGTAAACGATAACCTCGCCTATTTCGTAACCTTTGTAATCTTTAGCAATTTGTTTTAAAGTTTTAGCAGGGATAGCTTTAGCGTCAACACGTTGAGTTACACCTAAAAACTCGCCATTCAGGTTGTAGAAAGCGGTTTTTTTAACGCCATCGATAGTGAAGGTAGCCTTTTGGCAATTTTTGGTTACAGTCCAGTTTACATCTTTTGCATCGGAAAAGTCAACTGTGAAACCGTGTAAAGCGATGTAAGAAACGTTTGTTCCACCATCAACTACTTTTTTTACGCCGTCAGCGGCAAATACATTAACGCTTAATAAAGCGGCAATTGCTGTTGTTAAAAATATCTTTTTCATGTCCGTTTAAATTTTAAATCCATAACAAAAGTATGCTAAGATTAGTAATGTCACAAATAAAATTTAACTTTTATGAATATTTTATAATTATATTACTTTTATGATGAAAAATTTAAATTTTTATAATGCACTTAGTGTATAATTTACAATATGTAAATTTAAAAATGTGCAAAAAAATAGGTTTTGGATTAGCTAAACCGATTTTTCAAATTATTTTAACCTCAATTTAACCATTATCCGCGAAACCTGGATACAAAGTCATGCCTCCGTCCATAAAAATGGTGGTGCCGGTGATGTAATCGGCCTCGTCTGATGCCAGCCAGGCAGCCAGTTTGCCAATATCATCAGGCTTGCCAATTCGGTTATAAGGTATGAGGGTGAGCAGTTTATCTAATGCCTCGGGTGTATCCCAGGCAGCTTTATTAATAGGTGTTTGTATAGCTCCGGGTCCGATGCCCACTACCCTGATTTTATGCGGGGCCAGTTCCTGGGCTATGCTTTTCATAAACATGCTAATGCCCCCTTTACTTGCGGCATAGTTAACATGCCCTCCCCATGGAATTACCTCGTGTACACTGCTCATGCAAATGATCTTGCCAGCTGCACGGCTTCGTTCGTCCACTACACCCCTGCGTATAAACTCTCTGGCTGCTTCGCGCGAGCATAAAAACTGCCCGGTAAGGTTAATGCTGATCACTGTATTCCAATCATCCAGGGTCATATCTACAAATTTGGAATCTTTTTGCAAACCTGCATTGTTTACCAATATATCGATGGTGCCGTATTGCGCGTACATCTGGGCAAACATTTCTTTTACCTCAGTTTCCTGGCTTACATCAGCTTGTACGGCAAATGCTTCGCCGCCAATCTCCTTTATTTCAGCTACGGTAACTTCCGCAGCATCATGATTGTGGGCGTAATTGATAACCAGTTTGGCACCAGCGGCTGCGAGAGCCAGGGCTACCCCTTTACCGATACCGCTATCGGCACCGGTAACCAGTGCCGCTTGTCCTTTTAATGATGGGTTCATTTATCTACATATTTAATTGTTTTAATATAACCAATGTATTTTACAGGATAAGGTTTTATATATTAAACATTTGTAAACAAAAAGAGACGCAATTACGCGTCCCTTCAACAGAAAAAATATGTTGGTGATGGCTATAGTGCTTTTATATAATCCAAAAACATATAAAGCGCTTTCTTTTTTCCTTCGGTAAGATCGAAATCTATCTTGTGCATCAGATAATCCTGTATGTCAAAATCTTCACGCATGGGTAGTTCTTTAAAAAGCTCTGCCCGATGATCAAGGCCATGTTTCAGGGCGGCGTTAAACTCGTCCATAAAATCCTGTGGAATAGGTTTGTTGGCTATCCAGCCGGCAAACATAAAAGGCAAACCCGTAAAGTTTTGCCATTCTTCGGCAAGGTCATACACATAATTATATTTATCTTTTTTGCCAAAGGTGCGGTCGCCTATTTGTACAAAAGCGGTGTTGGCTTCTGTAGATTCGCTGTAGTCTGTAGCATCTTTAATTAATTCGGGGTTTACATTCCAGTAGTTTTTTAGTAAAACACGCGCCAGGTTATTGGATGAGCGCGATTGCGGATCGAGCTGTAGGTATTTGATGTCCTTAACATCGCAATTGCTAAAAATAAATACCGAATTTACAGCGCCTACTGCCCCGATACAGTATTCAGAAACTATTTCCCAATGTGGTAAATTCAAGGTAGCCGCTACAGGAATGAGGCCGATATCAACCACATCATCTATTAGTTTTTGAGCACAGTCTGACGGCATATCGAGGCTCAATTCAATTTTATCTAATATTCCACTATGCTGGATGCCGTATATAAAGGGTTTGGTGTTGGTGTAGCTTACAGCTGATATTCTTATCTTATTCACAGAAACGCTCTCTTTCAGGATTGTTTTAAATGTTCGGAGTTGTTAAAATCGACGATCTCAAATTTTTCGCCGTTGTAGGTCACTTTGTATAAAACCAGGTTCTGGTGCGGAAAGGTGTCCATCTCTGTAAGCGGAACGCCTGATAATATACAAAGCAATAAGCGCATGGCACGACCATGCATACAGACGAGTACTGTTTTTTCTTCGGGATGGCTCATGATCACATCGAGCGCTTCACGCTCTCGTACCTCCACCTCGTTAGGGCTTTCACCGCCTTCAAATTTACTGTCTAAGCGACCATCGAGCCAGTCGCGCATGATTTGTAAAAAGGCGGCTTTGTTTTGGGCCGTAGCCGGTTGCCCTTCGTGTATTCCCCAGGCCAGCTCATCCAGGCCTGATAGTTTTTGATAGGGAATTCCCAGATCAATAAAAGGCTGAACGCTTTGTTGAGTACGCTTTAAGGCCGATAGATATATTTTATCAAATGGTACAGTTTTGTATGCCTCAAAAAATTGAGCTGCCTGTTTACGGCCCTCATCGTTTAAATCGGTATCCATTCCCCGTCCCTGTACAACACCCAGCCTGTTGAGTTCTGTTTGGCCGTGGCGTACTATATATAAGGTTTTTTGTATCATTCTTGTTTAGGATGAAAGGTAAAAGCTGAAAAGTAAAAGGTTTGTATAAAAAAGATAAACCCTTTACCTTTCACCCTTCGCCTTTCACCATCAATTAATTACAGGCAACTTGTAATACTGAGGTTTTGGCTCAGTTTCCGGGAATTCAAAATTAGTATAGTCGGTTACTACATTATATAAAGTGTCGCGCTCAATAGGCTGTCGGCCAATATTTTTGATCAGTTCTACCAATTGTTTGGTGCTCATGCCCGGGTGCTGTTCTTCGGCACCAGCCATAGAATATATTTTAGTAGTATCATCCAACGTACCGTCAATATCATCAACTCCAAAGTTTAGGGATAGTTGTGCCGTAGTACGACTGATCATAGCCCAGTAAGCTTTAATATGATCAAAATTATCAAGGTAGATACGTGCCACCGCATAGTTACGCAGATCCTCAACCACGGTTGACTCGGGCACGTGCGACATTTGATTATCCTGGTTGCGGAATTTTAACGGTATAAAGGTTTGGAAGCCTCCAGTTTTATCCTGTAACTGGCGCAGGCGTTCCATATGATCAACCCGGTGCCAGAACTTTTCTATATGACCATAAAGCATAGTAGCATTGGAGCGGCCACCCAGCTTGTGCCATTCTTCATGAATAGCCAGCCATTGGTCGCCGGTACATTTATCTTTGGATATCAGGTCACGAACCTCGGGATGGAAAATCTCGGCACCACCGCCGGGAATTGACTGTAAACCAGCTTCCTGCATCAGGCGCATACCTGTAGCATAGTCAATTTTGGCTTTTTTAAATATATAATGATATTCAACAGGTGTTAATGCCTTGATATGCAGTTCCGGGCGATGAGCGCGGATACGGCTAAAAAGCTCCTGGTAAAAAGGTACGTCGTATTGTGGCAAAACGCCACCTACTATATGCACTTCGGTTACGGGTTCACCATCATATTTGGTCACCATGTTAAACATTTCGTCCATGGTATATTCCCAGCCTTCTGATTTTTGCTTCAGCAAGCGAGAGTACGAGCAAAATTTGCAGTCATAAACACACAAATTAGTTGGCTCGATATGAAAATTACGGTTGAAATAAGTTTTATGACCATGACGTTTCTCGCGGATGTAGTTGGCTAAAACGCCCAAATAACCCAGGTCGCCCTGCTCATATAATATCACACCTTCATCAAAGGTGATGCGTTCGTTATTAAGAACTTTTTCGGCAATGTGCTTTAAATCAGCGGATAGATCCGGATTTTGTAATAATAACTGTAAATTACCTTCAGCTTCCATGGAAAAAACTTTGCGCAAATGTACTAAAAAGCATAAAACTATGCTTTATGAGATAATTCATTGCAAAGCGGATGGAAGTAAATGACACTAAAATTGCACAGGGGTAATCAGGCTTATGTTGATGCCGTTAAAACAATCGTCCTGACACCCTTTGGGAACAAATCCGCAACTGGATATCATACCGTTATTTTTTGCTTCAAAGTAAATGTCATTGGCTTTCTTATCGGCTTTAAGCCAAACCGTTTTGGCTTTTTGGTAAACATCATCTAATATAAGTGATTCGCCTGCATCGTTAGGATGTGTGTTGATGTGATCAGCATCTTCATGCCATTGTTTTAACGTGTCTTTTTGAGCTGTGCCGTTTCGCTTAAGTTGGGTTGAAATAAAATCCCTTGAAACTATCTTACCATTAATTACACTGATTTTAGTCTCTGACCCATAACCGAAAACGGATCCGGAGTTCGAGGTATAGAGATAGGAATTGTGCGCATTACTTTTAAAGCTTAACCAAGCATTATAGCTTTTATTAAACTCACTTTCATTAGCAATGTTGTCTTTCTTGCAACTGCTTAGCAGTAACGAAGCAATAATTAACGAGAAATAAAAATTTTTCATGATTACAGGGGGGGTATTTTAGAATATTACGCAAAAATTATGCCCCCCGTTACACCTTATAAAAATAATCTTATTTAATTTGGCCAAATGAAGATTGAAACTATAGCTATCCACGCCGGGAATAAAAAGGACGAATCGTCAAAAGCAGTAATACAGCCTATTATATTATCTACCACTTTTGAACGTGGTATTGATGGTGATTTCCCGGGCGGACATATCTATAGCAGGTCATCAAACCCCAACCGCTGGTCGCTAGAAAATGTATTGGCTAAGCTAGAGAATGGTGCAGATGCGGCTTCTTTTTCATCTGGTAATGCTGCTGGTATGTCTGTATTCCAGTCGCTGCCTCCAGGTACGCATGTTATAGCGCCTGATGATATGTATCATGGATTGCGCAACCAGCTTAAAAACCTGTTTGCCGGAATTTTAACTTTTGATTTTATCGATGTAAACGATACAGAGGTGTTGCAGCAGCACATCAGGCCAGAAACAGGAGTGATATGGTTGGAAACGCCATCGAACCCCTTACTTAAAATAACCGATATTAAAAAGGTTGTCGCTATTGCCAAAGCGAAAGGGATTAAAGTGGTTTGCGATAATACTTTCGCCACGCCGATATGTCAGCAACCGCTTGCTTTGGGCGCCGACCTGGTAATGCACTCCGCAACCAAATATTTTGGCGGCCACAGCGACCTGATGGGCGGCGCGCTGATCACAGCCGAAAAAAGTGAATGGTGGCAAAAAATACGGCAGGTACAGGAAATGGGGGGCGCAATCCCCTCTCCAACTGATTGTTATTACCTGGCCCGCAGCATTAAAACGCTACCTTACCGGGTTAAAGGCCATGTACAAAACGCGCAACTGCTGGCTGAGTTTTTAGAGCAGCATCCTCAAGTTGATCAGGTAATGTATCCAGGTTTACCCTCACATCCACAACATACCATTGCTAAAGAACAAATGCTGGCTTTTGGAGGCATGTTATCTTTTATTGTTAAGGGCGATGAAAACGATACGCATAACATCATTAACAAACTCAAGTTGTTTACCCGTGCCACCAGTTTGGGCGGTGTGGAGAGCCTGATTGAGCATCGCGCAACCGTTGAAGGTCCGGACACTAAAACTCCTATAAACCTGCTTAGAGTATCAGTTGGTTTAGAGCATATTGATGATCTGATAGCGGATTTGAAACAAGCTTTGGATTAATGCCAGGCTGCAAATAGTTTCACCATTTCTTCTGCATTTTGTGTAGAGGGACGGTCTGCAACAACTGTTTCAATTAAAGGAGATTCCGCATATATGGCCTTGACCCTTTTTTCATACCTGTCTTTATCCTTTATAAATTGTTCCGGGTGTTGATAGTAATATTCAATTGCCGATAAACGTGTAGCAGGATTTTTACTGTAAAGTAACATGAGCTCAATTTCGGGAGTGATCTTATCTTTTATGGCGTTATAATTACGTCGATTTTCAAGTAAAATGGGGGAATACCCCATAAAAGCATAAACACCATATATCTCACCCGAGTACGGTGTCATTAAAAATTGTATTTTTTTATCTGTTGTATATTGTTTTGTGTTCGTATTTAAAGGCTTTACCATCTCATCGTATTTGTAATAAACAGGCTTAGTGAAATAACCATTGCCGGGCTCAAATAGTAGTGAGCAAATTTCTCTGTACCTGTTTGTTAATCGGCTGTCAAATGGTAAAAGAGAGCTTAGTTCATAACTGATCAACTTATCTTTAAAGAAAATAAAATGATAGCGAATGGATAAATACCCGATTTCGTAAATGCCACGAACTGAGTAATAATTAAAACCAAGGTCATTACTTTTTCGGTTTACTGCATTAAACAATGGTAGTATACTGGCCGGAGCATTTTTATATACATGAGCTAACCGCTTTACAAACAGAGAGTCTTTTTCAATTAATTCAGGTTTTATTAGAGCAGTATCTTCTTTGATCTGCCCAAAACTGGCTAATGAGTATGAAAGACTAATAAGTAAGAAAATGCACTTTTTTACGCAGGTATTCATTGGTTAAAACAAGTTACTAAAATTTAATTTGGTTTTTTAATTTATATCACCCTATATTTGCAACAATATTTGGTAGCGATACCATTGATCAATTCTCCGCGATAGTTCGGGTTTTGATTTATAAAGAAGCGGCGAGAGATCAGGCTCAATGACCCGCTGGCAACCCTCCAAAATTGGAGAAGGTGCCAATTCCTGTCCCGGAAAATAACCCCGGGGAATATAAATTTATAACCATGAAAAGTTTAATTAAATTTAGTCAGCGCCACATTTTTAATACCTCAAACGGTAACATACAACCTATTTGCTTAAATATTAGCAGTATGTGTATGTGTTGCTGCTGATCCACTGGACGCGTCCTCTTTTTCTGATCCCGGAAAACACGTGTTGCAACAAACAGGTAAAGTTTATTTACCCGCCCGTTAAAAATCCATCAAAACAGTAAAAAATTAATTAAACACATTTCAATCTTACAACTATGTCTGCCAACAATTTAAAATTCGAAACCCTTCAATTACACGCCGGTCAGGAGGTTGATCCAACAACAGGCTCACGTGCTGTACCACTTTATCAAACCACATCATACGTATTTAAAAATGCGGAGCATGGTGCTAATCTTTTCGCGCTCAAGGAGTTTGGTAATATCTACACCCGCTTAATGAACCCCACTACCGATGTTTTTGAAAAACGGGTAGCGGCTTTAGAAGGCGGTGTTGCAGCCTTAGCCACAGCATCCGGGCAGGCAGCACAATTTTTAGCACTAAATAATATATTACAGGCTGGCGATAACTTCGTGACCTCCCCTTTCCTGTACGGCGGTACATACAATCAGTTTAAAGTAGCTTTTAAGCGATTAGGCATCGATGTTCGCTTTGCCAAAGATGATACCGCCGAAAATCTGGAGGCTTTAATCGATAATAAAACAAAGGCCATTTACCTGGAAACTGTAGGTAACCCGGGTTTTGCTATAGCCGATTTTGAAAAAGTAGCAGCCCTGGCTAAAAAGCATGATCTACCGCTGATCGTTGATAATACATTCGGTGCGGCAGGTTACCTATTCCGCCCCTTGGAGCATGGTGCTCATATCGTGGTAGAATCAACCACTAAATGGATCGGCGGTCACGGAACCAGCATTGGCGGTATTATAGTTGATGGTGGTAACTACAATTGGGGTAACGGAAAATTTCCTCAGTTTACTGAACCATCTGAAGGTTACCACGGATTAGTATTTGCCGATGTATTTGGTATTGACGGCCCTTTTGGCAATATCCAATTTATTATACGTGCCCGTGTGGAAGGTTTGCGAGATTTCGGTCCATCGCAATCACCGTTTAACGCCTGGTTGAATATACAGGGTTTGGAAACGTTGTCTTTGCGTGTACAGCGCCATGTAGATAACGCTTTAGAACTGGCCAAATGGCTGGAGCAGCATCCGCAGGTAGCTAAGGTTAGTTATCCGGGCCTTGCTTCATCCCCATATCATGCCCTGGCAAAAAAATATTTAAAAAATGGATTTGGTGCTGTATTGTCCTTTGAGATCAAAGGCGACAAACAACAGGCAAGTCATTTTATTGATAGTTTACAATTGGTAAGTCATTTGGCTAACCTAGGTGATGCCAAAACGCTGATCATCCAACCATCGGCTACAACGCACCAGCAGCTTTCTGACGAAGAACAGTTATCTGCGGGCGTTACACCAACATCATTAAGGGTATCGGTAGGCATCGAACATATTGATGACATCAAGGCCGATTTTGAACAGGCATTTGCCAAAGTAGAGCAGCTTGCTGCAGAGTTAGTATAATAAGTGAGTGGTGAACAGTGAGTGGTGAGTTGAAAATAGAAACTCAACACGCACTGCTTAAAACTCGAATAATAGAATAATGAATACAGAAATATTTAAGTACACAGAAGCATTTGAATTTGAATCGGGTCAGCAGATACAGGATCTGGAAATAGGTTTTCATACTTATGGCCGGTTAAATAAAGCTAAGGACAATGTGATCTGGGTCTGTCATGCTCTCACAGCCAATGCCGACGTATTTGATTGGTGGAAGGGGCTGGTGGGTACAGGTTATCTTTTCAATCCCGAAGAACATTTTATTGTGTGCGCGAATATTCTGGGTTCGCCTTATGGTACAAGTAATCCTTTAAGTATTAACCCGGTAAGCGGGCAGCCTTATTATCAGGCATTCCCTCAATTTACCATCAGGGATATTGTAAAAGCACATCAGTTGCTTGCAGACCATTTACAGATTGATCATATACATATTTTGGTAGGTGGGTCACTTGGGGGGCAACAGGCTGTTGAGTGGGCTATTACAGAGCCTGAACGAATCAAAAACCTGATCCTGATAGCTACCAACGCGCGTCATTCACCATGGGGAATAGCGTTTAACGAGTCGCAACGTTTGGCTATTACAACCGACCGTACTTTTTATGCCAATACGCCCGATGGTGGTCAAAAAGGACTTAAAGCGGCCAGAAGCATCGCCCTGCTCTCCTATCGTGGCTATAAAACTTATTCCATAACCCAGCAGGAAGAAAGCGATGATAAAACAGATGATTACCGTGCGTCAACCTACCAAAGCTACCAAGGGCAAAAACTGGTGAACCGGTTTAATGCCTATAGTTACTGGTATCTGACCAAAACCATGGATTCGCATAATGTGGGGCGCGGCCGTCACGGAGTTGAAAAGGCTTTAAGCCTGATCAAGGCCCGTACTTTGGTAATCGGTATCCATTCGGATGTGCTGTTCCCGCTTGAAGAACAGAAATACTTATTTAACCATATCCCCAAATCAGCCTTTGCTGAGCTTGATTCATTTTATGGACACGATGGGTTTTTAATTGAAACAGAAGCATTAACAAATATTATCACATCGTTTTTTAAAACTGATGTAAAAGGAAAAATTATAGAATTACAACGTACAGCGTAATGAGTAAGAAGTTAAATATCGGATTATTTGGATTTGGAGTTGTTGGGCAAGGACTTTATGACATCGTTAAAACCAAAAATTTAAACATTGAAATTGTAAAATTTGCCATCAAGGATCCGCATAAAGAGCGTTCTTTGCCTGCACATTTGTTTACTACAGACCGGGACGAGCTATTGAACAACCCGGAGATCAATACTATTGTAGAGCTGATCAATGATACGGAGGCTGCTTTTGAAATTGTATCAAGAGCATTAAAATCTGGTAAAAATGTGGTTTCGGCCAGTAAAAAAATGATCGCCCTTCATTTGGAGGAACTGATCGAAATACAGCATAAATACGGGACATCTTTATTATATGAGGGCGCGGTTTGCGGTAGTATCCCGATCATTCGTAACCTGGAAGAGTATTATGATAACGAGTTGCTGCACTCAATCAGCGGTATTTTTAACGGTTCATCAAATTATATACTTTCAAAAGGTTTTATAGAGGGCCTGGATTATAACAGCGCACTGAAACAAGCCCAAGACCTTGGCTTTGCAGAAACAGATCCAACCAGTGATGTTGGCGGTTTTGATGCCAAATACAAGCTGGTAATAGCTGCTGCGCATGCCTACGGTGTAATTGTACAGCCCGACGAAGTGTTTAACTTCGGTATACAAAACCTGGGCGCACAAGACTTGCAATATGCCCGCGAAAAGAACCTGAAGATCAAATTGGTTCCGGTAGCCAAAGAGCTGGATGAACATAATGTGGCCCTGTTTGTACTACCCAAATTTGTAAACGAAACGGAGTTTTTATATAATGTAGAGTATGAATACAACGGCGTAACTGTACAAGCCGCATTTGCCGACCAGCAATTCTTTTTTGGTAAAGGCGCGGGGGGCCATCCTACCGGATCGGCGGTGTTGTCTGATATCGCGGCCTTACGTTATAACTACCAGTATGAGTATAAGAAGGCCAAAGAAAAAACCGATCTTAACTTTACCAATAATATCGAACTGAATATTTACCTACGATATGACGACGAAAGCCTGGTTGAAGCATTAAACTTTAAGCATATACAGGAGCGTTATTATTCAGGTAGCTATAAGTTTGTTATCGGAAAAGTTAACCTGCAGGACCTGATCGATAACCAGGATCTTATTTCTGAGAGTAAAGCCTTCATCGCTTTTGCTGATCAGCTTACCGGGGTGACTTTAGCCGCGACGGTTGAACAAACTGCAGAGGCCGTTTAATATTATCCAGTAGACGCATGTAATGTGTCTCTACGATAAAATAATGTGGAGCCGCATTACCTGTGTTTAATTATTCAACCTGAATATCTTCTACTCGAGGTAATAATGTTTTATCCGGTTCAAGCCCTCATCAAGCTCATACACTAATGGCGTAGCTGTGGGTATCTCAAGATTGCTGACGTCTTCATCACTCAGCAAATCAATATATTTTACCAGGGATCGCAAGCTGTTACCATGAGCAACGATCACTACCTTTTGATTGCGCCGCATAGCCTTTACAATGCGCTCGTTCCAAAAAGGTAAAACCCGATCCATAGTTTCGCTCAAGTTTTCAGTTAGAGGTAGTTCTCTTTCAGTGAGTCCTTTATACCGCAGATCGTGACCTGGATAACGCAGATCATCTTTGGTAATTGCCGGTGGATGCTCATTGGGGTCGCGTCGCCATTTATGAACTTGTTCGGGTCCGTACCGGGCTATAGCTTCATCTTTATTCATACCTTGCAGCGCGCCATAAAAACGCTCATTTAGCCGCCACGATTTTTCAACCGGTATCCAGAGATGATCTAATTCCTCTAAAATAAAATGCAGGGTTTTGATGGATCGTTTAAGATAAGAGGTGAAACCGACATCAAAATTATAACCATTCTTTTTAAGGATGTTGCCCGCATTTCTGGCCTGTATATAACCATTTTCCGAAAGGTCAACATCTTCCCAGCCGGTAAAGCGGTTTTCCAAATTCCAGGCACTTTCGCCGTGGCGTATCAATACTAATTTCTGCATAGGTAAATACTTAACATAAAAGTAGCTCTTGAGTTGCAAAAATTTGCTTAATATTTATAAATCAGTTAGATTGCGGTGAACCAATTTAAAATCTAACCTATTATGATTCCTACAACACCTGTAGCAGTTAAAGATGGCATTGCCAACCCCGCTCCTCTTGGGCTTTGTGCCTTTGGTATGACCACCGTATTGTTAAACATCCATAATGCCGGTTTCTTTGAGATGAATACGATGATTCTATGCATGGGTATATTTTACGGCGGATTAGCCCAGGTAATAGCCGGCGTAATTGAAGCCAAAAAGAACAATACGTTTGGTTTAACTGCATTTACCTCTTATGGTTTCTTTTGGCTATCATTAGTAGGTTTAATTGTAATGCCAAAACTGGGCTGGGGTGCTGCGCCTTCAGAAGGCGCTATGTGTGCTTATCTAAGTGTATGGGGCATATTTACTTTACTATTGTTTTTTGGTACACTAAAGCTCAATCGTGCATTGCAGTTTGTATTCGCTTCTTTAACCATACTATTCTTTTTGCTGGTTGCCGGCGATGCCACAGGTAACAATAGTATAAAACATCTGGCCGGGTATGAAGGAATTATTTGCGGCGCATCGGCTATATATACAGGTATTGCCAATGTGTTAAATGAAGTTTATGGCAGGGTTATATTACCCATAGGTCCGGTTAATGTTTAATTTAAAAGCTAAAATTAATTCTGCTAAATTGCGCAGGTGAAAGATTTTAAAAAATATTACAATATACCGGCCACTCCCGAAGAGATCTATATGGCCCTGACCAATCCGATCACCATAGAATTATGGACTGGTGAAATCGCAGAAATGTCAACCGAACCAGGTTCTGAATTTTCGATGTGGGATGGCAGTATCACTGGCAAAAATTTGGAATTTGAGCCAAACAAGAAGATCGTACAACAATGGTATTTTGAAGGCGAATCTGATAACTCCATAGTAACAATTAAACTACACACTGATAAAGGAGGATCATCGGTAGAACTGAGACACACTAATATCCCAGATACTGACTTTGATGATATGGTTGACGGCTGGAATAACAGCTATTTTGGTGGCCTGATAGACTTTTTTGAAGGAGAATAATAATAAAAAAAGCGTCATTGCAATGATATAAGGGTAATAAAAAAAGCCGCTCATTTGAGCGGCTTTTTTGTTTGATAGATTGTATCTAAACTGAAATTCAACTATTAATATTAATATAGTGTGAACTCAACTCTGCGATTTGCCTGACGGCCTGCAGCTGTTTTGTTAGATGCAATTGGTTGTGTTTGTCCATAACCAGTAGCTTCAATACGTGATGCGTTGGCACCTTTACTTACTAAGTAAGATTTGATTGACTCTGCACGGTCTTTTGATAATCTCATGTTCAGATCTTTTGAACCTGTGTTATCAGTATGACCTGCTAATTTTAAGCTAAAGTTTTTCTCAATCAATAAATTAGCAACCCTGTCTAAGCTTGGTAATGAGTGAGCGCGGATAGTTGATTTACCTAAATCAAACTCAAGATTTTTGATCGCGTCTTTAACAACTTTTTTATCTTCTTCAGTTACCACGATAACCGGTTTAGCTAATGGACAGCCAGAACCATCTACTTTTGTACCAGAAGGTGTATTTGGACATTTATCATTAATATCCAGAACTCCATCGCCATCACTATCGGTTGTTAATTTGGCAAGGTTAGCATTAGTAGTGTTCAAATCATTTCTTAACTGGTCGTTTTTAGCTCTTTCTGCATCAATTTCACGTTGTAATGCGGTTTTGGTTTGTTGATTTTCCCATAAGTATTCTTTACGCATTGATGATACCGGGTTGTGTGTTGCCATTTGTGGTTTTTTACGGCTACCCAAAGCAAACTCTAAACCGATGTGTGCATAAGAAAATCTGTCGTTACCTGATCCGTAGTTGTTACCATCAAAGTTGTCAGATTGTACAAAGTTAACCTGGTAACCCAAATCAAGGTTTACACCCGGAGCGATGTCAAACTTCAAACCAAGACCAACCGGGATAAAAACTTCCTTGGTAGATTTTCCATCTGTTCTGAAGTTGGTTTCCTGACCTGCCGCGTTGATGAGTTTTTGTTTGTAGCTCATATATCCACCACCTACAGTTAAATAAGGCTGAATAAATGGTTTATCATGGCGCCAGTTAATGTTAGCCAGAGTAATGTTTGCGCTTAACGCCGCCGACCAATTGATCTGGGTGCTAAATGAGCTGTAAATAGAATTACCTGATCCATCTAGCTGGGCGCTGTTGTTACCTTTTACTTTACCGCGTAAGAAATCAGCTTGTATACCTAATGAAGGCAGGATCTGATCTTTAATATAAGCACCGTAACCTAGTTGTTCGGTTGGATTTTTAAAATCCTGTCTGCTATTGGTGCCGAAGATGGTATAAGGGGTTAACATGCCACCGTGTACACCTACAGACCACGTACGTAATTTATCGCCACCTGAAAAAGGTTTTACATAATCATAGCTCGAAGCCGTAGAGTCAGGTGATTGGGCAAATAGTTTACCACCTACCATAAGTGCTGTTAGAAGCAGCGTGGATTTTTTTAAATTTGATTTCATATCGTTGTGTTTAATTATTGGTTTACTGTTGAATAAACCATACCCCCATTTGGCAACATTAATGCCAGCTGTCTAATTTCTAAATCAGCCGACAAGTTAAAATGAAGGTTCATTTTAACGTAAAAGAGTCAAAAATTGAGTATAAACAACTGATAGAGCCCCTTTTAAGAGCATCGCCTGAACAAGGGAAAAACCCGTGTTTTAACGGGTTGGAATTATTAATTATTGACTTTTTGTATCGGATAGTTAATGAGTAAAAAACAGTACAATCTGTATTCAAAACTTATAATTTGTATATATTAAACTATACAATAATTAACTATAGGTATATTGTTCATAAACCTCCTGAAACCCAGAAGATGAAATTTGGATGAAATTTAAACAATAATAAGGTTTTTATTTGAAGATATATATTGTATTGTTAATTATTAAATAAATGTTATTATAAATAATAAATACACATTAAGCCATAACGGCTATAGTATCAAATACTTTTTCACCCAGTTGAGTATTACCCTGTAATATTGAATTTTGTAAACCCACTACTGGTGTAATGGCTTTGGTGAAAAGTCTCCAGGCAATATCTGGTTTGATGCTGACGGTGCAATCTGCCGGGTTGTTGGTTTCCGGAGCAATAATCCATTTGTTGTTACTTCTTTTTATATACCATTCGCCGCCCGCTTCACCTTCAATGATTATTTTAATTAAAGTATCTTCTTGAGCTTGTACATGACGATATGTATGCGGCAATGCATGCATAAAAGTGGCCATGCAAGGATAAAATAACTCGCGGCGCATAATACCCGGTTTGTTTACCGCATCGCGTATTTGCTGTTGATGGTGCCACTTTTCGGTATACTCCCTGGCTATATGAAACCAATTGGCCGATTGCTCCTCTCCTGCCCAGGCTACAGAAAAGCAGGCATTGGCAAAAGGGTCTAAAGATGCTAATTCATCAACGAACTGTTTACCGGTTGTTTCGTGTAGTTGTATCAGCAGATCAGGGCTTACCTGTTTCATCGCTTTTACCCAAACGGCGTTCTCATTATTGATAAAACTAACCAGATCATTATAGCTGTTAATAACAGGAGGCGTATCACCGGTAAATGATTGTTTGGAAGATATCGTACGCACATTGCCATGCAAAAGATGCGCAGTGACATCCTTTACCGTCCATAATTTAGCTACAGTAGGTTTGTTCCAATCTTCGGGCAATAAGGATCTGAGCAGTTCAATGAGCAATTGATCCAGAATTGGAAAAAGGTGTATGGTTGGTATGGGGATAGTGTTCATAGTTGTAGTTGATGGTTCATAGATCATAGGAGCTACATCTGAATCCACAAGGTTCGTAGTAACTACATTCTTCAATCTGTGTCCATGAACCATCAACAATGAACCATGAACTATATTACAGCAGGGTGTACAAAAACTTTTGATTTAATATCAGCACCGGCTTTACCCAAGGTAGCTGCAACAGAGCAGTATTTGGTTAACGAGAGTTCGACCGCGCGGGCCGCTTTATCTTCGTCAATGTCGCCGTATAAATGAAATTCAATTTCAATATCCTCCCATAATGAGGGTTCTTTACCGGCTTCACGCTCGCCGTTAACTATCATTTTGTAATCTTTTACTTCCTGACGTTGTTTTTTAAGAATACTGATCACGTCAATGGCCGAGCAGCCTGCCAGGCCCATTAACAGTATCTGCATTGGGCGAACACCAAAATTTTCACCGCCACTCTCAGGGCTGCTATCCATTTTTACAGTGTGGCCATTAGCGTCAACCGCTTCAAACCCGAAATCGCCGTGTACACGTTTAAGTTCTATTTTATTAGGCATATTGAATATATTGTAAGGCTAAGTTACGTATTTGCGGGCGCTTAATAAAGTACAGCCGAGCCGCTTTATATTGTTTTTGATAAAAATGATCTTAAACTGATGGTTTCCTGTCTTTTACAGGTATCACTAATTTTAAGCCCGACCATGTTTCATCTACTGCGCAAATTTTGATATCAATCAGTCCGCTTTTAAGAGCGGTACCCCTTACCAGATCTTCCGTCACATCAGTTGTTACTTTAGAGGCCCTTTTGGGCCAGGAAACCCATATCATGCCATCTGCTTTGATCTGCCCTTTCAGCAAGGGCAGCCTGATCAGCAGCTCATCCTTATTTAAAGTAAAGAAATGGATAAAATCCTTTTGCGGGCCTGGGGTATCATCAAAATATAGCCCCGATGGCAAATCGGTAAACAATTCCATATAATGAGCGGGCGCGTTGATCAGCTTAATCTTGAAGCCTGGTTTGATGCCCAGCTTTTTTGCCAGTGGTGTTCCTGAATATCCGGTCATGGTGCAATCTGCCGCATATGGTGTTTTAAATGTTCCACATAATCATTAGCCAGCCAGGCTACGGTTTGCAGGTTTGGTTCCGATTTGCTGTTGTCGCAGCGGGCATCTACCCTATCCAAAGGATAATTTTTTAATACGCTGATGATCTGTTTGTTCAACAGTATCCAAAGATCGATGATGTCATTAACCTCTGTATCCTGGTAGCGTTGCACACTTACCCAGGCATCCTGTTCATAAGTAAGCCTGAAGTTTTCTTCGTAGGTGCAGCGTATAAATCTTTGCAGGTTAATTTGCGCGCTATCGATCAAATGGCCCAAGATCTCTTTCTTTGACCACTTGCCGGGAGCTGGCCGGGTTTCCCAGTCAATCGCCTGTAATCGGATATCCTGAAATTCATCAATGGTATCGGTTAATTCCTGTACAACGTGGTTCATTTTGCTTTAATCAAATAGTATTTAAAGATTGTTATTTCATATTAAATAACAAAACCATTAACTTCAAAGCCTTAAACATAGCCGATGGTCCTTAACTATATCTGGATAGCCTTTTTTTTGATCGCCTTTGTGGTTGCTTTTGTCAAACTAATATTTTTTGGTGATGCAGAAGCGTTTAAGTTATTGGTTGATGGTATATTCAGTTCCTCAAAATCATCGGTAATGGATATCGCGTTGCCATTGGTTGGTGCCATGGCATTTTGGCTGGGCATATTGAATATTGGCGAAAAGGCGGGTGCCATTAATTTTCTTTCGCGAATTGTAGGACCTTTCTTCAGCAGGCTTTTCCCCGAGGTACCCCGCGACCACCCGGCTACCGGGCAAATGCTCATGAACTTCTCGGCCAATTTATTAGGACTTGATAATGCTGCCACTCCCCTGGGTTTAAAAGCTATGGGCAGCCTGCAGGAGTTAAACCCGGATAAAGAGTCGGCCTCAAACGCCCAGATCATGTTCCTGGTGCTGCATACTTCGGGCTTACAATTATTGCCCGTTACCATTATAGCGCAGCGTGCCATACTAAATGCCGCCAATCCTACCGATGTATTTATACCCTGTATTATCGCTACGTATGTAGCCACTGTGGTTGGTCTGCTTGTGGTGGCGGTTAAACAAAAAATAAACCTTTTGGATAGGGTGATCATAACCTGGCTGGGCGGCTTAACCGCTTTTATAACCTTGCTGGTTTGGTGCTTTACCCATTACTTAACCAAAGTGCAAATCAGCGCGGTATCAAACATAGGCAGTAACTTTTTGCTGTTCACCATACCCGTAATGTTTATTTTGGGCGGGCTGATCAAAAAGATCAATGTATTTGATGCTTTTATTGATGGAGCTAAAGCCGGGTTTGAAACCTCGGTGAAAATAATACCGTACCTGGTAGCCATGCTGGTTGGCATCAGTGTTTTTAGAAGCTGTGGCGCTTTGGATTATATGAACGATGGCTTGCGCTGGGTATGTATTCAATTTAACCTCAATACCCGTTTTGTGGATGCAATGCCGGTTGCTTATATGAAACCTCTGAGTGGTTCGGGATCGAAAGCCATGATGATCAATACTATGCAAACTTTTGGGGTTGACAGCTTTGCCGGGCGCCTGGCTTGTGTATTTAATGGCTCGGCCGATACTACCTTTTATATTGTAGCCCTCTACTTTGGATCGGTAGGTATAAAAAGATCCCGTTATGCTATTCCGGCAGGCCTGATAGCCGATTGTGCCGGCGTTATTGCCGCTATTCTGGTGGCCTATTTGTTTTTTGGTTAATAATTTAATTTTCAATAGATTTCGATATTTTCCAACAAGTTAATTTTCCCTCATATCCTTCTCTTTTTTTGTAACCAGCAGTAAAAATATTCCGTATAAGAGTACGGATTCGGCAACCGTGAAACCTGCTTCACGTTAGCTGTTTTCGCTTGATAATTGTTTTGCCCCCAAATTCACCTTAATAGGATGGTGAGTTAAGAAGCATTTAATCATTGTGAAACCAATTTTTAATGAACATAAAGTACACTAAAAAATTATTTTTTTTAGCTCTTCTCTGTCTACTTGTGTCATCCGCCGCAGCTCAAACCATCAATATTGGTACTGTTGATGCGGGACCCTATGGTTCGGGCTCAACCATTAGCATACCTATAAAACTGAGTAATTCTGATTGTTTTGCCGCAAACAATGAGTTTGATCTTTACTTATCAGATGCCAATGGGAATTTCGGATCACAACAAAAGATAGGTAGTATCAGCGGCTTTTATGCCACATTTGTAAACGGTATTATCCCTGCCGGAACGCCATCCGGAACCGGATATCAATTAAGGGTGGTATCTACAGCACCCGCTGTTACCAGCGCGGCCTCTTCGGCCTTTACTGTTAATAATGTGGCCGGGGTGGTTGCCGCGGTAAGTTCCCAGATCATCAATCCGCAATATCCCGAAGTGTTTGGTACATGTAACGGCCGGCCTAATGCTGCTACAGCTTATACTTTCTTAAATCAATCGGCATCGGGAACATCTGTTACGGCAACCTTTTTTAATGACCTGGCACAAACGGTCGAAGGTGGCGTTGTCAGCATTTCGCCCAACGGGGTTTTTAATGCTAAGGCTGCTAATTATACGGTAACCGTTAAAGCGGTAAACGGCGGTGTTGTAGGTACAAAGTCGTACCTGCTTATGAATAACGTAGCCAATCGTGTTTTGGGGGCTACGGGTATTACCTCGGTATGTTTGTCAAACGGCAGCGGCGAACTAACATTTAATGCCGATATCACATCGCCGGAAACAGGTTTGCAGAATAACTACCCGGGCCATATTTACAAGGTATCCTGGGGAGATGGTACAAGCAGCACCTTTACGCTTTGCCAAATTATTGCACAAGGTGGTAAAATTGTACATACTTATACCGCGTCGTCATGCGGCAGTATCGTTAACAATACAGTTAAGAACGTTTTTGGCGTTAATTTACAGCTTACCAGCACGTATTGCGGTGATATAGGCACTCCTGCAACTCAATATGCGCAGGTACTTACCCCACCCGAAAATAAGTTTTCCAATAATGATGTAGGATGTGTAAATACACCTGTTACTTTTGCCAATACCTCCTATCCGGGGCAATCTGGCAGCACTACCAATACTTCGGCAAGTTGTATTAATACGGATGCTAAGTACTCCTGGTATGTTGATGATGTGTTGAAGGTTCAAAATTATGGAGCTACCCAGCCCTTCATTTACACCTTTACTACACCGGGTATACATAAAGTAAGGCTGGTGTTACAAAATACCGCCGGTATTTGCGGGGCTGCCGATGTTACACGGGAAATTTGTATCCAGAATCCACCAACAGTACAGTTTAATTTCCCGGTGAAATCTGGCTGCGGGCCTTTAACCGTAATACCCGATAACACATCGGTTATTGATGCCAATTGTAATAATACCAATGCCTATCAATGGATAACGGATGCGCCAGCAGGAAGCCTTACTTACGCAGATAATACAGACGCTAATAGTCAGCAACCACATATGGTTTTTTCTAAAGCAGGTGTTTACCGGGTTAACCTTATTATCAATACCAAAAGCTGCGGTCCGGTTTTAGGTACCGCGCAAACCATAACAGTTGATGATACGCCAACTGCCCAACTTTCGGCAGATGCACAGGTATGCGGTATTAACCAAACCCTTAAATTTAATACCGATGCCGGTATTACCCACACGGTTTTGGACGGTATAGGTGAATTGAAACCTGATTCCTACACCTGGACAATAAGTGGCGGCGCGTTTGATTTTACCGGCGGAACCACCGCTAATTCTCAATATCCGCAGATATTATTTAAAGACGTCGGCACCTATACCATTACTGTTGCTGTAAAAAATAATTGCGGCCCACCGGCAACAGCTACCCAGCACCTTACTTTTCAAATATCGCCAACCATTAGCACTGCCGCCCCCCCGACAGTTTGCGCGGGATCGGATATTAATTTAACAGGTACTGTATTAAGTGGCACCATAACCAGTCAGACATGGACAGGCGGTACGGGATCTTTTAACAATGCTAACGCATTGGTTACTACTTATACGCCATCAGCCGCCGATATAGCCGCCGGGAAGGTTACATTTGCATTAGCCGGTACCACTACCCTGCCCGTTCCCTGCGATAAGGTGATAAGTACGGTAACGGTAATTATTGAACCTCAAACGGTGATCACCAGCGCCCCTACGGTTAATGATCTGTGTTCGGTAACTGCCCTTAATTATCATATAACAGCTTCTAAACCCAATAGCTCTTTTACCTGGACAATTGATCCTGCCAACACTTCGCCATCGGCTACGGGTTATACCAACGGCAGTGGTTCTATTATCAACGATGTGATCACCAACAGCGATCCATCCAATTTCGCTGTAGTCACCTATATTATACAGGCTACGGGCAGTAACTGTAACGGCGATCCTTTTACTTTAACTGTTCATGTTTTACCTGCACATATTACAACAGGCTTTACAGCCAGTGTAACCTCTGGTTGCGGGGCGTTACCTGTTCAATTCACTAACACCTCCGTACCGCTCAGCAGCAGCTTTACCTGGGATTTTGGCGACGGTACTAACTCAACCGAAGTTAACCCTACCCATACCTTTGTACCGGGTACCGATGGTAAGGACAAAACTTATACGGTAACTTTGAATTTGGTAAGTTCCTGCGGAAATGTACCTACTGCTACAACTACAATCACTGTGCACCCTGCATCACCGGTGGCACTTATTCTTCCAAGTCCGCTAAGTGGTTGTTCTCCATTTGATGTAACCGTTCAGAATGCATCGCCGGGTAATAATAAGACCTATACTTATCACCTATATGACCCGGCCACACAGCAGGACGTTCTGCCTCCTGTAACAAAGACCGATAAAACCTCGGTTGTTTTCACCGTAACTTCAACAGTAGCCAAATTGTTTAAGTTGTATATGGTAGCCGAAGATCTTTGCGGTAATACTACAAAAAGTATAGAATGGCCCATCTCCGTATCGCCACCAGATTTTGTAGCAAAAACCTTTGTGACCGATAATAATAACACGGGCTGCGCTCCTTTTGCTACCAGCTTTGTAAATGCCTCAACCGGTGGTGATACGTTTACCTATAATATTTATGATCCTAATGGTAATGGTACCCATTTAACTGCCGGTGGTTTGGGCAGTACATTTGCTTATACATTTACCGCGGCGGGTGTTTACAGGGTTTCCATTACGGCGGCTAATGGCTGTTCGTCTATCGAGTCGGATAAAGTAACGGTAACGGTTAATCCATTACCCTTACCTGCTTTTACAGCCGATGCTACTACAGGTTGTAAGTCGCTGGTGGTAAATTTTACCAATAGCACACAAGCGCCGGATGGAAATTCCAGCGCGACCTCTTACCAGTACGACTGGGATTTTGGTGATGGGAGCGCACACGCGTTTGAGCAAAACCCGGCCCCGCATACTTATCAGTTTAGCAATACGCCATATACGGTTACATTGCTGGTTACCAACCCTGTAACCGGATGTACGGCCACACTGATTAAAAATACTTATATCACGGTAAACCCGCCGCCTTTTACCGCGTTTGGGGTTAAGCCGGATACCACTATCAGTATACCTAATTACCGCTTTACTTTTGTTGATCAAAGCACCAATGGCCCCACGCAATGGCACTGGGATTTTGGAGATGGGCAAACCTCTAACAATCAAAATCCTGCCCATACCTATATTGATACAGGCACTTATAAAGTAACGCTAACTACTTATCGGGGCAGTTGCGATAGTGTTATTTCGCACAAGGTTCATATCACGGGCATTCCGGGACAACTTTATCTGCCCAATGCTTTTATGCCCACCAGTGGTTCAACTGAGCTACAAAAGTTTATAGCCAAGGGCTCCGGTATCAAAAAATGGCACCTGCAGGTGTACAATAATTACGGGCAGCTGATGTGGGAAACCGATAAACTGGATGATTACAAAGGTACACCTGTTAGTGGCGACGGTTGGGACGGAACTTTCAGGGGGGCACCGGTACAGCAAGGTGTTTATATATGGCAGGCCTCAGCAACATTTATCAACGGAACGGAGTGGAAAGGCATGAGTTATAACAACTCGCTGCCCAAACGTACAGGTACCATCAATTTAATACGATAGCAGATGCGCAACCCATTAAAGAAAGGTATTTTATTTTTTGCAGCACTGCTGACAGGCATGATAACTTTTGCCCAGGATCATATGTATTCGCAATTCTTTAATTCACCGGTATACTTAAACCCTGCGTTGAATGGCCAGTTCCCCGGCGATTTGCGGATGAACCTTATCTACCGTAATCAGTATACCTCGGTACCGGGGGGATTTAATTATATCACGGCATCTGTTGATTATAATATTCCACGGTTTGGCGGTGGTGTAGGTTTATTGTTTACCCGTGGCAGCGAGGGCGCTGCCGGATTGGTTAAAAATAATATAGCCGGTGTTTACTCCTACAGCGTTGGTTCAGATGATTTTGTATTGTCGTTTGGCTTGCAGGCGGGCATTACCAATCGGTCGGTCAATTACAATAAACTGGTGTTCAGCGATCAGATAGACCCGCAGTTTGGCTATATACCGGGCACCCCTACCGCCGCGGAACCGCCACTTTTTGATAACCGCTATTATTTTGATGCTGGTGCGGGTATTAACCTTGTGATCAGCGATTTTAATATCGGCGGCGCATTACAACACATCAATCGCCCCAATGAATCGTTTACAGGTATTCCGGCCAAGTTACCCATGCGTGTCACAGCCCACGCGAGTTACCGCCTTGATCTGAATCCTTACGCTAATCTTGATGAGGACGAAAAATCATTCCTGATACCATCGGTTATCTTATATAAACAAGCCAGCGCGCAATCTATCAATGCAGGTATGCAGTTTAAACGGAGAAGCATCAATGCTGGCCTGTGGTACCGTACCGGAGGATCTGCCGGGCCAAGCGCGGTAGTACTCTCATTGATATTCGACATTTTTGTCCATCACGATGCCGGCGAAAAGCTGCGTTTAGGGGTTAGTCATGATGCTCCCTTCGGTGGTTTAAATTACAGTAATACCAGCGGTTCATCAGAGGGAAGTATAGGGTACGAAACAACACTGCCATCCCGCTCTGATACCTATCGTAAATTTGAAGGTTCGCGGCGTTGTTATGATTTTTACTAGTCAGGGAGAAATTTGAAATGTCTTTATACTTAATTTTAGTACATTTACCTATAGATTCTTCGCCCCTGGGTTTAGTGGTTTTTTAACTGATCATATATTTTTAAAAAAAATGAATTGTGCAGGCAACCTTTTATTATCAGGCTACGTGATAACTGAAAAAATGATAAATATTAGTACAATTTAACCCATTATTACCCCTTATATGGGAGAGGCGGAACTACAACAACTTATTGCGGGCTGTTTGCAGCAAAACCGAAAGGATCAGAAAATGCTTTACAAGGCGTTTTATGGCTTTGCTATGAGCATATGTCTGCGATATGCAGGTAACCGCTATGAGGCGTCGGAGATCATGAATCAGGGTTTTTTAAAAGTATTCACTAATTTGAATAAATATGATACGGGGCGGCCGTTCATTGCCTGGGTTGGCCGTATTATGATGAATACCTCGGTTGATTATTACAGGAGTAACCTTAAACTATCACTTAATGATGATCTGGATGCTGCCGAAGATATAGGCCATGATGAACTGCCCGACCAAAAACTAAATTATGATGACCTGCTGGGTATGATCCAGCAGCTGCCGAATGCCTACCGTACCGTGTTTAACTTGTTTGCTATTGAAGGTTTCTCGCACGAAGAAATAGCTGCCCAGTTGGGTATCAGTACCGGTACTTCAAAATCAAACTTATTTAAAGCGCGGGAAAAACTAAAAACAATGGTACTCAACTCCGGCCGTTTGCCGGACAATGGTTCTGAGGATATCCGGCATAAAATTGTTGCAATAGGCGCGTTTACTGTTGGATTATCACACTTGCTTGAATTAATAATGCGATGAAAGAAGGGAAAAACGAAAATAAATTAGATCAGCTATTCAAAGACGGGTTATCCGGCTCTGAAGATCATTTTGCTTTTCGTGAGGAGGATTGGGCTTCTATGGAGCGCCTGCTGGATAATAAACCCAGTAAAAAGGCCGCCATCAGGAGGATAATTTATTACTCAGCGGCTATAGCGGCTATTTTATTATTGGCGATAGGCTTGTTCTTATTTAACGGGGACAATAAAGTAGAAAAACCCAAAGATGAACTGGCTGTTAAACCAAAAATCAAAACAGATACAACTGTACCTGTAGTGAAAGATAATGGCCAAAATATTCAGCCTGTAAAAGATTCGGTTAAACATGTAACTCCGGGTATCGAAAATTTGGCTAAGGGTGATGTAAATGGTAACAAAAGTCAGTCAGAATCATCAATATTGGGTATTACCCCAGGTAAACAAAAGCAGCAAAACAATAATATACCTGCAGATCAAAGCCCTATGGCTCCATATGTGCAGAACAACAAAGTAACAAAAGACAGTGTCGATAAAAATAAGGTTGTTCCGGTTCCGGCAGATAAAAATAACAGTGTAGTTGATCCGTCAAAGATTGCTTCTACCGATACGCAAACGAAAAATAACCTGGCCGCCAACACGCCGGATACCAACCAGCCAGATACCGCGGGTAAAGTAACACCACCTGTGCAACAAACCAAAAAGGATAAGGCATCTCTTAAACCGATATTAAGGACAGGCCCACGCTTTACACTTGCCATAATGGCCGCACCTGATCTGAATGCGGTAAATTCATTCAGTCGTAACCAGGTAGGTACCAACTTTGGTGTGCAGCTGGGCATTCATCTGTCTAAAAAATTTAGTATATCTACCGGTGCTTCATATGCGGTTAAGCCATATCAAGCTACCGGCAGCCAATATAACTCCATAGCCTGGCAGGGGCGATCAAGTAGTGATCTGCCCGATTATGTAACCGCCAATTGCAAGGTTTTGGATATACCACTGAATCTGAATTATCAGTTCTATGCCAAGGGAAGAAACAAGTTTGCCATAGGCAGTGGTTTGTCATCCTATATTATGCTGCGCGAAAATTATCATTTTGAATTTGCCGATGGCTCAAAACCCTCATATGATGTTCAGGTTGATGGCCGCAACCAGCATTGGTTAGGCGTATTGAATTTAAATGCGACTTACGAGCGCAGGATTAATTCCAAATTCAGCACCGTTATACAGCCTTATATGAAATTGCCTGTTACGGGTATCGGTGTTGGCCGTGTTGACCTCAGATCAACAGGTGTTGCTGTGGGTGTAAACTGGAATATCAACCCGGCTAGGCCTAAATAAAAGGGTAACAAAAAGGATGTCATGCTGAGCTTGTCGAAGCATGGTGGGCAGGCCTCTGCGCGCGAGTCTTAGACAAGCTCAGACTGACATCCCCTACGCATTTATTCCATAATCTGTCATTGCGAGCGCAGCGTGGCAATCTCCTCGCGTTCTAAACGGTTAGCATAGCTACGAGATTGCTTCGTACCTCTTCGCGATGACATTATTTTACTGACTTTTAGCCAGAGCAATAATGTCTTTCCCTTCTATAATCTGCTTGCCATAGCCATCATTGGTAGCGCTGATCATGGCATGGGCTAACTCCTGCAAAGTAACAAAGCCAGCAGGATACAACGCTCTGCCAATGGGGAACAACCAGTTGATGTATTTATAAAAACTATGTGTGTTCACCAAACCTTTTATCGGCCTGATAAAACCTGGCCGAAAGGCAAATACCTGCTTAAAAGATAATTTCATCAAATCGTTTTCGGTTTTTCCTTTAACGGCGGCCCAGCCTTTGCCTTTTTCATTGCTGTCAGTTCCGGCTCCGGAGATGTAGCAAAAGGTCATGCCAGGGTTAAGTTTGCTCAGCGTTTCGCTCACATGCATGGTTAGCGTGTAAGTTAACTTATAATACTCCTCGGCTTTGATGCCTACTGATGATACCCCTAAACAAAAATAACAGGCGTTATATCCTGATAACTCACGCTCAATAGCC
Organism: Mucilaginibacter sp. 22184; assembly: GCF_052045695.1. Classification (NCBI taxonomy): domain Bacteria; kingdom Pseudomonadati; phylum Bacteroidota; class Sphingobacteriia; order Sphingobacteriales; family Sphingobacteriaceae; genus Mucilaginibacter; species Mucilaginibacter sp. 22184. The sequence goes on from NZ_JBQEPI010000005.1 coordinate 120,436, forward strand.
GAAAGATCAAAAAAATTACCATGTATTATCTCCTTAAGTTTGGGATGGGTAATGTTCATGCTTTTCCTGTTGATCAGCAGAACAGCTTCTACATCGGGGTGCTGTAGGCATTCGTGCATCACCCCCTCGCCTACCATTCCGGTGGCTCCTGTTATAATAGCCCTTATTTTTGTTCTCATAATTTTGCAGGGTTTACTAACATTAACCAGGTGAGATCAAATGCATCGTTAATGATCTGCTCTTTTTTGTCGCTGCATAGATCGCATTTCACCAGGAACTCATACATCCCGTTAATCTGGCTCCAGACAAGCGTGGCAATTAGCTCGATGGGTAAATACTTAAATATTCCGGCCTGTACAGCACCCTCTAAAAGTTGCGTATGCTTCTGGGAATGCCTGGCTATATCCTCGGCAGGAACCAAGGCCAGGTGTGGTGAAAAGTGAAATTGTTGAAGAAAAAAGAACTCTTCCGGATGTGCGACCCCCCATTTTAACGAATACACAAACATGTTCCTGAATTTATCTTTAAAAGTTTCGCCTTGGTCTATCTTTTCAAACAGATGGGTGTTCAGCTCCTCTTTTGTTTGGTTGTACAGGGTCACTACCAATTCGTCTTTGGTTTTAAAATAATGAAAAAGAGTACCGTTTGATACGCCGGCTTCGCTGGCTATTTTACTGGTGGGTGTACCGTGAAACCCGTATTGTACAAACAACTTTAGGGCTGTTGAAAGAATTGATGCTGACTTATCCATATATAAACTGACTAATCACTCTACAAATGTATTTAAAATTCAGTCACCGCAAATTATTTCTCTTGTTAACAGGGCTTAAATCATAAATTATTAAAATAAAACGACAATTCTTTATACGGCGGGCAACCCTTTGCTATGAAGTAACGATATATTAATAGACAACCATATTAGAGCCTGCAGGTGTATCCGGGGGGTATGGTGAAATAAAAGCTTGATAAATCTTTAATTATCTGCACATGGTACCAGTTTCAGTTGTGATCATCACCAAAAACGAAGCCGAAATGATAGGCCGCAGCATCACGATGCTGAGGCAGTTAACCGATGATATTGTTGTAGTTGATAACGATAGTACCGATCATACCATTGATATATCGGTAGAGAATGGCTGCCGCGTTTATCAAAAAAGCTGGGATGGTTACGGAGCTAATAAAAATAAAGGTATTGCCCTGGCCCGCTATAACTGGATACTGAGTATTGATGCTGATGAAATACCAGATGCTGACCTGCTTACCTCTATCAGTCGCTTAAAGCTGGATGATTGCGATACCGTTTACGATATACCTTTTAAAGCTTATTATGGCAACAAAGCCATCAATTTTGGCAATTGGGGCCGCGATCATCACATCAGATTATTTAACCGCACACGGGTGAAATGGTCTGAGCCGCCTGTACACGAAACGCTGGTGTTGCCACAAAATATGCGGGTTCAAAAACTGAGCGGTCATCTGCACCACTATTCGGTTAAAAATGTGCAGGAACATGAGGCCAAAATTGTGCATTACGCTCAACTGAGTGCTTTAAAATACCAGCAAAGCGGTAAAAAAGCCAATATGGTAAAATTATATCTTGCTCCTATCTTCCATTTTGTAAAAGCTTACGTATTTTTATTAGGTTTTTTAGATGGCAAAGAAGGCTGGAATATTGCCCGCATGGCCTTTAAAAATACCTGGTTAAAATATTATTACCTGGATAAGGCCGAACAAAATCCCGTTGGAAAGAAAAACCTGTATGAAGTACCTGTTATGGCATACGAACTTAAAGCCAATGCCCATACCGAATAAAGCGGGGCGTTGCCCATGAAAAAAACGCTCATCCAAAACCTTTCGGCCAATACACTGCAATTGGTAATCAATCAATTGTTCGGGGTGTTGATGTTCTACGTGCTTTCTGTCAATTTGGATAAAGATAGTTTTGGGTTGATCAACCTGGCGCTTACGGTAGTATTCACCGCATTTAATATCCTTTCTTTTGGTATCGATCAAACGGTAGTTAAAAAAGTAGCCCATGGCGATGATGCCCGCAGTGTGCTATCCATTTACACATTCCACGTGGTTTTTACCGGGTGCATATTTTACGGTATACTGTTACTGGGTAAACTGTTTTTTACAAGCGACGCCTTACTTTACCGGCTCATTTTATTTATTGGCGCGGGCAAGCTGATGCTCTTTTTTTCTACCCCGCTTAAACAGATATCCGGGGGGATGGAACGATTTAAGCTGCAGGCTTATATGCTGGTGGTGTCAAACATCGTTCGGGGTTGCGCTTTGGTTGTATTAGCGATAACGCATTTGTTAAGCATTACCGGTATTATGTGGGTATTTATAGCCGGTGATACGCTGGAGTTCTTATTCAGCGTATACCTGTTCAAAAGATATATTGGCATATCCATCGCGCCCCGATGGAATAAAGCCGAATACGGTTTGCTGGTCAGGCAGTCCTTACCACAGGTAGGCGTTGTTTTGATCACCTCGGCACTGGCCCGTTTTGATTGGTTGTTTATCGGCTTTATGGTATCGGCCATCAAACTGGCCGAATATAGCTTTGCATACAAAGTATTCGAAATAGCTACCCTGCCCCTGCTGGCTATAGCGCCCTTATTGATACCCCGATTTACCCAGTTGTTTAAAGATGAAAGCTATACCGGCAATAACCTGAAACTCCTGATCAGGGCCGAGATGGTTATTGCTACATTTACTGCTTTGCTGCTGAACATGTGCTGGAACCCATTGATTGATCACATCACCGGCGGAAAATACGGCGTAGTTAATAGTAATACCATTTTCATCCTGTCGTTATGCCTGCCATTCATATACATCATGAATTTTTTCTGGACGATATACTTTGTACAGAATCGCCTAAAAATGATCCTGCAGGTTTTCCTGGTAACGTTTGGTGTAAATGTTATAGGCGATTTGCTGCTGATCCCCTTTTTTAAAAACGAAGGCGCCGCTATCGCTTTCCTGGCATCATGCGTTGTGCAGGCTATTTTATTCAACTCAAAAAATAAACTCAGCGAATTGAATGGTAGTCTGTTTATTTTGTTAAAATGCACTACCTGCGCGCTTATCGGCGGTGTATTGGCTAAATTTCTATTCCAAAACTTCTGGCTGGCTTTGCTGGCCTCGGTGGCTTTTTACTTTATGGCTTTAGCACTTATCCGCCAGATCAAAATTGCCAACTATAAAAATTTCCGTAAAATATTAGGTCGATAGATCAGGGTATCGGATAGCCAGTATCTGGATTTTTGTAGACTGAATGTATTTTTAAAAGTCTTGATACTTGATACTAACTACTTGATACTTTAAAAAACTCCCAGGCAACCAATCCCATTTTTAGGTCGTAATGATTATAAAGAAACCGGAGCATGTTGACCAGAGCAGTGGCTTTTTATAGGGATAAAATAAATGATAAGGTGGATTGGAGGCTACTCACCTTTTTGCTGCTTTTTTTAAACGTAAAGCTGGCCATAAAAATTCCGGTTATTCTGCTGTTTAGCTTATGGCCAGCCAATTTCAAATTCGGATTTCGCTTTAAAGATTCCCGCTTGCCGCTTTTTTATCCGCTCATCATCATCATTGCTATAGTTAACTGGATCATTTATCAAGGTTACGTCAATGGTAATTACAATATTGTGCTGCTTACCGGTATTGGTTTTTGGATTTTGTGCATATTGACCATACATCAGGTTAAACTGGCTATTGACAATAATACCCCCGAAAAGGTACATCAAACCATAACAGCCTTTTTTATAATCAATGCGCTGATATCCTTATTGATACTTGCCGTTATCGTTTTAAAGACACACACTATCAACCCTTATACCTACCAGGGGCAATATCAGAAATACTTTATCAATACCGGCGATTACATTAAGGGGATAGCCTTTGATACTTCCATTACCAATTCCACATTATGCGCTTTTGGTGTTATTTACTTCCTGATCCGCAAAAACGCTGTAATGCTGTTGGTTTGTATGGCTATCCTATTGTTTACCGCGAGCAATTTTGTTAACCTGGCTTTACTACCCATACTGCTGCTGCTGTTTGCTTTTAGAACGGATCGTTATCAAAAGAGCCTTGTTGTTGTTTGCTTTGTTTTCCTGGTTGTTTTCATGGCTAAGATATCGCCGCAGAACAATAATTACACCACGCAAACACTCATTCACTTATTTAAAAAAGATAAACCGGTAAATACCGCGGCCGTGCCTGTAAACCCAATGGCCGACTGGCGTATTACCGACCGGCCCGATAATACCCTAACGCCCGAAGAACGCAAACAAAAGATAGCTACCCTGTATCTGGACAGCGTAGGCAAGATGCTGGATTCGATAAGGGTGCGTAGACGTCCGGACTATGCAAAGAATGCTTTCCTGGCTGATGGAGGGCGTATAGCCATTACAGAACCCAACCTGAACGGTGATTTTTATCAATACAATAAAGAAACCCCGCTTGCAATGCTGCAATTGGTGAATTTTATAAAATTGCACAAAACAGCCCTGCCTACTGCCGGAAATGATGATTTTGTTTATGCTATACCCGGTAAGGCGGCAGGATTTTTGCAAACCATTGCCTTTTTTCGGACCCATTTGGGCAAGATACTCACTGGTACAGGTATTGGTAATTTCTCATCGAAATTGGCTTACCGCACAGCAGGATCTGGTTTTGCCGGTGGGTATCCTGCCAAATATGCCTATATCAACCACGATTTTTTGGTTAATCACCTTGATCTGTACCTGTATTTTTATAGCAAACAAACAAGTTTACACTCCATCAGTAATAGCCCCTATTCTGTTTATGACCAATTACTGGCCGAATACGGTTTACTGGGTATTATCCTGTTTATAGTCTGTTATATAGGCTTTTTTATACGTCATTATCAAAAGCTCACTTATGGTTTGCCCATATTGTTTTTGGTGCTGGCTGTTCTGCTGACCGATTACTGGTTTGAACAACTATCGGTAATGGTATTTTTTGAACTGCTGTTATTGCTCAATATCAAAGAAAATGAAACCGTTAAACCAATTCTCCCATGAATTTTGACACACCCCAAATAACGGTTCTGATGCCTGCTTATAATGTGGGTAAATATATAGCCGATGCTATCCGGTCGGTGCTGGAGCAATCGTTTACCGATTTTGAACTGCTTATAGTTAATGACGGCTCTACAGATGATACCGTTGATGTGATCCATTCCTTTGCCGACCCGCGCATAGTGATGATACACCAGGACAATAAAGGGGTATCCCTGGCCTTGAATACCGGGTTAAAATATGCCCGTGCCCCTTATATAGCCCGGTTTGATGCCGATGACGTGTGCCATCCTGAGCGCTTACAAATACAGTATGATTTTATGATCAACAATCCCGATTACAGTATCATAGGCTCCGCCGCCGATTATATGGATATGGAAGGTACTTATCTTTTTACCTCTACCCCTCCGGCAACAAGCAATGAAGACATTCAGCAATTGGCATCGTCGGTTTGCCCCTTTATGCATCCCACCGTGTTCTATAAAAAAGAAGTGATCTTAAAAGCAGGCGGTTATAGCGAATATGCTTACACCTATGAGGATCATTTTTTATGGGTAAGCATCCTGAAAGATCAAAAGGCCTGTAATTTCGCCCAGCCTTTAATCAAACACAGGCTTAATCCGGAATCCATCACTATTGATGAAAAATGGCGACCTCGTAAATTCCTCAAAATAAAATACAGCACGCTTAAAAACAAGGTAGTTACCGCAGATGACGGTGCTCAGCTAACCGCAATGGGTCAAAAACAGCAATTGCGCCGGGTTAAGCATGGCGCCTATTATGCCTTGTGTGCCAAAAAACTATTGGTCAATAATTATCATCCGCAAAAGGCACGGGGACATGTGGTAAAAGCTATCAGCATATCGCCATTACGACTTGATAATTATCTGTTATATACTATCAGCTTTTTGCCCGAAAAATTCATCATGTGGTTGCATAAATTAAATTCAGGGAGGCTGGCGCAATGATCAAAGTAGCATTTATAACCCGGTCGACCATATATACTGTACCCGGCGGTGATACTATCCAGGCGGTGCAAACAGCGCGTCACTTGACCGAAATGGGCATTACTGCCGATATCAGGCTGGCTAATGAAAGTATCCATTACAATCATTACGATCTGCTGCATTTTTTTAATCTTACCCGCCCGGCCGATATCCTGTATCATAGCCAGAAAGCAGGTAAGCCCTATGTAGTATCTACCATTTTGTGCAATTACGGTGAGTATGATAAATACCACCGCAAGGGCATGGGCAGATTGCTGCGTTATCTGTCGACAGACACTATTGAATATATTAAATCCATAGCCCGTTATCTGTTGGGACGTGATAGTTTGGCAAGCTTGTCATACACCTGGCTTGGTCAGCGTAAGAGCATCAAGAATATATTGAGCAGGGCCGCTATGATACTGCCCAATTCAGAGTCGGAGTATAACCGGGTGATCCAATCATACGAGCGCAAGGTGAAACACCTGGTAGTGCCTAACGGGGCCGATCAGAATATGTTTCAGTATGATCCGGACTATCCAAAGGATGAGAAACTGGTGATCTGCGCAGCACGAATAGAGGGTATCAAAAATCAGCTGAACCTGATACGTGCGCTCAACAATACCCCCTATCGCTTACTGTTGATTGGCACACATGCCCCAAATCAGCTGGCCTATTACCAGGAATGCCGGGAAATAGCTGCCGATAATGTGATTTTTATTGATCACATCCCACAGCAGGAACTGGTAAAATATTACCGCCGGGCAAAAGTGCACATCCTGCCCAGCTGGTTTGAAACTACCGGCCTGAGCTCGATTGAAGCCGCGCTCATGGGTTGCAATATTGTAACCAGCGATAAAGGCGATGTACGCGAGTATTTTGCCGACGACGCCTTTTACTGCGATCCATCATCACCGGAAAGTATCCTGGCCGCTGTTGAAAAGGCAAGCAAAATGCCTTACAATGAGACTTTAAGACACCGTATATTAAAACAGTACACCTGGAAACAGGCGGCATCACAAACATTAAAAGCGTATCAATCAGTATTATAGCCATGAAATTACGTATAGCCATTTTAGGAACCCGGGGCATCCCCAATTATTACGGTGGATTTGAGCATATATCTGAATATGTATCGGCCGGTTTGGTAAAACGCGGGCACTCGGTAACTGTTTATAATTCGCACAATCACCCGTATACCCAGGATAGCTGGAATGGTGTGGAGATAAAACACTGCTACGACCCGGAATATTTGATAGGTACCGCCGGGCAATTCATCTATGATATGAATTGCCTGCTGGATGCCCGCAAAAACAAGTTTGACGTGGTATTGATCATGGGGTATACCAGCAGCTCGGTTTGGGGCAAACTGTATCCAAAAAATAGTACCATCATCACCAATATGGATGGTATGGAGTGGAAACGGTCAAAGTACTCCAAACCGGTACAGCAATTTTTAAAATACGCCGAAAAGTTGGCTGTAAAGTACAGTCATTATTATGTGGCCGACTCCAGGGTGATCAAATCATACCTTGCCGATAAATATAACATTACAAGTGAATATATCCCCTACGGCGCTGATGTTTACTCGGATCAGGAACGTGAACAGTATGACTTTGACGAAGCCTTAAAAGAAGATTATTTCCTGCTGATGGCACGCATGGAGCCCGAAAATAATATCGAAACTATTCTGGATGGATTTAACAAAAGCAATTCGCGCAGAAAGTTTAAAGTTTTGGGCGATACCGGCAACCGCTTTGGCAAGTATATCACCAATAAATTTAATAACGATGAGCGTATAGAATTTAAAGGATCTATTTTTGATAACCCCAAAGTACGATCGCTACAAAATAACTCTTACCTGTATTTTCATGGGCATAGCGTAGGCGGCACCAATCCATCACTATTGGAAGCCATGGCCAGCGAAGCGCTTATCGCCGCGCATAACAACCCCTTCAATAAATCGGTGCTGAATACCGATGCTTTTTATTTTTCAAATGCTCTCGAAGTGCGGGAACTGGTAGAAAACGTACAGCGCCAAGACACAGAAAAAAGCATGGTGATGAATAACCTGCATAAGATCCAGGATCAGTTTAATTGGGAAACGGTAATTGATCAGTACGAGGAATTTATTGTGGAAAGCTATAAACACGCCAATCATGAAGCAATTATTGCTTATTAATGATACACCGGCCAATAGGATAAGCTATTACCATGTGCTCTTGCTCATGGCAAGCCTGCCTTTTGATATGTTTTACAGTCATATCATTCTTATTAGTTTTACGCTGCACACGCTTATTCATCTGGATAAAAGCAGGCTAAAAGCATTACGTACTTTTAAGCTGTTGGTACTGCCTTCTGTTTTATTTATTACCATCATCGCCACCATTTATACTATCAACCTAAAGGCTGCTTTTAATGAATGGACTTTGCGGATCCCGCTCTTACTGTTCCCGGTTATGTTCCTACTCAATGGCCTCGATTGGAAAAAATACCGGGAAAACTTCTTGATGGGGTTTTCGTTGGTTTGCGCGTTAACCGTTTTTTACCTGTTCGTGGTTGTTTTGGCCACCGTTAGGTTTTATCATATGCCTTTGCGGGCCATTTTTGGTGAAGGTTTTACCAATCATAATTTCGCCGGTCCGTTAAAAATTCACGCTACTTTTTTCTCCTTCCAGCTGGTTGTCGCATTGGTTTACCTGCTGTCGGTTTTGATCAAAGGGGTAACAACCAGGTGGTTAAGAAATATATACATCATCAGTTGTCTTATCCTGGTATGTGGAATGATTCAGTTGAGTTCCAAATCAATATTGATTATCCTTTTTGTGGCTGTAAACGTGGTACTGCCACTGTATCTGCTACAGGCAAAACAGCGTCGGCGATACATGATTACCGGATGGTTGATCACAGCAGTAGGTATTGCCGGAATTTTAAGCATATCCACCTTCAGAGATCGCTACATAACCTTGCTGAAAGACGATATTTCAACAGATAAAACCATCCCCCGGAACTCAGATTCGCGCTTTGAACGCTGGCATATCGCAGCCGCACGCATAAAAGATAAACCATTGCTGGGATATGGCTCAGGCTCGGAAGTAGGTTTGCTGAAGGATGATTTTTATAATGCCAAAATGTACAGCTCCTATCTCAAAGGCTTGAATTCCCATAATCAGTATATCAGTTTCGTATTAAAATCGGGTATATGGGGATTGGTTATTTATATACTGACACTGGTTTATGGGTTTAAAATGGCCTTCAAACGAAAAGATGTTTTGTTCATCAGCTTTATGCTGATTATTGCTGTGGTGTCGGTGAGCGAAAACTTATTGGATGTAGATAAGGGCGTGATGTTTTACAGCTTTTTCTTTTCCTTTTTCCTGTTCTCGGCGCCTGATAATAAAACAATTATCAAAGAGCAGCAAAAACCTGATGAATATTTAATACCGCTGGCAACCAACGCATTGGCTGCTACGTCATAATTATATACTACTAAATATACAGCACTGTGGCAGAGATCAAAAAAAACATATTGGCAACACTGGCTTATTTCGATGTGTTCAACTATCCGCTTACGCGGGAAGAGATAAGTTTGTTTCTGCCCGTTAAGTGCGATGCTATAGATTTTGATCTGGCTATGGCCTGCCTGGTGAGTTGTAGACTGATTTATCGGTTCGACAGGTTCTATATGCTAAAGAACGATCCCTACCTGGTGAAAAGAAGAAACGACGGGAACCAGAAAGCGGCCGATATGATTAAAACAGCCCGTAAGGTAGGTAATATCCTTATCCGTTTCCCTTATGTGCGTGGTATAGCTATTTCGGGTTCTTTATCAAAAAACTATGCCGATGCCGAATCAGATATCGATCTGTTTATAGTTACCGCCCCCAACCGCATGTGGGTGGCCCGTACATTGATGCACTTTTTAAAAAAACTCACTTTCCTGGTTAATCGCGAGCATTACTTCTGCATGAACTACTATATAGATGAGCAGCAGCTGGAAATTGCCGAAAAGAACATTTATACGGCGACCGAAGTGGTTACCCTGATCCCGATACAGGGCGATACCACCTTTGCCGATTTTTTTGCAGCCAACGCCTGGACACGCGACTATCTGCCCAATCATATCATGCGGGTATCCACAGCCAAACCTTTAAGCAAATTTCCCTTAAAAAGCCTGGTTGAATGGTTATTGAATAATCGTTTGGGCGAATTACTGGATAACAAGTTCATGAGGATCACGGCCAGCAGATGGAGTCAGAAAACCCGCGAGAAAAAGTTAAATGATCACGGTATGGTACTGGCCATGGCAACCGGTAAACATTACGCCAAACCCGATCCAAAGAATTTCCAGATTAGTCTAATCAGTCGTTACGAAACCAGGATAGCACAGTTGCTGGTAGAAAACCAGCATAGTGTAGCGAATTAATAAATAAAGAAATTATGTCATTGCGAGGAGGAACGACGAAGCGATCTCGTAGCTGTTCAACTTCCGCTGTCATTTCGAACGAGGAACGAGGAGAAATCTTTTACGTTGTTTAGAAATGAGCAGAAGATTTCTCCCTGCGGTCGAAATGACAGCTTTAAATTAATACTCCCGAATAGTTTTGTTACTTCTTTTCCAGCGAGATAATAAAATAGTCGCCCATGAATTTCCAGGGCCAGCTACTTTTTAATTTATCTTCTTTTTTTTTCAGGAATTGATAGGCTTTAGGATGCTTTTCAGCAAAGCCTTCAATGTAGGATGGCGGTACAATGGTGCAAAGTCCCTCAACACCTAATACTTTATATGATTCCTTTAAAGTATTGATAATGAATAATGAACTGTAATAAAAGCACTTGAAATAAGTCCCCTCGATATGTGCGGTACGCCCCTTACTGCTAAAAAATCTGCGGAAGGCAGTTTTGAATTTGCCTTTAAAAACCAGCAAGGTTTCCCACAGGCAAAAGCCGGGAATAACCACCAGCGTTACCTTGCCGCCTGGTTTTAAAAGCTGGTCAAAAGACAGGAGAACTTTGTCCAGTTCGCCGGTACAATTGAGACCACCAAAGTTAGAGAATATATGGTCAAATGGCCCCTGGTTTTGCAGTTGGGCCAATTGAGTAAAAGAGCAAATTTCTGTGCTGATCAGGTCGCGGTAAGCTTCAGTTTTTTGGCGCAGTACCTGTTGCATGCCTGTGGATATATCGGTAGCATGTACCCGGTGACCATTTTTGGCAAAAAACAAGGCATCTTCGCCGGTTCCGCTGTTAAGCTCCAGGATACTACTGTTGGGCGCCAGGTATTGCAAAACATGTTGCCTTACCCTTGCCCGTTTATAGTTAACAATGGTATTGCTGGAATAGATCTCATCAAAAATAACCGACTGCCGGCTAAAAGCTGTAGAGGCATCGGTTTCGTTGGTACTCGTTATGGTTATCCCGTTTGTCATGATGCTTTTTCCAGTTGATTAAGTTTAAAGCGCTCAATCATCATGGCCGGTGCATGGTATAAAACAGAGGCAGCTTTGCGGATGCGTTTTACACTTGGTTTAAAGGGGTTGCTCAACAGCTCAACCAAACTATGTTTAGCCAGATGAGCATGATAGTTTTGATGTACGTACTTGTGCAGCTGTTTGTAGTAAGCAGGCTTAAAGGTATTGTTGAACATCAGTGCCATCTCGTCGGAGTCGGTCCAGTTGGTTTTTTGCTGCAGATCGGCCTTTACTTTTTCATAAAACAGCGTACCGGGCAGTGGGTACGAAACTGATATACCAATTTCATAAGGCAGCAAGTTGTTGATCATACGGATGGTTCGCCTGATATCTTCCTTGTTTTCGCCCGGATAACCAAACTGGATAAAGAAAGATGGTTTGATGCCATGCTTTTTCATCATTTGGGTTGCGGTGTATATCTGTTGTATGGTAGTGCCCTTATCCATGGCATCCAGTATCTTTTGCGATCCGCTTTCCGCGCCTATCCAAACATTATCACAGCCCGATGCTGCTAAAGCTTCCACGGTTTCATCATCCAGTAACAGATCGGCGCGGGATTGCAGCTTGTACCTGAACTGCAAGCCCTCCTGTTTTACTAATCTGGCGAATTCAACTACCCAACCTGGTTTCAAGCCAAAAATATCATCACAAAACCAGATATGATCCATGTTGAACATCTCCTTCATCAGCTTCAACTCGATGATCACATTTTCGGGACTGCGCGAATTGTAGCGGTTACCATAAATAGGTTTGGCGCACCAGTTACACTTAAAGGGGCAGCCGCGTGTGGTACCCACATTGAGCGAAAAATAACCTTTATGCTGCAGCCAGCATTCGCGATATGGCGCAATGTTAACCAGGTCCCAGGCCGGTAATGGCAAACTATCCAGATCTTTCAACACAGGCCTGCCCGGTGTTTTAACCGGGACATTATCCTGTAGATAAGCAAGGCCTTGTATATGAGAGAAATCTTCTCCCTTTTTTATGGTATTAGTCAATTCCAGTAAAGTTTGCTCTGCTTCGCCGATGATCACAAAGTCGGCGCCCTCGGCCAGATATTCTTTGAAACGGTCGGTTGAGTCGGAACTGGCCACAATGACGGTGCAGCCGCGCTCTTTGGCCAATTTGCACATGGCAAAAGCAGCCTCGCGCATATTGGTGAGGCACATTTTGGTGAGGTAATTAAAACCATCGTCATAGATCACAAAAAAACCGGGACGGGTTTTATCCAGCAGATCCGTGATCTCAAGTGGGGTATGACTAAACATTGTATCAAAAAGCGATACCTGGTAATTGTTTTGCCGCATCAATGAAGCAGCATATAAAGTGCCTAGTGGCGGATATGGCTGTCCCTGCGCCCATTGTTTGGGATCGAAACGCAAAAAATAGGAATGCGTAAAAAGTATATGATTTAACTGTTCCATAGGTTAAGCGACATTGGTTAATGGCGACAGGTTAAGTGAGCAAACGCATTTTACACAGGTTGGGTGCCCCGAGGTATCCAATGCCCTGCGGAAGGCGATGGCTTCGTCGCTGTTAATGATTTGTTTAAGCGGGGTATCCCTGATATTGCCCATACCTTCCATAAAAAAACATGGCCGCACGGTGCCATCGGCTTCCACAACTGTGGATACCCAGGGTGCATTGCATTTTTTAAAAGGGAAATCATTCAAGCCATAAAAAGCGGCATAATAATGATAAATGTCCCTGATCTTTTCGCGGCTTTCCGCAATAAAGCGGTTATCAAACTCGGCGGCATATTTGGTCATCAGGTAATTGACTACTTCATTCAATTCGGGAAGTTCACGTTCTGCTATCCGTATTTCGTCCTGTCGTGGTTCTTCCCAGGCCTGCTGGCGGTTAAAAGCATGACTGCTCACATCGGCGGGCAAAAAGCTCACCTGGTCGAGCCCCATTTTTTTTGCTTCGGCAATAATAGCCGGCCAGTTACGATAGTTGAGCCGGTGTATCACCGTACGACCGGTTATACGATACGCGGGGTTTAGTTTTTTGATATACTCCACCCCTTCCTTAAGCTTGCGGAAGGCATTGGGAATGTTCCGGATAGCATCATGCAGGGGTTCATCACCATCTAAGGATACAATCAAATAGTCAACCCAGGTCAACAATTGCTCTGCATTGCTTTTTATGGATAAACCGGTGGTGAGCAGCGTTACTTTGATACCGGCATTTTTAAGGATGCGGCACAACGCAAAGAAATTGGAATTTAATAAAGCCTCGCCACCAGACATGAGCACTTGTTTGGTGCCGAGTTGTTTTAAGGATGCCAATAAGCCGCTGATATCTGCTTCGGTTAGTTGTTTCAGGTTTTTGTTGTCCTTCCAGATGTCACACATCACACAACGGCAGTTACAGGCGCTGTGAGGCATTAATATTACAATCGGCAATACTGATATCCTGTGCGTTTGCAGTGTGCGGTAACGCTTAAAAGTATGGTATAACGACTGACCTGCCATAACTATGGTTTTTCTTTCAAATCTTAAACACAATTAAAAACCCTGGATCTCCGGCTGGCGGTATTTCCAGAACCTTTGCAACAGCTTTATTTCGTATGGGTACTTATACAGGTTTGTTTTATAACGCAGGCTCGATATCAGCTTAATTGATCTTCTCTTGAGGTCATTCATCCTGATATCGGTAACCGTTGGGTAAACGCCATTCAATACGGTCTCAAAATTTCTGATCTTGTCAATCATTTCCGGTTTTATCCAGGGGGTTAACGGGTTTTTGCGCAGATCGAAGCTTTCCCAGGCCGGGCTTATCCAGTCTTCCAATATCTGAGGATAGGCGAAGCCCGATTCCAAAACTTGTTTGTACAGTTCGGAGCCCTCTGTGGGCACCGGTGTATAGGTATAAATAACAATCTCAGTTTTAGGGTTAACGGCTTTTACCTGTTTGATAAAATTGATCTCAAAATCTATCTGCTTCTGCACTTTCTCGGGCGTTGCCGCTGGTGTGCCTAATACAAAAGAATATTCGGGGATGATATCGAATTTCTTCATCCGCTCGGCAAAACGGATGATCTGTTCGCCGGTTTGGGTGCCGCCTTTATCCATCTGTTCCAGGATCTCGTTGTTGCCGCTTTCGGCCCCAAAGAAAATACATTTGCAACCCGATTCCCGGATGATCTCCAGCGATGAGTCTTTAAACTTATCCATGGTGTCGATGCGTGCCATACCCCACCAGGTCATGTTTTCGGGTTTGATGAGTTTGGAAAAATCTACCGCGCGTTTCTCGGATACAAAAAAGTTATTGTCGTGAAACTCAATGGCATCGGCGCCCCATTTATCTTTAATGTATTTCACATCCTTATACACCGTTTGTGCCGATTTGGCTTTCCAGCGGGCCTCATAAATAGGCACCACCGCGCAAAACGAACAGGTAAACGGGCAGCCAATGCTGGAATGATAAGCCAACGTATGTTCGCCCAGGTAGGTTTTACCCAGGAATTTAGGTATGGGATAAAAATTGTTCAGCTTATCATAAGGCAATGGCGGCAATGAATCCTGATCAAGCAGATCTTCTTTGATGGTTTTGGTTATTTTACCATCGGCCTTATAGATCAGGTTTTTGATGAACTCGTAGGGTTTACTTTCCTCCAACGCGTCTATCAGTAAAGGAAACGCATTATCGCCGGGACCATTGATAATAAAATCAACATATTTAGAATCCAATACCACTTTGGGCTGATTAGAAGGGAAATAACCTCCCCAGATCATGGTGGTATATGGGTATTTTATTTTTATGGCTTTAGCTATTTCAATGGCTTGCTTTAATTGCGGGCCGGGCATCACCGTGAAACCCAGGTAGCCATACTCACCGGTTCGTAAATAGCTTTCTATTTTCTCCATCGGGTCGGCTTCACAGTTGCCGTCAACAATGGCCCATTCATATTTTCCTTCAATAGAGGCCGCTATATTTAAAATGGAATTAGGTATACGGTATTTGGCTATAGCACTTCTTGGGTTAAACAGTATTACCTTATTGATTTTTGCCATATAGATTTATTCTTGACGCATGAATATTTAAAGACCGGTCATTTAATTTTAATGATAAGCGATGAGGTTTTACCCCCATCGCTTACACAACCCTAAATCATAAAAATTATAACCGTTCTTAATACATTACGCTGGGTATTGGGCAGTGGTTGCCTCAGCCAGCAATAAAAAAATGCAGGCAACCTCAAGGCGTTTTACACCGTATTGTTATAAAAGATGATTACTATGCTGGCAACTATAAAAAACTACTTACAGAAAAAAAGGTCATTATCGGCCGTAACCGAAAAAAACGCGGTTGACGCTTATGATATCTGGGCCGAGAATTATGATAGCCAACCCGATAACCTCATGCTGCACCTGGACGGAAAGCTGTTTGAGCAGCTCATCAGCAACGTTGATGTCAAAGGTAAACAAGTGGCCGATATTGGTTGTGGCACAGGCAGGCACTGGTCGCTGTTATTTAGTAAAGAGCCCGGCACGTTAACCGGGTTTGATGTATCTGGCGGAATGTTGAAAAAACTGAACGAAAAATATCCGCAGGCGCATACCTATATGATCACTAATAATTTGTTTTCTGTGATTCCCGACGAAACTTACGATGTGATCATATCTACCCTTACCGTGGCCCATATTGAGGATATTGAAGAAGCTATGCAGGCTTGGGCCCGTTTGCTCAAAAGCGGCGGCGAGCTCATTATCACCGATTTTCATCCCCATATCCTGGCTTCCGGCGGTAAACGGACATTTAAGCACAATAACTCGGTAATGGCCGTGCAGAACTACGTACACCCCATTTATACCATAAAAGATGCCTTGTTCCGGAATAATTTTGAGCTGCTTTTACAGGAGGAGATCAAAATAGACGAAAGCATGAAGCCTTTTTATACCAAACAAAATGCGCTGCATGTGTACGAAAAATATAAAGGTTTCCCGGTGATATACGGTATTCATTTAAAAAAGGGATAATGATACTCCACGGGCTGCGAATGGCCGATGGCGGGCAATGTGTAAACGTCAGGATCAATAAAGGTAAAATTGATGAGGTAACACCTGTGTCAATTACCAGGGATGACACTGATTTACATTTTGATAATGCCATGATCTTTCCCGGATTGATCAATTCGCATGACCACCTTGATTTTAACCTTTTCCAGCAGCTGGGTAACCGTATCTATAAAAACTATACCGAATGGGGCGCGTATATTCACAAACATTATAAACCCGAGATAGACCATGTATTGCGGGTACCTGCTCCGCTGCGTATTCGCTGGGGAGTATACAAAAACCTGCTCTGTGGTGTTACTACTGTGGTTAATCACGGCGAACATCTACGCCTTGATGACGCACTGATCAATGTTTTTGAAGAAACCCAGGATCTGCACTCTGTAGGCTTTGAAAAACTCTGGCGACTGAAACTCAACAATCCATTAAGACGGCATTTGCCTGTAGCGATCCATATTGGCGAGGGTACGGATGAGGCGGCTTCAACAGAAATTGACAGTCTTATCCGCTGGAACAAATGGCGCCGGCCGCTAATTGGTATCCATGCCGTGGCCATGACCGGCGCACAAGCTGCTAATTTTAAAGGTATTGTGTGGTGCCCCGAGTCGAACTATTATTTGTTGAATAAAACGGCCTCTATCGATCAATTAAAACAACACACCACTATTTTATTTGGCACCGACTCTACCCTTACTGGCAACTGGAACATATGGGATCACATCACCATGGCCCGTAAAACAGGTTTGCTTACAGACGAAGAGTTATACCAATCCCTGAATAGTAACGCCGCGAAAGTATGGCTGATGAATACCGGCAAAATCAGCCTGGGAAAAGATGCCGACCTGGTGATAGCCCGCCAAAAAAATGGAGCCACTGGGTTTGACTCTTTTCACGGTCTTAGCCCTGCCGGTTTGCTTATGGTGATGCATAAGGGTAATATCCGCCTGTTTGATCATGAGTTGTTACTGCAAGTTGCTCCCGTAGTAAAGGGGCGCGATTTTAGTCTGATCAGAGTAGGAAAAGCTTATAAATATATTGAAGGTAACCTTGGGGAATTGACGGAGCAAATTCATTCGTATTTGCCTGAATTTACTTTCCCGTTTGAATTTATGGATCATCAAACATTTTAAAAGGTGATAAAGCTGGTTGACCTTACTTATTATGCACATCGCGATTATACCCATACCGCCCAGGTTAGGGAAAACCATGCCCCTGCTCTTGCCTTTGCACCTTATCTTATCCATAAGATCGACTTTTGTTTTGTTAAACACGCCGCCTTTGAAGAGCACGTTGTTATGGATGGTGTGCCTTATCATTTTTTTAAAGGCCGAAACCGGTTTTGGTCCATCACGCTAAAAACACATCAATATATCAAAAAACTCAAGCCGGATGTGGTACTGGTGCAGGGATTCATCTTTCCGTTGCAAGTGATTTTTCTGCGATTGTTTTGCGGTAAGGGATTCAAAATTATGATCCAGCATCATGGTGGGTTGCCCTTCGGCGGCATTAAAGGCTGGCTGCAAAAAATTGCCTGCAGTTTTGCCGATGCTTTTATTTTCACGGCGGCAGGTAACGCCGCAATCTGGAAAAGAAAAAATATTATTAAACAGGATGCATCCGTATTTGAGTTGCTGGAAGCCTCCACTAACTTTAAACGGCAGGACAAGCAAATAAGTAAAACACGCACCCAAATGGCGGGCGAAACCAATATTTTATGGGTTGGCAGGTTAAATGCCAATAAAGACCCTATAGCTGTTTTATTGGGTTTTATGCAGTATCTGAAGATAAAACCCGAGGCCAAATTGTATATGATCTACCAAAGTGAGGATATGATCAATGATATAATGGCCTTGTTTGCCTCCAGTAAGCTGCTGGCAAACGCGGTGGTATTGGTGGGCCGCGTTGCTAACCACGAATTGCCCTACTGGTATAGCGCGGCCGATTTTTATATCTCGGGCAGCCATAAAGAAGGCAGTGGATATGCTTTATTAGAGGCTATGGCCTGTGGCTGTGTTCCGCTGATCACTGATATTCCTCCATATCAAAAAATAACCGGAAATGGCCGTTGCGGGTTTCTATATCCCCGGGGTGATGCCAATGCGCTGGCCAGATTGCTTTATACTGTGAATAACGCCGATCAAAAAAAGCTTTCTGACGATACCTTAATTCATTTTCATCAACACCTCAGTTTTAAGAATATCGCTGATGATCTGGTAGGTATTTGTGAGCAGGTCATGACGCCCATTCAAGCGTCAACGCTTGAATGATTTTTTAGAGTAAGCGTCCACGCTTACTTGTCTGATGTTGCAATCGTAAGCGTGGACGCTTACATTCATTGTAGTTCAGCATGACAAAATAGTTTTTTTATCTTTTTTAGCGCAAGTCTTGGGTGGTTGCTGGTGCGCTGATGACTTGTGCTTATGGTCTGATGATGTCACAACTCATCGACCCACAATACCATAACACAAGACTTGCGCCAATAAAGGTGAAACCACGAGTAGACAGTAAAAAATCTCCTGTCATTCTGAGCGTAGCGAACAATCTATTATACTACAGAACTGTCTGCGAATAGATCCTTCGTTCCTCAGGATGACAACCTGAATTATGGAGATTGTCGTGGTTCGTTCGAAATAACGTTTAGTTTAGGAGAAACAAGAATACTCAACACCCAAATAAAGCGGCAACCCGGGTGGCAATGGTTTCTACGGGATATGCCAGTACGGGCTCATGCAGCAAATCAGGATCGTGCAGCAGCTCTTTAATT
Organism: Mucilaginibacter sp. 22184; assembly: GCF_052045695.1. Taxonomy (NCBI): domain Bacteria; kingdom Pseudomonadati; phylum Bacteroidota; class Sphingobacteriia; order Sphingobacteriales; family Sphingobacteriaceae; genus Mucilaginibacter; species Mucilaginibacter sp. 22184. Next base: position 139,738 of record NZ_JBQEPI010000005.1, read on the forward strand.
ATCCCGGGTATATTCTCAACATTACCAGGTACATGATGCTGTGGCGGGCGCGAATCCATTCCCTTTACCAGGCTTACCACATGGCAGCCTGCATACAGGCCTTCGCTTAAAACGGTGCTGTAGCCTTCGTAGGCCGAGGTGTGCAGCAGTATCTTGGAGCGTTGCATTAATGCCAGAACTTCGGGGTGCGAGAGCTCTCCCTTAAGTTCGATATGATCTTCCAACTTTAGCCTGCTGATCTGTTTTTGGAGGTTCTCCATTTCGGGACCTTTACCACATATCACCGCTTTTAAATGCGGAAATTGCCTTGTAAGGCTTTTTACTACCTGGATAAACAGGTTGTATTGCTTCAATGGTATCAGCGAGCCTACCCCAATGATGTCGATCTCTCGGTTGGTGGATTGCTCTCCAAAAAGTGTGACATCTATCCCCGATGGGATGGTATAACCTGGCTGTATATGGTAATTAATGCTGAACTCCCTGGCCAAAAAATCAGATATGGCTATTAATTCGCCAGCCTGTGGTTTTACCTGTTTTACGTAATGGTTACCCGCTTTGGCATCCTGGCCAAGCAGCCAGGTATATTGTGGCAGGTTATACTTTTTGGCAAAGCGCTTACCCATATAGGCGGCCTCACCCATCCAAAAGCTCAATAGGCCCATCAGTTCATACCGGGCATGCAATTGTTTAAGCGTTTGCCATACCCGCCGCCAGGTAATTAAGCGGTATAACTGACCTTTGCCTTTTCCTGCCAATGCGATCACCTCCACCCCTTGCCAGTTATATCGCGCGGCTTTAAATGGGTACTGAAAACTAACCACCACGATATGCAGCCCGGGCTTATTTTGCTTTAGTCCCCTTACAAAGACCTGCATAGACGGTATGCAGGTAGTATCGTTTTCATCAGCCGGGAAACCGGGACTTAATATCACTATGGTTTTTTGTTTGGTCATTCCAGTGTTATCAGTTTGTTGCAATAGCTCAGGCTCGCGGTGTTATGGGTTATAAAAAGGATCATTTTGCCCGAAGCAGCCAGTCGTTGCAGTTGTATCAAAATGGCTTCCTCGGCCTGTTGATCCATCTCGCCAAAAGGTTCATCCAATATCAGTACGTCAAAATCATGGTAAAGCGCCCGGGCAAGCAATATGCGCTGGCGCTGACCGCCGCTCAGGTTTTTCCCATTTTCCCTGACGGTCTGGTACAATCCTTCTGCATTGCCATTCAGCAATGGGTTAAGTCCGCATATTGCGATAGCCTCAGCCAGTTTTTCATGCTCACTTTCCTCATCGCTGAGGGTGATATTTTTAAGAATCGTGTCATGAATAAAATAACCCTGTTGCTTTACATAGGCTATCCTGTTCCAATACTGTTTTCTGGCGATAATATTTGCTACCTGGTCATTGATGAGGATATCCCCATCATCAGGCACTAAAAAGCCTAACAATAGATTGATGAGCGTGGTTTTGCCTCTGCCAGATAAGGCCGAGATACCCGCCAGATCGCCCTTTTCGATACTAAAGCTGCTGTTTTTTAGGATCTGATGATCTTTATACCGGAAGCTGATGTTGTTGAATTGGATGGAGGTGATAGCCTCAGCCTCACCCCAGCCCTCTCCAAAGGAGAGGGAGCCTGGATCAGCAAAGCCGCTAAGTAAAGTCCTCTCCTTTTGAGAGGACCGGGGTGAGGTCAGATCATTCAGCGTAAACTCATAAGTTTTTATTTGCCCGGTGCTGTTGAGTATTTTGATAATACCGGGGATGATCTTGTAGGCGGCAGCCATAAAAACGCCGATAGTGAGCAGATCAATTACTGGCTGGTTGGTCCAGTATTTATTGATGAGCACTAATATAAAGAAACCCAGCACCGCGAAGACCTCCACCAGGCGCGATGGTAAAGCCTGCAAGGTTTGTTGCCCGGCCAGGTTATCATTCAGCTGTTGCTGATAGCTGTGGTAACGATTGGTGAAAAAGCTGGTTTTATCATAAATATTACTCTCCACAAAACCGGCTAATGATTCCTGTAAATGCTGAAGCGTTTTTTCGCTGGCCTGTTTGGTATTCACCCTGATCTGTTTCGACCGTTTCCGGATAAACCAGGCCAGTAAAATTACCGGAGGTAACAGCAACAGCAGCAGCAATAGAAATAATATGGGCTGATAGATGAGTATAGCACAAACCGTAAACAGGATAAGGATGCCCTGCGAAATAACCTGTTGCACGTTGGTGAGGATGTAATGACTAAACTCAATAGGCTGCTGACTGATCTGCCGGATATGGATAGAGGAATCGACATTAACAAAGTTCACGTAATCATTTTTCAGGTAATTGATGATGTTCCTTTTTGATAAGCGCGAAGCTACTCCATAAAAAAAATGATGCTGAAAACGCATAATGAGGTAGCCCATCCAGTTTTTAAAGCAAAAAAGTACCAGGAATATACTGATGAGCAGCATGGAATTTTTGTTGAACCAGCCAGAAGGCAAAAAGGCAAAGCCGTTATTGATGGTTTTAGTCGAAGTGTAAATTCCGACTACCAGTAACAGCATCCCCAGAAAAGCGATATCAAGCGCGCTGATCAACAGATCGAGCAGGATGAGCCTGCTCAATTGCGCTTTCTCCTGCCTGTTCAGCAGTGTTAAAATGCCTTTTATAATATGCTTCATTTTTTAAGAAGCAAGAATTAAGAGTCAAGAACCAAGAAAAACAATGTGGTTATTTTCTGTCTTGATTCTTGACTCTAACCTCTTGACTCTATTCATTACGGGCCAAAAAGCTTAATGGTTGCCCGTTTGAACGCAAAAAGCCCGGTAATTTTAATTACCCGGCTTTTGATATGAGGTCGAAAAGATTTATTTGTTAAGCTTGATCTCTACACGGCGGTTCAGAGCTCTGCCGTCTTCTGTAGTGTTATCTGCAATTGGCTTGCTTTCGCCATAACCTTTTACGCTTAGGTTATCGCCGTTGATACCGCTGTTTACCAGGTATAATTTTACTGAATTAGCTCTTTCAACAGATAATTCCATATTGTGCTCAGGCGTACCTTCTGATGAAGCATTACCATTCAATACAAATTTTACAGTTTGATCTTTCTTCATTTCAGCAGCTGCCTGATCAAGGGTTTGGTAAGATGAAGTTCTTAGCACGGCTGAGTTAAACTCAAACTGGATATTGCTAAAGTTATAGTTTGGTTTTGCCGGTGGCGGCGGTGGAGTTTCTTTTGGTGCAGGTTTTGGAGCCGGAGCTGGTTGTGGCTTTGGTGCGTAAGTTTGTTCGGTTTCAACCGGTACAGGTTTTTGAACCAGTTTTTTTGATTTACATGAGATTACAGTGATGGCGCCTAACGCAAAGATTAAAGTAAATAAGGGTGTTTTTAAAGCTTTCATAGCTAAATTTTGTTTTTTTGTAAACATAAAAAATATTCGTGATTTCAAGCTCAGTTGAGTATAACATGGCGTGAAAATAAAGAGAATCACAGGATGTTTATTTCACATCGGGCTGTCCTCCACCAATTTTGTATCGTAACTAAACGCAGATTTCAAAAGGTAAGTATTACGTTAAAATAAGCTGTCCATGAAAATAATCTGTTAATGGTGCTTTATGGTATTGATAGTTAGGTATTTGTACGCATTATTTTCGGTAGAAATACGGTGTGATATTTTGACTATTGATGTTAAATTAGTGTTACCTAAACTTATCATCATGGAAAGCAGCACACCATTTGAAGGCATTCAGACACCGGACATTCATCATCTGCGCCGGATTGAGGTATTAAAAAAGTATCCCCAGGTAAAAAAATTGATGGGCTATGATCCCTGGGCCGCGGTACTTACACTATTTATTGTAGCCGGTCAGCTAAGCTTTGCCTGGGCGGTAGGCGTTTGGTTTCCGCACTTTGGCCCCTATTGGTGGCAAATTATTTTGTTATCATACGTAGTTGGAGGCACCATGAACCATTGGGCGGCTATGGCCGTACACGAAATGGCACATAACCTTATGCTTAAAACCCCGGCGCAGAATAAGGCGTTAGCTATTATTGCCAACATACCTGTTCTGGTTCCAGGAGCCATCGCTTTTAGAAGGCACCATATGAAGCATCACTCCCATTTAGGTATCGAACAGATAGACAATGATTTCCCGAGCCATTGGGAGGTTAAAATGGTGGGCAAATCGGGGATAAAGAAATTTGTGTGGTTGTTTTTTTACATCTTCTTTCTGTTTTTGGTGCGAGGTTTTGATACCAAGCCTACCCGTTGGGAGTGGGCAAATATCATCACGCTGGTCATTACAGATGTGCTTATATTTATATTCTTAGGTAAAATAGCCATTATTTATTTGCTGCTTTCAACACTGTGGGGCTTTAGTTTGCACCCATCTGCGGGGCATTTTATACATGAGCATTTTGTATTTAAGGAAGGTCAGGAAACCAATTCCTATTACGGGTGGCTCAATTGGGTTTGTTTTAATGTGGGTTATCATAACGAACATCATGACATTATGAATATCCCGGGCCGGTTTTTACCCCGCTATTATAAAATAACCAAGGAGTTTTATGAGCATCTGGACTCAACCCGATCCTGGACACGGATGTTTTATGAGTTCATCACCCAGTCGCGCTTAGGTGCCGATAAACGTTATGTACGTACCGAGCAAATACGCCAGGAAGGACTAAAAATGGCCGAGGCTTTAAGGAAAAATAAAGAGCTGGTATGAGGCGGGCTACTCCTAGATAATTTAATTATAAGCGGAAATTTTCGTATTTTTGTATATACAGCAGCCCGGTTTTTCTGACCAAAAAGAAAAACCGGGCTGTTTAGTTAAGGAGAAATATAGCCAGAAATCGACTTGTTTTCAATTTAGTTATTTGACAATCAATTATCTAATACCTTTTAAAGCTTTCAAAACGGCGCTGAAATTTGTTAAAAAGTGTTAAAATCGATGGTTTTGAATGAGTTTTGAGCTGTTTTTCGATCGCTTTTACCCTGTTTTTGATCAAAAAAGTGTTAAAATAAAACTTTAAAAAGTTTTTGTACAGCCTGTGTCAAATTTTGTGACCAGTGTTTTATCCTGATCAAATATGTATTTATTTGCGATATCGAATTGATAAACCCATGTACAACACATTACAAAACGATCTTGATAACCTGGACTATTTATTATCTTTAACTAAAGATAAAGCCGCTGCTTACCTGAATGAAATAAATGACAGGCTTGTAAGCGTCAATAATGTTCAGGTAACTATTCCCATCAATCTTCCTGAACACGGAATTGGCCTGGAGGGTACCTTAAAAGCCTTTTATGAGCAACATCAAGATAAGATAGTGGCATCATCAGGTCCGCGGTATTGGGGTTTTGTAACCGGTGGCACCACTCCGGCCGCAATTGCCGGCGACTGGCTAAGTGCGGTGTTTGATCAGAACCCACAGGGAATCAAAGGCTCGGGTGATGTGTCTGCCAATATTGAGTTGCAAACCATTAACTGGCTTATTCAATTGTTTGGCTTGCCATCCTACTTTAAAGGTGGCTTTGTAACGGGCGCTACCATGTCGAACTTTACCTGTTTGGCCATTGCCCGGCAGTGGGCAGGCAAGCAAAAGAGTATTGATATTGCCCGTGAGGGTATCAAAACGGAGATCAGAATATTAACAGCCACTCCACATTCGTCAGCTATTAAATCACTGGCTATGTTGGGTTTGGGGAGTAGCAATATCATTACAGTAAAAACCGCAGAAGGTAACCGGGAAGCTATGGATACAGCTGATCTGGAAGTTAAATTGCAGGAAAATAAGGATTATCCGGTTATTGTGATCAGTAGTGGCGGTACGGTTAACACCGTTGATTTTGATGATATGCAAGCCATTGCTGATTTACAAAAGCAATATACTTTTTATTGGCATATCGACGCTGCTTTTGGCGCTTTCGCGGTTTGTTCAGAAAAGCATAGTCATCTGCTAAGCGGATGGGAATTTGCCGATAGTATTACTGTTGATTGCCACAAATGGCTCAATGTTCCTTATGATGGCGCTATATACCTTGTTCATGAAAAACACGCGGCATTTCAGTTGCAAACGTTTCAGAACAGTAATGCCCCCTATTTAGGCGATCCGGCTACCGACTTTAGTTTCCTGAACTTCGGGCCTGAAAACTCCAGGCGCTTAAGAGCCTTGCCGGCCTGGTTTGCATTACAAGCCTATGGTCGCAGCGGATTTGGATGGATTGTGGAAAATAATATAGCGCTGGCCAATCAATTTGCGCAGCTACTGGAGCAAAACACCATATTTAAATTAGTCGCGCCTGTAAGGTTGAACGTAGTTTGTTTTACTATAGATAGCGAAGAAGATAGAGGCCGTAAACTAGCCCTGATATTGGAAAAGCTCAAAGTATCAGGTAAGTTATTCATCTCTCCGACGTCCTATAAAGGAGTACCTTGTTTGCGGGCAGCATTTGTAAACTGGCGAACTACGGAAGAGGATATTTTGATAGCTATTAATGAATTGACCAAGGCTTCCTGACCGGTAAATACGTACTGATTTAAAATAATAAAGTTGACTTATTTGTTTAATGAACTTTAAAAATAAGCAGATAGTCAGATTGTTATGTGTTTTAGTTGAAGGATTGGTGCCTATTGATAGATTAATGCTTGTAAACAGATAAGTGATTTTTGCTTATTACATCTAAAAAAAATTAACGTTATATTGCAATACTCCATGATTGGAGTATACGTCAATTTGGGGAAGTAAAAACCTGCATTATAAACCTTTACTGTATGAAACATATATCGATACTGGTTCCTAAACGGGCCATACTCGGAAGCCTGGAAGGGTCTCGTCAATTGCTTACGCAAGTGAACCAATTTTTTTTGGCGGCCGGCAAAGACCCTATTTTTAAAGTTGAACTGGTTGGCCTTACCATGGAAACTCCGGTTAGCGGTGGCTTATTTACCGTTAATGCCAATAAGCTGATCGGTGAAGTTGAAAAGACCGATCTGATCATTATTCCTGCCATTGATGGTAATATCAGTGAAGAAGTGGAGAATAATAAAGAGTTTTTACCCTGGTTAACCGAACAATATAATAAAGGAGCCGAGATCGCCAGTTTGTGCATGGGGGCTTTTTTATTAGCCTCAACCGGCTTGTTAACCGGCAAAAAATGCGCTACACACTGGATGTTTGCCAATGAATTCAGGCGGATGTTCCCGGATGTTAACCTGGTTACCGAAAAGATCATTACAGATGAGCAGGGCATTTATTCGAGCGGGGGGGCCTTCTCCTACTTGAATCTTATTTTATATCTTATTGAAAAATACGCCGGTCGTGACATTGCCATTTTAAGTGCCAAGGTTTTTGCCATTGAAATGGAGCGGAATAGCCAATCGTCATTCATCATATTTCAGGGGCAAAAAGATCATGCAGATGATCCGATCAAAAAAGCACAGGAATTTATTGAAAAGAATTACCAGGAAAAAATCACGGTAGAGCAACTGGCCTCGATGTTTGCTCTTGGTCGCCGAAACCTGGAACGCCGCTTTAAAAAAGCCACAGCAAATACCGTGGCCGAATATATACAGCGTGTAAAGATCGAGGCTGCTAAAGTAAGCCTGGAAACTTCGCGCGAGAATGTGAACGAAGTAATGTATAACGTAGGCTATACCGATACCAAAGCTTTTCGTACTACATTTAAGCGTATAACAGGCCTCTCTCCTATTGATTACCGGAATAAGTACCAACGGGAGTACGCCACGTAATACAGATCTTTAATAATGCCTTGTTGCTATTTTAAAAAAGCATCAGGGCATTATTGAAGGCTTCTGAGAAAAGATGTAACTAATACGTTCCTGCTGATGTGTTGTATCAGTATCTATCGCTAATTCCCTTCCTGTAAATCGTTGATAATTAGTTGTAACGTTTCCAGTATTTGAACTGATTGTTTTAATCACTTCAACAGATAACAGGTCGCCGGGTATCCTGGCACCAAACCAGCGATCATCGTCCTGCTGTTTCCAGGTAACCAGTGTCAGGTTTTCTCCCGGCGGATAGTTTGCTGAACCTAAAAGAGCTGTTTTTAAGGCTAGGTCATTGCCGTAGAGAGTTGACATGGTTTGCTCCTTTTTGTTGATGAATGAGGTGATCACTTTTAAGCCAGCTTTGCTAAAGTTAAACGAAGCGGGTATAGCGGCTTTCTTATTTAAAAGTTCCTCGACGGGTTTACGGTTATTACAGGCCGATACTATCAAAACAGAGGCCGCGAATAATATATGAGTAATTTTCATGATGATTTCCTGATAGATTAGTGTTCAATTGGTGATGTGAAAACAAAGTCGGTGTTACTTAAGGGTTTATGACAGCTCACACACTCATTAGTAAACAGGGCTGTTTTACCATAAGGCACAAGCTTATCAGTTTTAAATCGGGCCCAACCCCATCCGGCTGTTGAGGCATACTTTTTGTCGTCCTTAATCATATACTCCACCTGCTTAAATGCGCCGGTGTGTATATTGCCATCTTTATCGGTTACCTGATCCCAGGCCACTTTGGCAAACGTTGTTCCATTGGGCCATGGATTAATATGATGTTCGCGAATGGCTTTTATGGCTATCGGATTACCGAAGATCACTCGCATAGTGCCATTATCAAAACGTTCTGTGGTACTGATGGTTTCCCAGTTTTTATAGTCTGGAATATAAGTAATTCCGTTTAAGGCTTTAGGGAGTTTAGCTAAAGTGGTAGTTGTTTTTTGCCAATGCGCATATTGCTTATCGGCCGCGTTTATTTTAGCGGTATCTCCCGGGATTTGCTTAGGCGAAAAGGACGAGACGTATTTTTTCAATATCTCCAGATCGCTTTTGGAAATGGCAGCCGAGGGGTGAACCAGTTCGTAATCCTTTATAGGCATAGCACCAGCGGCTATCTGGTTAACGGCTTCCCAAAGCATGGCTTTTTGATCGGCTGGTGCCAGATTTTTCCAGTTGGAAAAATTTAAGTGTTTGCGACCGGTATTCACGTGACCGGCTACTCTCCAATAAACAGGTGATATCTGATCATACCAGCGTAGGTTGGTTTCATTGGAGTGGCAATCATAACAAGCCCGTGTCAATATACTTTTTACTTCTGTCGGAGCTTCTATTTCTGCCGTTACCGGTGGATTGGTGATCTGAGGGCGAATGAATTGTATAGACAAAAAGCCGATCAGCAAAATAGCTCCTATGACTATGGGTTTTCTTTTGAATAGGTTGGAATTTGGGGTATTCATAGTTCAATGATTATACAGCAAAGTTGTTTAATAATAAACACTTATACGCATAACCAGTGTCGAAGTAGACAATTTCAAAGGCGAACCGGACATTTTAACGGTTGAGTTATACAGGTGCCTGTTCATCAGACCTCAAAAAAGTACGTTGAGACGGTTTTAGCCAGCCTCTGCCGCTTTATCCAGATCCAATTGAAAGATGGTCTTGTTGGTATCACTTATTTCAATATTCTTATCACCCTCAAGGTTAATAATAACATCGTTATTTTTAAAAGCCATAGTGGCATGCAGGTTATATTTTCCCTGAGGTATCTGTGTTGCTGTAAATTCTGAACTTTGATCATTGGCTGGTTTGTCGAGTGTAATAATATCGCCTGCGTCGGATTTTAGTGTAACAACAGCCGCATTAAATCCTCCCTCAATGATATCGGCTGCCTCGGGTGCGGATAACATAGCCTGAGCTAAATGCAGATCGATGGTTATATCTGCTGTTTTTCCATCCGTTTTATTACTGTTATCTGTTGAGGTGCTATCGTTTCCGCTTAATGGTAATACCAGGTCTTTTAATCCATCAATAAATTTCATAACCCGTCCCGAAAAGAATCCCGAAATAAATGAAAACAATAAAAGCCCTTTACCTATGCTGATATCTGTCATTTTGGAGTTGCTGCCGCTTAATAAATTGTATCCAAGCACCAAAACAAGAGCACATATGGGGGCGTAAAACATTTTTGATACCTGCCCAGATATTTCAGCAGGGTCGAACGGCCCTGTATCCGCATCTCCAGCCAATTTTAATGCCTGGCGGTTGGCAATACTTACATAATAAATTAAACTTACCAGAACGCCTATAAGAGCCCAAAACAACACCTCGGCATAAGTGCCTGTTCCAACAAACCAGAAAAAATCATTCACAATGATCTCCGCATTGGTAAGGTATGCCTTGGCATCTTTATTGTTAAGATTGATCAATAAACTATCCATACGTTTGAGACGGTATTCATCTATGTGTCCGTCATATTCATTTCTTAAAAAGTTAAACAGCGCACGATCGCGTTCTCTTCGGTTTGCAAATACAGCTTTTTTAACCGCTGGGTCTTTTGATGCCAACTGAGCCGAATCAGGATCAGGATATACAGCAAGTACATTATCAATATTTAACAGTTGCGTATTGTCCAGTTTTTTATGATCGGTACCTTTATAACAAAGATGAAGTGCGGTATAAATCATCGCAATAAAAACAAGTATCACGCAAAGGGTCAGTAACCAACCGGCTCCGCTCCAGGTTTTTGCTTTAAAAAATAACAACATGATTTTTTATGGTTTATGGTTTTAAAAAATAGTTAAGACAAATAGCTGCTGAACACCCATTCGTCTGCCGTGTTACTTATTTTACTCCATTGATTGGTTGTGGTGTAAACGGCCACCTGAGTATCTTGAGTAATTGTGCGCAAAATAGGATACGATGTACCTGGCCCTGAGCGGACGTTTAATACATCTGTATTTACAATCATAGATGCAATTTGGGATATCGAAGTTTCATCGAGTTGCTTTATTCTACTAGCAATCAGAGGAAAGAAATTAGCTTCGGCAGATGTAATGGTATTGTTGCCGAAAAACGCAGTGCCCGGACAAGTTTTCTGTTGATTGCCAACCTGATTATTATTAACCACACTTTCAGGGAATCTTTTACCTGAACGGTCAAACCAATGATGATAAACTACTTGCTCTTTTACCGGTTTCAGATCAAACTTCATACAAAGTATAGCATTTAAAAATACAATGGTATCCTTATGCGGTAGGGTCATTTGATCATGCCCTGCATCAAAGTTACCTAAGTTTTCGATACAAATGGCCCCTGAGTTTGCACCAAAAATGCCTGCTGGTGTGATATTTATTGGGCGGCATAGCCCAATGTTACCGGAAGGGAAAGTGGTCAGATTCTGCGCGATGTCGCTCCAGCCATTATTATGGATATGATAGCTTCTCATAGATTCGAGCCAATACATTTCCCCTTGACTAGGGCTTAGTGAACTGTAATTTGGCTCCCAGGTATGATGGTTTTGTATCATTTTAATGCTTCTGGAAAAAACTGTGTTTACCAGATACTGCTGAAACTCCTGTGGGGTGTATATATGAAATTGTGCTAAGGCCATGTTCTTTCCTCCGGTTATGTGGTTTAATTAACTCATGGTACGTTCTTCTTTACGATACTCTTTTCTTATCGCTTCTATCAAGTCGCTGAGGCGTATGTATTGATCATTTTTGGATATAGATTGCAGCGCGGCGTAATGGATGATGTTAAGTATAGCTGCCCCGGTTAATTCATATTTATCAGCCAGGTCCTTTAATTGGATGCCGGGTTCTGGCCCGCATGATTCAGGGAATGCTTTTTCCCATAATTTTAGCCGCTCCTGCGCATTTGGCATAGAGAAATGTATGATCGTATGGAAGCGTCTTAAGAAAGCATCATCCATATTACTTTTCAGGTTGGATGCGAGTATGAGCAGGCCGGGAAAATCTTCTATGCGTTGCAGTAGGTAACTTACTTCCTGGTTGGCGTACCTGTCATGAGAGCTTTGCACGCCGGTACGCTTACCAAATAAGGCATCTGCTTCGTCAAAAAACAATATCCAGTTTTTATTTTCGGCTTTCAGGAATACTTTCTCCAGGTTTTTTTCTGTTTCGCCTATGTATTTACTTACCACCTGCGAGAGGTCAATACGATACACTTCTTTATCAAAGTGCTTGCCAAGTAGGGTGGCTGTTAATGTTTTGCCCGTTCCTGAAGGGCCATGAAACAGTGCCCTGTAGCCTGGTTTTATTTTTCTTTTCAGTACCTCATCCTGCATCAATGTATCATTATGTTTCACCCATATCATAATCTCATTAAGCTGGTTCTGAGTATAATTGTTCAATACAAGATCGTCCCACGTCATGGCCGTTGCAATATTTTTTGCCGGAAAATCGGGACTGAATTTAGGTACTGTTTCGGCACCTGTAAGAAAACGGCTTACCCATTCTGCATCAAGTATGATCCTGCCGCTCATTAATGGTTCACCCTCTTTAACGGTTTCCATAGACAGTACGCCATGTTTAACCAATACGCCATGAGTGAGTAGATACTGAACTGCAAGGCGTTTGTCGATATCATTACTACCTAATATGAACTGAACGGTTTCACCGGTGGGCAGTAATCCGCGGTGGTTATTTCCTTTTATTCCTCCAAATTCAGGAAAATCGCCGCCATTTGGTAAAAACTCTTGTATAATGTTTTCAAAAAAGGATGTACGCAAATGCGGGGCCAGCGCGGTTAAAAGGATAATGTATTCCTCGATAGGAAGCTTCTTTTCGATAATAAACCCATTAATTGAGCTGCCATCGTCCATGATGGTAACTGGTGGAAAAGAAGTTTCTGTATTATTGAAATGCGCTTGCAGGCGATTATGTATCACCTGATAAAGTACTTCCAAAGAGTTGGTTATTGATTGAGCCTGCATGGTGTCTAAGCTTTAATATTAAGGTTTTTTTTCTCCTCCGTTTGTAAACAGCTCTGGTAGACGTAATACGTCGACAGATAAAAATACACCGGTTCCTTTTGGTAATTGATCCTCAAACTGACCGGGAAGGGTTCTCATTATCCACATGGGTGATTGTTCGTTACCGCTAACCAACATAGGCGTAGGAGGCAAAGGTTGATTGATGTATCCTTGCAGGTTAATAATACCACTGGCAAATTTTAGTTTAATGGAGCCACCTGTGACATCAAAACCTCCTTTTGATGAATATTCACTGCTTAAACCTAATGTAAGATCAAGTTTTGGGATAAAGTTCCATTTATTATGTAACAATTCCAGATAAGGCTTGAACTCAAATTCTGTATCAAATGACAAAGGGGTTTTATTATCACTTAATTTATATTTAAAAGAAGATAAAGGGAAATAATCGTGATATGGGATTAGTGAAAGTGGCAACGCTATGTTTTTATCATTTAGTGATTTTATAGTGTCGGTCCTGAATCTTTGATCAGTAGCGAATACCGAACCCAATATTCCCAATGAACCGAGGCCAAAACCTATAATACTTGCTTTAAGTTCGGTAGGTTGGTTGTCCCAAACTGCTTTTTTCAGCGCGTCTGTTTGCTCTTTCTGCCATTCTTCAAACCCGGGTTTATCATCCAACTGTTCTTTAACAACTCCTGCCCCTTCCGTAAGTGTTTTGGATGGATCATCCTGCCTTTGAACTATATTATTGGCTGGTTTAAAAAAAGTATTTTTATTTGGGGCAGGATTTGCCATGCGCATAATCTGATCGGCCATGTTATCGGCCTCCCGCTCGTAAATGTCTTTGGGCTGATTAATGGAAAGTTTAGGCTGAAAGAACAAGGGGCTTTTATCCCGCGATCTTGCAGACGTTTCCGGTTGCGTTGTATCTCTTATTGCTTCCAAGTTATTACATTTTATTTTAAAATTTGTTTAATTGATGGTCGGGTAACCCATCCTGTAAAACCCCCACCTTCTTTTATAAGATCAGTCTTTGTTTTTTTGTCCTTGTCATCTAAATCTTTATTGTAATAGTAAACCAATCTGTCTAAAATGGTATCCTCGTCATAGATTCCTATTCCAAAGCCCCTGAATTTTCCATCGCCATAGTATATCACATTTTCACCCTGCCATAAACCGTTTGGATGCCTGGTGCCATAGTCGGCAAAGTTTTTAAAGTAGCCGTGATCGCCCGGAATAAGTTCGCTTATTTTTTGTTTTGTTGGTAGCTCCTCAAATTTGTCAGAACCTACCAATGACTTTAAAAGATCGGCACCTGAATTGGCAATCACCAGACCGGCACCCGCGGGAAACATTTTGTTAAATTTATCCTTACCCAAAGCCTGAAGCAATGCATAATACTCTACAGCAACAGACAATGTAAGGCATTCAAGCTCTGTGCCTGCATTAGGCCTAAACATATCTTCTATTGCGTCTGAAGAGTTTTTCCCTGCGGGGAATGGTACTTTTGCGATGAAATGATAATCCTCCGTTTTATCCCAATAAAATGGGTTCAAAGTGCCTCCGGGATGACCTTTTGTTGGGTAATGGCAACAATTAATGCTTTTATCGTTGGCAATATCCATACCCTTTATGGCATTGCTCCGGATACGGATCTCGGTTCGATAAGCTTCCCAATCTTTAAAATCATATTCGGGGCCAGCCCCATTGTTATGCCATCCCAATACAATTTCTAAACCTTTATCTCCAAATGTATCTTTTACTATTTTTTTGTATTGATCGTCAACCGTCATTGCCGTATTTCCGACCATTATTTTTCGCTGCACCAATGGACGTGTTTTTTCTTGTTGTACTACATGAGTTAATTCATGTGCTAGTAACTTCTTGCCGTTATCGCTATCTGGCGAATATTGCCCGTTGTTAAATACTATATTGTTACCCGTAGTATAGGCTAATGCATTGACTGATTGAGCAGATTTTGCAGCTATTGTGTCCGTATGGATGCGTACATCTGAAAAGTCATGACCAAAACGTGGCTCAAAAAAACGACGGCTATTCTCAGATAATGTTTGGCCGGATGCACCTAATGAACCAATATAATTATTCAATTCATGGCCACTGTGCGCATCTGCGTTCGAACTTTCCTTGCGATGCAGCTTTACTTCATCTTCACAATGCTGGCATTTGCGTTGTATTCCATCAGAAGATTTAAAAAAGGCCTTTTCGTTATGAGCTGGAACAGCCATACGCATAACCCTATCAGCCACATGATTTGCCTCCTGCTCATAAATATCGTTAGGTTGATTGACGGAGAGCTTTGGCTGAAAAAATAGCGATTTGGAGGCTGTGTGGTTTTCAAGCTTACCAACCAGTTTGATATGTTGATGTGAATCCACTGTGAAATATTTAATTAAATTCTAAAGTATATGTCCCTTTAACGCTTGGTACATTTATGCCCGTAGTTTCAGATCTTCCTTCAAGTCTTATAAAAGGGCCGGCAGATACTGCTGATAAAGCGACACCATAGTCCCCGCCTTTACCCGGATCGCCTATGATCTGGCGTGATGCGCCGGCTTTATATTCGCCGCCTTGTTCATTAGCCGTAAATACATGCAAACGGACATGGTCTGGTAAAAAATCAATATGCATGTCTAAACCAATCCTGGCTTTTTTACCATTGCCAATTTTTATAGTATCGGGTGTAACAAATTGCTTCTTTTCACCAACAGGAACCGCATCATCATCCATCTTTTTACGTGCGTCCATGCAGGTTTTCATATCTATTCCCGCAACTGTACATACATCAAGATTATTTGGGTGATCTGCGTTATCCATAATGGATGTAGGATCATTATAACCCGCGGGTTTTGATAGTTCTTTCCTGAACCAGTATAACCTAGTACCCAGCTTCATCTCATCATTGTCTGCCTGCGAATCAATGTAGTTATAGCGGTCTAATTCATAAGCCATCATATGATGCAATTCATGGGCAAAACCTTTAGGACTTCCTCCAGACCAATTGGTGGCCACTTCCCATTCCGATGGATTCACTTCCACCGTGAACGTATCAGGCCCGGCTACATCGACAAATGTGATGGAGACGATATAGCCTTTGGTGGAGGCTGCTTTTTCGATCCCATCCTTCATTTGTTTAATTTTGTTAACCTGATCCATAGTACCCGTACCTGTAGGCCTTAACATTATTTCGGCCTTGATGACAATATCAGTTGGCGATCTTCGGTCGATATAATAAGCACCGCCTCCAAATTTACCAACAACGCGCTCAAATGATCTGGCGGGATCTTTCGCGGTATTTTCCTCCATATCCTTATTTTTGGCTTCTTCTGGTTTGGCAACTCTTACAGCTTCCTGTGCAACTGCCGTATCGGTTTTTGCATTTGTTGCAGTGGTGATTTGTGCGGGTGTTTGGGTTACCGTTTTAAAAAGCAATTGAAACTGTTTCAAATAATAGGAATTCTGAATAGGAACTGGCTTTTTCTTTATTTCGGTGATGATTTCCTCGGCAAGTTTTTTTTGTCCCGCATCCATGGCTTTAAAGGCTGCTTCTGCCTTGATATCTTTAATCAATTTATCGCGGTCAATTATTGCTTGTGCGTCTCCTTTTCCTGGTGCACGCTGAATTAATTTGGGATGGATCCCTTTGCGTTGTTGTACTACGTGTGTTAATTCGTGCGCCATTAGTTGTTTACCACTGTCACTTTCAGGGGAAAACTGACCGCTGTTAAAAACAATATTATTGCCCGTAGTATAAGCAAGCGCGTTAATGGATTGTGCCGATTTTGCGGCCACAGTATCAGTATGGATGCGCACGCCCGAAAAATCCTGCCCAAAACGTGGCTCAAAAAACTGACGGCTGTTTTCAGGTAGCGGTTGACCAGAAGAACCTAATGAAGCTACATAGGTATCTAAATCATGGCCACCAAGAGTTCCGGCTGTAGAGCTTTCTTTACGAAAAAGTTTCTCCTCTTGTTGACAATGTTGGCATTTGCGCTGAATGGTTTGAGCAGGCTTAAAAAAAGTGTTATCATTTATAGCAGGATCAGGCATACGCATAAACCGGTCGGCCATAGCATCGGCCTCTTGCTCATAAATATCATTAGGTTGATTTATGTTGAGCTTTGGTTGAAAGAATGATCTGGATACAAATAATGGATCCTTTATTCTGTCTTGCCTCTGGGTATGTTTTGCTGATTCCAATGGATATAATAATTTTATTCTGGTTTATATAAGCCTTTTTGGGGATTCCAAAATGATGCTTTTGGTGCAGTCAGGTCCAATTTAGCTGCTTGATTTTGACATGCCTCGGAACAGTCTACATATTCATCTTTAGCTAAACTCCTGCCCAGCTCCTGATTGTTTACGTCCTGGGTATAACTATCGTGGGGCTCGCTGTCAAGATATTGCCTATAAAACTCCCGGCCCCGGCCGGCCAAGTACGCTGCGGTTCCTCCACATCTTTTTTTTGCGCAGCATGCCGCATAACAATGCCCATAGGCATCCCAAACATTGTTCGGGACGTCGGCCTTGGTTTGCTCATAGTACCACTCACTGAAATCGTCTGAGGCTCTTTTCATTAAAGGCTTGCATGGTTGTAAACAATTATATTTCCAATAAGCATATGCCCCTCCCATAACTGCAGTACCCAGAGCAACTGGAAGCCATGGGAAGGTTTTAACTTCTGCTCCTTGTCCTTGCTGCACTACGTGCGTTAACTCGTGGGCTATTAGCTTTTTACCGCTGTTGCTTTCCGGAGCGTATTGCCCGGTATTGAAAACGATGTTATTGCCTGTAGTATAAGCTAATGCATTAATGGATTGTGTCGATTTTTCTGCTTCTAAGCCGGTATGGATACGTACATTGGAAAAATCCCGCCCAAAACGGGGTTCAAAAAACTGGCGGCTGGCTTGGGATAGAGCTTGCCCGGATGATCCAAGAGTGCCTACATAATTGTCTAACTCATATCCCCCCTGCACATTGGAATCTGAGCTTTCCTTGCGATGCAATTTTCCCTCCTCTTCGCAATGTTGGCATTGACGTTGGATACTATCCCCAACCGGTTTAAAAAAAACATTTTGGTTATGATTGGGTATTGCCATAGGCATCACCTTATCTGCCATTGCATCGGCCTCTTGTTCATAAACATCATTTGGCTGATTTATGGTAAGCTTGGGTTGAAAAAAGAATAAAGCAGCCTTGGATGTGATATGATGCGAATTGCTTTTTACTGGTTCAGTGTTTTGTTTCTCTTTTGACATATAAACCTATTCTGATAATTCCTGTTTATTGAAAAATTCAATTATTAATTGTAATCCTTTAAAAATAGGGTACTCCATATAGATTATAAATACTTCTTGTCATGCTGCTTTCCACTTCGGCTGCTTGTTGGATCACAGAATCTACAATTGGTGTAGCTACATGTTCTCCAACCTCGTGGCCAACGGTGTGCCCTACAGCTCCGCCAATAGCTCCAAATAATAATCCACCAAGAAATCCGCCAACTACACAAACTGCATCAACAGGACCTGTAGGTGCGCATAAAATTGCACCAGCTGCCGCTCCGCCAAGGGCCGAGCCTAAAATGCCTCCAGTCCATGAACCTGCTTCTTCTGTAATTACTGTTGTGGTGTGACCTGTGCCTACTGATGAAGCTATTCTATCAGTTGTTTGATAAATGCCGTATACCAGCATTATTCCGCCAGCACCTCTTATTACAAACATTCCGGCTGACCCGCCTGGAGTTACCCGGATACGAAGTCGTTGTGCTCCGGGAGGCAATGGCCCATCACGCATCGCCTCGGTCATTAGCCTGCCGCGCCCTGCAAATGCGGGGTCAACAGCCCCATCCGGACCGGTTCCGCTCATTACATCTACTCCGCTTGGAGTGGCTGGTCTTCCGCCAATGGCGGCCTCAACTTCGGCTCTGGGTACCGTAATGCAATTATTTGTACACATTGGAGCCCGTCCCCGTGATAATAATTCTGCATTGAGATTGCCCTCAGTAGGACCGACCGGACCTAATATGGGATCCGCAGCCCCTGTTGCACGTGGCGGACTGTAGGTATAAGTCCCCCCATATTCGGTACTTCTTAAACGTTCGGCAAATGCCAGGCCCTGTTCCGGTGTTTGAGGCGTAAAAATATAATATTGATCGCCGGCCATCATCGGGAACCAGGCATCATTTGCAAAACTACCGGGTACGCCCTCGTGAAGTCTGACTGTAAAGTTATGGCCAACTATTGGCGCATATTCGCCCATATAATACCCGAGGTTTCCCCTATATCCCCTTATTGTTGGTGTTGAAAACAGGCCTTCCGGGTTTGACCACACTGAGGTATGGCTGCCACCCCATAATATACCGGTGGTATTTCTGGGAATGAAAGACCATGGAGTTGGTGAAAAATGACTTGCCCCTGCTACTGCCGGTCCTGCAACAGAAGATATTAAATTACCTAACGGCACCATCATCCCTTCTGGTACGCTATCAATTGATCTACCCGTCATCTGGGTAAACTGTTCCGGAGTTAGCCTGCTTGCATTGAAATGTATATTTGTGCCATCACCCGAAGCTGATGGTGTATGCGTGCAATTGATGGCAACCGATGTTTGCCCGGCAAAGAATGTATTAGGGCTTGGCTGGCCAGGGCCTATGGCATAACTGAAATCAAACTGTGTACCTGGCCCAACAGTCCCCAGGTCAAAATCTACCCTGGCGGGTGATAGCCTTACCGTTGCATTGTATTGACCATCTGTTACATTACAATGATCAAGATTATAAGAGGTAACGGCTCCATCATGAGAGAATTTGATTTGATTATCGCCGCAATTTACTTCTACATTATCTACCGTTCTTTGTATCATTCGCGAAACATTGTTTCCCCCTTGTTGTATGGTGTGGGTGAGCTCATGAGCTATTAATCTTTTACCATTTTCGCTTTCGGGCGAATACTGACCGCTGTTAAAAACAATATTATTACCTGTAGTATAGGCCAGCGCGTTAATGGCTTGCGCGGATTTTGCGGCTACAGAATCGGTATGAATACGCACATTTGAAAAATCATGACCAAAACGGGGTTCAAAAAAGTTACGACTGCTTTCTGATAGAGACTGCCCGGATGAGCCAAGGGATGCTACATAACTGTCCAATTCGATACCTCCATTTACGGTTGCACCGGAGCTTTCTTTACGATGAACCTCCTCTTCACAATGCTGACATTTACGCTGAAGGGTTGTTAATGCTGGTTTAAAATCACTGATTACATCTAAACCGGTATCAGGGCCTTCTTTACGCTGAAGTTTTTCTTCTTCTTCGCAATGCTGACATTTACGCTGAACAGTTGTTGGAGCGGGTTTAAAAAACGAAGACTCATTTGGTGAAGGGACGCTCATACGCATAACCTGATCAGCCATAAGGTCTGCTTCCTGCTCATAGCTGTCACCAGGCTCATTTACCTGTAATTTAGGCTGTACCAAATGCCCGGGAAAAAAAGGAGCATTGTTTTTTGCCTTTGTAGTATTTTCGGGTTGTGATTGCTTATTTGCTAACATTACTTCTATTTTAATACCAATCCACATTTAATATTTCCTGCATCCATGGTAGGCGTATGGTTGAATACCCCCACGGTAATTTACCTAATAATACATCAATAGTTTTCTGCTCAACTGTTAATAGCCACCCATTTTCTTTTTTTGTTAGTTTTCCATCCCGTTCAAAAAAGGCGCTTCGCAAGCCTTTAACCGATGTGTTTTTTAGCGGTGACCAATGGTGTATAATAGCC
This sequence comes from Mucilaginibacter sp. 22184, assembly GCF_052045695.1. NCBI lineage: Bacteria > Pseudomonadati > Bacteroidota > Sphingobacteriia > Sphingobacteriales > Sphingobacteriaceae > Mucilaginibacter > Mucilaginibacter sp. 22184. Next base: position 160,279 of record NZ_JBQEPI010000005.1, read on the forward strand.
TCTAACAAGTTTTTTGATTCTGTTTTTTCTTTTTTCGTTAAGATCAGAGTTGCTGGCAGGGTTTCCTCCAAGGGATAACCGCATAAAATTTTAGAAAGCGTTAAATCAAACTCGGCAACTTTGGTTTTTCCTGTGGCCAGATAATAAAGTAATAACACCGCCCGCTGATGAGCCGTATCATCTTTAAATCTTCCATCCACTAATAAGTCCAGATCATTAAAATAAGGCGATAAAAAATAATGAAGGATCACAATTCCACTACCTTTTATGTATAACGTTTCTGATTCTTGAATACCTGTAAACCTTCTACTCTGCGGCAGCGGCCGTTTTGTATTATCTCCCTGTTTCTTTTTCTCAGATATTTCTTGCTCAGTCTCGAATTTTTTTGGTTCGTTTAATGATATACTATCTTGATTATCAGTAAGCGTGATTTTCTGTTTTTCCAGTTCTTTTGCTGCCGTTATCCCTTTTTGTTGTTTTAATTGCTCTTCATCCTGGTAATTGGAATGATTAATCTTGTTGTTTTCCTGTTCTTCTTTGGTTTTTTCATCCCCCGTATTGTTTTGCCGGATATCTTGAGTTCCCTTTTTTATATTGATTTTTTTCGGGTCATTTGTAGAATCAAAGCGTTCATCGGTTTGGGTTTCATATGCTTTTTGATTTTTATTACTGCCTACGTGATCCGTGTTTTCAACGTGGCTTGTTTTACTCAGGTCTGTTTGCTTGCTGATACTTATATCTTCAGTATTCTTATGCGCATTGTTGGCTTCGGTTTCTTTAAGCTTATCTATAAATGCAGGATCTTCTGTATTATTTCTCAAGTTGTCCCTTGATATTAAGAGCGACTTAAGATCCAGAAGTCCCTTCTTGACAATATCTGTTTTAAGCGTTTCTTTTGATTTACTCTCTGATAATGATGTTATTATGCTATGAATTGAGATTTTAAAGTGATTTGTGAGCAAATCTAATGACCGTAATATCAGTTCACGATCATTGATAACAGATAAAGTCGTGCCATTCCCTGAAATTACAGGGCTTAACAAAGCCTTAAAAATACAAATCCATATTTCCTTGAGATTTGGTGAGCTTTTGTTTGTATAACCAACTATGAAACTTACCAGATCTTTGTAAATAAGAGTCCAGGATTCGGTTTTTAATGAGGTAATAATTGATAATAATTTCTCCAGAAAGCTGTTATCAAATTGCAAAACCAGCCTTTGGAGTATAACTGGGTTATCTACATGTTTATCACGGAACCAGTCAAAAAAGTATAAGGCTATTTTTTCAGTATCCGAAAAAATAGCTATGATCTCGTTACTCCACGCAGCCATATTTTCAACCGGGCTATACCAGGGCAAATAACCATTCTCCAGAAAATAAATGAACGCTTTTGCTAATGATTGTTCAGGCTTTAATATTTGTTCGCTATGCTCATCTGCCAAATCATTTTTTATAGCTGGGATGCTTTTTCTGAGTTTTTCGATAAAGTGCTTTTTAAACTCTTGTTCAAAATTGTGTGCTTCAATATTACCTAAATCCAAAAGCAATGAATCGATACGTATAATATCAGTTGTTGGAAATAGTTCATCAAAGATGGCCTCCATACTAGCAGATAGTTCATTACGCAGCAAGTCACTCACTCGATTTTGAAAAGCGAGAGCCTCTTCCCGTTTGGGAATATTTAAAGTTACTTGCTGCCTATGAACTATATGTGATGCCATGATTTATTACTTATTGATCTTTCTTCTTTCTGGTAAAAAGTTTTTCTATTGCCCCTGGTTTTTTAAGCGATGCCGGCGGACCGTCTGAAATAGCAGGGCTGAAGCCTGTTGAGGTAATCTCCAGCTGCATTGATGTTGTTGACGAATGACAAGTCCCGTTTGATATTGTTAACGAAACAGTAACAGTTGAGGCTTTAACATTTACTACACTACTATCACCTGATATTCGAATAACCCCATCGGTAGTCATTGCGCCTTTCGATATATTATCTCCAAATACTTCCCAATCATAGGTAAATCTGGTATCTCTGATGACAGGGGTAAATGTTGCTGATACAATACCTGACCTTGCGGCAGCTACGGCCGCAGTTTTAATGCCACCAGACCAATCATTTATAAAACTGAAACCACTATTACCAGGTACAGAAAGGACTGTAATGTTAAATGGTGCAGAACTTACATTATTTACGGTGTAAATTAACCTGTACGTTCCAGCTTTAGCGATGGCAGGTGTAAAAGTTTGCTTGGCTGAATCAAGACCTGGTACTGCATTAAAAGTACCGCCTGGTATTGATACCGCAATTTGTGCGGGATTAAAATCATTATCACAGAAAGTGGTACCACTCATCGAAATAACCGGTGCGGGCGGTGGTGGTGGCGTAATTTCTGCCGTAGTGCGTTCTATCGGCGAACCTATATAAGGAATATAGAAATCGGCAATAATAAGTCTATTATTGATATCATAGCTTGGCTCCTCTTCAACAGCAGATCTCCCGGCTAAAATATCGATCAGCCTCATCTTTTCAGTATCAGATACACCTTTACTATCGGTTACCATTTTTTTGACAAGGTTTAGCGTGTTTTCATCAAGATTTGGGGATGCTTTTTGTCCATCTGCTGAAGTGGTTTCGGTACTTGCCGATTGCTCTTTCACTGATGTTAAATTAGCAGCTTTAGAAAGCGGGGTACTTACGTTTCTTTTCAAAGTTGGGATGTAGTTTTTATAAACTAATATTAGGGTGCCGCCTTTGGGTACTCCTCCTTTATGTTCGAGCCCCGGGTTGTTTTTGTAGAATTCTAAAAATGTATGTTTATCGGTGTAACGGGAGTATCTATCGTTAACTTCATTACTTAATGAATACAATAATTCGTCAAGAGCAGCATTTAATACTCTTTCAAAATCTACAATTAAAATATCCAATCCATAAGTTTGAATTGATGATATTATAGAGGCATCCCGTGGAATCTGAGTTCTTGCCACCGGGCCTTTCAGGGTAGCTATAACCTTATTGATGGAATCCTGATAATTGTTAAACGCATCATATTGGTCGTTTAAGTTGACATTAGTGATAGATGGGGTATTCATCAAGTATACCATCACCGTTTCGATTGCGTCAATAAAATTAAAAAAGTAGAAATAAAGTTCGTCTACACTACCTGGTTGAGAGCTCGTAACGGGATTGGTGAAAACTCCGGTGTCACTTAATGCATTAAGATAAGCACTTGCAATTGTGTTGGGCAATACCGCACAATTGTTGCGCATAAAGGTGCCCTTTGGATAGATATAGGGGGTGTTTGAGGGGCTCGCTGATTCAATCCCACGAATTAGGTTACTTTTAACATCTGAAGCTCTCCTGATAGGATTATTTGTTTCTATGTTTAATTTACCGGGAATATTGGTTCCTGTACTTTTAGAGGTATAAGGTAAGTTTGTAACAAAAATAAATGGAGTTAGTACCTTAACCGTGGCTTCTGTTGTTATCAGGTTATAGTCAGTTTCCAAATCCCGAATTTCAGCATCAGGTAAAGTTACATCCGAGAAATTAAACTGTTCAACCCCAACTGTTACTACATCAAATGGCAAATTATAGGTTAAACGCTGAATAAGAATATTTGACAGAACATCCTGATAGTTTTGGCCAATATGCCCTTCAACTCTGAAAAAATTGTACTTTTCAATATCATACAAAAGCGGTTGAGCCACTTCCGTACTGGTGTTATATAAACCTGAATTATAGCCCAGGTTTAACGTGGCTTTGCCGCTGTTGGTTTTGGCGTAATTCCATGATTTATACAACTCTGCACCGCTTTCATTTACCGAGTAGTAATATGGGATGGCACGTTCCGAAAGCGGAAAATGCATATATTGGCTTGGCGTGATCTTTATCGTAAATTTATCTGACTGGGTTGTGTCCGGAATAACAAAATCTTTGATCATCAGTACCATCCGGCTAAATAAGAGAAGTACCTCGGCGGATTCGACCCCCATTTTTGAAAATAATGGCGAATAAATAAAGTAATTACGGTAACTATCCTTTATATAATCATTGGTAGCCAGTGATGCATCGCCTAAAATAAGGTGCAATGGAAATAAGTTCTCATCCGGGCTTCCGGTAGCGATGATGTGGGATACCTTAGCAGTGAACTCATCATAGGCTTTGATCAGGTCATCAATAAAATCGTAGAAATATTCAATCGCGAGCGGATTTTGTTTTAATAACTGGTCAAGATAATTTTTCAATACGGCCAGCATATCAGAAAAAGGATTTGACGTAATGTTCAGAATGGCCCCGTATTGCTGATAGCAGGAATTATAGGCATCAGTTAACTGGCTTAATGTGGTATCATCAACTAAATTAACAAAGGCATTCAATACATCATCTGTTGTTTCCAGATCAGTATAGGGGACATTAAACCTTTTTAGCTGCACCTTGGAGTTTAAGCTTAGCTGAAATGCTTTAGATGGAATATTAAACCTGGGAGATATAGGTGATATTTTATTTATATTCCCTATTCTATCAATATTACTTACCTTATTGGCATTATTATATAGGTCATTTTTAGCGACAAGTAAAGGCCTTACCTGTAAAACCATTTTTTCGCCCTTGTTATTGCAATCCTGTGTATCGCAGTTTTTAAGGTCTGTTTCCTTGATCTCTAAAAATAAGGCGATCACATAATCACTTAAAAAATTGGCCGCTGCGGAAGAAAGAGTTTTGGCGTTGAGTTGTTGCGCACTTTCCAACGCGTTAAACTGATCATCTGTTAGTAATAACCATACGCTCTTATTGGTGCAAAAAGGTTTGAAAAAAGGCAGATCGCCATTATTATGAGTAAATGGCAGATCAACAGGTACATCAACAGCTGTATACGGCATATAATAGGTATATTGATTGGTATCCTGTGTGATCAGATATCCTTGCGAAGTAACTCCACAGCCTTTAGTAATTTCAATAATCCCTGGATTAAGTACTATATCCAGCCCGCAAACAATACCAATACCTATTAGCTTGTTACGTGTCCAGCGGTTTTGCTGATCGAGGTAGTTAAAAGTTTCATTGAGATGATCGTTAGTAAGTACCTGATCTGGTTCAAACACGATGTATTCTATTGGATTTGCCATATATCAATTTTTTAAAGATCCTAAAATGGTTTTGCCCAGCATTACTGGGTTGGTGTCCTTACTTTCGGCACAATCATGCAAAGTGGCTACCGGGTATTCACTATGTAGATTAAACAGCAGTTGTGTCAGGGTATCATTAGCTTGCTGCAGATCATCTATTTTGGTATTATCAGATGAGTAATTTGCTAAGGCCGTTATCCATGCCCTATAGGCGTTTTCAAAATCATAGATCGACTGGTCATTTATCCAGCAGATTTTCACCATGGTGTGCGCGGGTGTTTCCTGACGTATAATATCCTCAAAATAGTTTCGGAAGGCTAAATTTCTAAAATGCAAAGGCCAATAAGGCAGTACTATTGACATTTTGAAGGAGTAGGGATCCTGCTCGCCGCAAAAATCACAATTCTGGTCAAGGCACACCGGTGCAAACTTAAATTGATCATTTCGTGGTCTTAAAAGTAAATGCTCAATAAGGTGAAGTCCATCGGCGTCACATTCATTATTAAACTCTGTTACAAATTGATCCAATGCTGTGTTTGCATCTGCCAGAGATGGAAAATTATTGCTTATAGCAAGATTTTTATCCTCGTTATCAATTACGTAAATATTCCAGTTGCTGCCCGTCTGCTTAATACCATAGTGCTCATTGGTTAAAACAACATCCATAAATGCAGGTAAAGCACTGTTTAATTCCTCTTGTGTGTCATAAACAGCCACAGATGTTAGCGTACCTCCGTTTTGATTGCTGAATACAAATTGGTATTTGACAGGTGTATCATTAGTAGTAATAATCGTGACATTACCGATACAATACAGGAATCTACGGTAAATGTTATTGATTCCACCCAGGTGACACAGTTTCTTTTCCAAACCTGATACATTATCCGTATCCCACAATTTACTGGTATTGACAGAAAAGTTTGGATGTGGCGGGAAGTAGTTTTGTGGAAAATAATTGAATGCCCTACCCCTTTGATAACCAATAACCGGGTAATCCTTTAAAAACGAGATTTTACTATCGATGATATCTGCAGGTGTCAAATTGGACTCTTTTTGAGTGGCATAATCAAGCGAGTAATTCAGCAAGACGTAATCATTAAATGATTCGCCAAAACGACTCATCAGGTGATCAAGGAAGCGACTTCGCCTGTCGGTAAAAACTTCATTTGATTCGTATAAACCTTGCCAGTCGTTTGCCGGTTCAGCAGTCGAATCCTGGTTTTGCATTACCCTTTGATTAATCGTATGGGTTGCTCCGTCCTGTTTATAAACTGATTGAATGTTTTTGATATCACCCAAAAACTGTGCGTAATAAGTTTGTGCGATATTCTCTGTAGAAAATAATTCCTTTGCACCGCTTAATTGTGAAAAGAAATCGGCCAATAACTGATCAAATAGTAATAGATAGGCTTGTAATTGTTTTGCCTGTGCTTTTCTTTGATCACTTTCATTTGTTGAAAGTCCTGCCGAACCCACGCCGTAAGTTTGAGGTAAAAGATATTCAACAGAAGTATAATTATCCAGCGGATAATAATTACCTGCAGGAACGGCCAGGTCATCAGTATGTCCTGAAAGCTTATTCCGGGCTTTTACGGCACGTAACCACTTGAGTGTGTCGCGCACCTCTGTTAAAGATGGCAAATACGGGAATTGGTTTTTATAGAAAAGAAGTTTTGATTTTGTTTCAGAAAATACCGGCTTACAGCCCGTAGTTATGGGCATGCACCAGTTTTTTCCGCTTAAACCATCAACCGGCTTATCATCAGCTCCATATTTTGTCATCATAAAATTTCGGGCTCCCAATACCCCATCGATATCCATGATCATACTGATGATATCCGAAGCATATATTTCCCCACGTAATTGAGTTTGCTCCAGCTCTGCGGTATCGATAAATCCATGTTGCAACACGGGGCCTTCAAATATGGCATCGGTAGTATAGCCCTTATCTTGTAATTCACTTAACAGGTAAAAATTCACTGAGGGATTAAGATATTCTTCGATGGCATAGAACACTTGGGCTTGTATCTGCTCCATATCAGCAGATGGCAAAACCTCTATATCACAGCAAATGGCTATTTCTTCATCTTTTATAGTGGTAACGCTTACGAAGTCTTCACACAGGTTTCTGTTTTCATTTAAGGTACGGATAGCTGTTTGAACAATGCTTTTGGCCTGTTGAATTTTTAGCAGGTATAAGTTAAGTACCTGTGCGGTAAAATCAGCGCTAAAAAAAGCCTGGATATCACTTTCCTGTACAATTTGGCCGGAAGGTTGCAGATCGACATCAACTATACCTGCTATGACAGCCGAAGAGGTTGATCCTTCAATAGTATAATTAAAATCAATTTGAATGATAAGACTACTACCTGTTGTAAAACTGGCAACAGCGCCAGAAACAGATGCAGGATCGATGGTTAATAATGTAGCCACAGTTGGATTATCCCATACAGGGAAAATAATAGTAAGACCAACATCACCTCCTTTAAATTTGCCGCTTGCTGGGTTTAAAACCTGCAACGCCCCGTTGTTCATGTCGCCAAATTGCTGATCAGCGTCGAGGTCAAGCAATACTTTATATAGGCCTGATAAATAAACCGGATGTGGTGTTTCCTTATATGACAAAGCATCCAATTTGCAATCAGCATAAAGTGTTATTTCGCCGGCCGGAATGTTTTTATCATTATTAACATAGTAGTCGGCGTATAAAAACCAGGCATTATGTACTCCTACTATATCTATTAATAATTTACGGTAATCATTTACATTAAGTGGCGATTGCGTAAGTATATTTTTGGCGGTATATAAAGTTTGTGAAGATGCTATTTGGCCATCCGCGTCGGTAAGCAGATCTTCCATAGGCATGCCCGTTCTGTAGCCTAATTCAGTTATGGCATAACAGAGAGCTTCTAAAATAGTGATTCCCGGGTCATGCTCGTTATAATCTGTCCAGATCCTACCGCTCAGTTTTTCAATATAACTCAAGCCGGCCTCTCTCAGAAAAGCATAATTTTGATCGGCGGTTAAGCCTGGATCCTTGCTGATTACTTTTTGCTTATCCATTACAATCACAATTAGCTGGTGAATTAATTAAATGTTTTACCTTGGTTTCTTCATTATAATATGATACCAAAATAGATCTGGAAGTACTTGCTATCGCCTCGTCTATATCATATTGTGCTTCTATTACCACCTGTCCCTGGCGAAGTATAATGTGATTCATCTTAAAACAGGTAACAAAGTCTACATAAGGTCTTTCTTCAATAAAATTGAGCACTACTGATTTTTCAATACTATTGCCAAATTGGATGGCTTGCGGATCGCCAAAAGCCCATGGAGTTAAAAATTGCTCAATTTCATTGTTTAACTGATTGGAGAAATAAACAGGGTCAATACCATCACGAAAGGTGACACTAAACTCAAACTGTACTTCTTCAAACGATGGGTTACTGAGGTGTAGTTTTACAAATGGTGATGTGAGCGTTTTAATATATTTCTCGATTTCGGTTAACAGACCTATACTGGTATATGGCCTAAGTGGGTTGGCATTGTTCAAATGTGTAAGATCTGGGATAGTTATTATTGTAACATGTCCTGCCAGCGTCTCACTGTATTTTTGCTGATTGGTGTTCACATCAAGGAGAAATCCGGTATGGTCAATACATTTTACCTTAAAAACCTGCGGGAAGTATTGTAATATCAAACGCTCATAATCCCAGGTTGTGATAGCTCTGTTTTTATGGCGCAGGCGCTCGCTTACCCTTTGATAAAACTGATCATCAGTTTCCTGCACGCGACCTCCAAATGAGGTATAGGGTTGTTGCGTTTTCTTTAATGCAGCGTCGGATATTGCTGGTTTACTAATTGTGTTTGGTGGCAGTATCTGGGTAAATACAATGTTATTCGTAATATCCTGAATAAATTGAGCTTTTGCCGCATTTACACCAACCGCAATTAAATTACAAATGGCATCTGTATCGTGCTGTACGCCAGCTTTTATCCAGATTAGTCCATTATCGGCACGAGTATTTATAAGAGTAGCATCTGCTGGAATATTAAACGTAACTAAACCGGAGCTGGTTAAATTATTGGTTTGGTCAGTAACCGATTGTTTATTAAATAGCAGCCAGTTGTTATTGCTCAGGTAGTACCAGTTTACCAGGGTCATGTTTTTTAATGGATTGGCACTCCCGTCTGATACTTGAAACAGAACAGAGAAAACTTCGTCGGCTTTTGCATTATTTAAGCCTATCCATAACTCGCCGCCATCATCTGTAGGTATTCCATCCTCAACATTAAACACCGGTAATAAAGTGAGTGCATCTGCAGTAATAGCCGGGTGCATTTCACGGAAGCCAAAGGGCTCCATATGATAAAAGAAATTACTGCGGGTAGTAAAACTGGTATTGCTGAAAACAATACTATCTGTAGCGGTATATTTTACATTTATTGATTTTAAAACCGGATGAGCTGGAACCGGGGGAGTGACTTTATCAACGGTATAACCAACAACTTTATTTGGATCCGTAGTATCATAAACCACTTTAACAGATGGCGGAGGAATATGGGCTAGATATGTAGCCATGCTGTAATCATTCCCTATCATTTCCAATTTCAGGTAACCATCAACAGAGGTTATATTATAATCCTCATTGGGTGCAAAATCTCCGGGTGATTGTGCTACGCGTTCTAAACCTGTAATATCAATCTCTTTGGGGCCTGCAGCCACATTGATATTTACCGGGCTGGTTGTTATTATATTTGGAAGGTCATTTTTGATAGTATTATTAGTTCGGTCAAGAGACAGGCCCCGGTTTATTATATTTTTAACATTAAATGGCTGATCATCCTGAGCCAAATTATTCACGTTCAAAGCAAGTGCATTATTTGCCTCAAATGATAAGCCTTGATTTACTACGGAAGTAATATTGGCTGTTAACGTGTTACGTGCATTAAAATCATTAAATACTACCGGACTTAGTATTCTTTGTTGCACATCGGTGATAACAATGCTTGATGCATATAAGCTTGTTCCATTAGAAATAGCTGTCCAACTACCTTTGGTTAATGAAGATAAATTTACCGTTGTAGCAGACAATGGCGCTTCCTGCCAATCAAAATCTATAGCTAATTTGGTGAGTTGTTTTTGAAATATTTCCTTACTGCCTATGATAAACGAGGCTCCGTTTTCTGGAAAATCGCCAAATGGCTTAAATGGTTTGGCTGGATTTATTTTGCCATCATCATTTTGCAGTATTAAATTTTTAATGGCATCAACAACTACCGATATGGTTACCTGATTTATCCGCGGGGTTTTTATTTTTTGGTATGAGGAGTAGCTATTAAGCATTACCTGGGCTATGGGAAGTGTGCTATCAAAATTCCCTCCGTGTATTTTTGGTGAATAAGAAACAATAGCAGGCGCATCGCCTTCCAAAACTACAGTTAAAGAGAATGTTGTATTGTTTATTACTGAAGCTGTATACACGGGTACTGTATACCAGTCCTTTTTACTGGTTAATTGGATATTGAATATCCCGGAAAGATCGGCAGATGTAATACCGGCTAAACTATCACATGTGAACGTTAATGTTATAGTACGTTTGCCTTCATTTAAATATAATACGTTTGATGCTACAGCAAAGCCAATAGAGGCTTGCTGAATATTTTGGGGATTGCCAAACGGGAACCAGGAATTGTCTGCACTTAGTAACTTAGCTCCCTGACCGTCTTCTGAATTAGCTGTAGGCGAAGCATATAAAGTTACAGGACTATCATCTTTATTTAAATAGATGGATTTTAGTGCCTGAACATTTGCTGTTTGAACTACAATATCATCTGTAAGCGAATAGAATAAATCTTTATTGTTGGCGTCCTTGCCGGCTTTAAATGAAGTGCCCTTAGGCAATAAGTGCTGATCTGTGTTTTTTTGCAGTTCAAAAACCAGGTGCACAAAATCTGCTTCGGCTACATTATTACTTAATTGCAAAACCTGTTTATAGTAAAAATCAAGATGCTTTTTAGTATACTGATTTAAATGTTGTTGAGCAAAGCCAAATAGTTTTATAAAGGCCAAGTAAAGTGCATAATGAGGTGCATGAGTCGGATAATTATCCAATGCTTCAGATAAGTAAGCCGGGGTGCGGCTCACTATATTTACAATACCCGAAATGAATGATTGTAAGGCCCCAGTAAATAGGTTATGTGTAAGAATATGATTAATGTCCTCCTGAACGGTGCCTGTTAGTGTGATAGGGAATGCCGTAACCGGGGGCGAAACGGTGAAAATACTTTCCAGACGTTTTTGTGAAGAGACAGCATAAACACCCTCTAATGGAAGAAAAGTGAAGTTTTGCGAATAAACGATGTCATCAACAGGAGTTAAGGCCTCTGTATATGTTGAAGCTGGGTCTATAAGAGAACCAGTTACAAAGCTTCCATAATATTGATAAAGTATGCTTAAAGGGGCTGCTACTTTTGAAACTATAGAAACTGATAAAAAAGTTTTATAACTCAGATCATCAGCTAAATGTTTATAAGCATCGTCAAGCGCTGCTGTTATTGAAAAAATAAAATCAAAAAGAATTTTAAAATTATTCTTTGCATCGGCGTCACTTGTCGCGTTAGCTATAGTATTATTTAAGTATTTGATAAATGATGCATAATCGTTTATTCTCCATTCGGCAATTGCGGCTATTACTACTGCAATATCTTTACCCATGAGTTGTTGCCAATCACCATTGATCGTATTGGTATTGTCGTAATAGTTTAACCAGGCGCTATATTTTTTCGTAAGCAGGATAAGATCTGCATCTGAACGCTCATCAACGAGCGCGCATTTAGCCAAAAGGGCATCCAACGCACGCTGAGCCTGGCTGGTGCCGTTATAGGATAAGAGTTTGGTATCGAAACAATTATTTGCCATCAGTGTATTTCTGTTCCTTCGTTTTTATAGTAAGGATATACAAAATTGAACCTTGAATTTGTGGTGCGAACAGTGTAATTAAGGATGATCAGGATCACTCCTTCTGTTTCGCGGCTGTCATCAACCTGTATCGAAGCCAGATCAATCCGAGGCTCATAGTAAAGTATAGCCGTTTTGATCATCTCGCGGATATAGGTTTTAAAAGTGGTGGTCATGGGTTCAAAAAGCATCTCGTCCAGATTACAGCCATAATCAGGCACCATCACCCGTTCGCCCTTGCGCGTTGCCAGTAATATTTGCAGACTGAGTTGTATATCAGCCTCATCACTGGTCATGATCACCGAGTTTGCGGTAGTATCAAATGTTGGCGGAAAACTCCACCCTGTTCCTAAAAATGAATCAGCCATGTTAACCTCCTATAATTACTGTTGGACATCCTATTATTATTGAACCGCCATGCGCAGTTGGGTCACCCATACGTGCTGCCGGTTTACCTCCTATCAGTACTGTTGCCGAACCGTTTGCTATTACATCTGGCGGCCCTGCGCAGGTGCACATGTCACCTGCACAGGCCGCAGGAAGTCCGCCTATTAATACAGTAGGGCTCCCCGGTGGTAATATGGGTCCGCCTACATGAGGAACCGGCCCAGTAAACATAGGGCAAACATGCATGTCTGAAATTCTAGCTGCGAGTGGCATATTTTTTATTGGTTAAGTGGTTGATTGAGTTGGATTAGTTTAGATTAAGTGAACGGTTGATTAGGTTATTATTCGTCAACCTATCAAACCACTTAACTCAATCAAGCATTCACTTAATCAACCAAAACATTAATTAATCATTACTACGCCACCCTTTAGGGTAGCTGTACCTGAGCCTTCTACCTTTACTGATGGAGCTGACATGGAAGCACTACCGCTATCGGCCTTAATTGAAGCCCCACCTGCACTCATCTCAAAGCTGGAGGACGGTTTTATAGAAACATTGGTGGCTTCAATGGATAGATCGCCTGTTGCTTTGAGCTTAATATCTGCTCCGCTTTCCAGGTTTATAGCTGATGAATCCATGGTTACTTTGTTGTTATTCTCATCCTCCAATTGTATATAGCCTTCCTTTTCGCTTATGGTTATCTTTTTACCTGCAGGTGTTTCAATTTTTAATGACTTTTCATCGTCGTTAAAGATCATCTTCATGCCGCTGCGTGAGGTGTAGCCTTTTTCGTCGTTCTTATTGGCAGCTTTTAGTGGGGCTGGTTTATTGCTGCTGTTCAGCATACCTAATACCACAGGATGGCGGGGATCATTATTTAAAAAACCTACCACCACCTCATCGCCAATTTCAGGGCGAAAAAAAGTACCGCGATTATTACCAGCATCAAGGCAAGCCACACGTGTCCAGATACCATCCTCGGCAGGATCGATAATGGGTAACCTTACGCGTATCCTATCCTGGGTATCAGGATCGTTTTCCAGATCAGTTACAATTCCTATTTGTAAACCTTGTATGGCCGGCAGCATATCTACCGCAGGTGGAGAATTTACATCCGGCTGGCGAGTAAACAACTCATTGGATAAGCCGAACTGAACATCGGTAGTCCAGCTGCCGTTCACAATTTCATGACGCACCCCAGAAACAAATACTTTTCCGTTAAAGCGGTCGCCCACCCCACCAATATTGACCAGATCGCCTGGATTTAACTGACCGCCATATCCGCGAAACCTTACCCTGCCCCTGCAACGTGACATCCTTGCTTTTTGAAGGCGACCATCCGCTAAACTTTGTAATTCATCAGTCGTAAGATCTTCGCCGGAGTATAGGTCATATTCTGATACACTTAGCACCGCTCCCAAATCGCTGCTTGAAATATTACCATTCTCTTCAAAACCAGGTTCAGCTGCACTTGCGGAAGCTATCTCCTGAGTGGTATAATCCCATGTTTTGGCTGTGAGGCTCTGATATTGATTCCGAGCGTCCAGATCGGCATCAAATTCCAGCATTGTAGCACCAAATAAAGTGTCAAGCACTGTTGCCGAACTGAAATTAGGTTTTTTTGCGGTTATTTTACCATTATCAACCATGCACAGTTTGCCATTAGCTTCCATCCGCGATACCATAAAGTCCCAATCGGTACAATCATATTGAACAATGGATTTTAGTGTTATGCTGGTATCCTCTATGTCGGTATCTAATCCGTAATTGCCTATGATCCCGGTAATAGCGTCGCTGTCTTTAGTATCATAAAAATATTTGTTCTTACGGGCTATAGTCATTTTAATGGCTTTATCACGGCAATCGAGGATCAATACAGGTGAGCCATTTCCTCGTATTTTTAAACTATGTTTCAAGATGATACCTTTAAAAAGAGTGGCCTGTTCAGCATGGTAGCCTACCGCTATTTCAATTTCAGCCCCCGGAACCAAGGTTGGTTCGTTACTTATTGCAAAATCTTGTGCCGAAGCATCACCATCATATATCAGCAACTTAGCTACCGGGATACGGTTTATTTCTTTACTAAAATTCATGGAAGCCACCTGGTAAGATGCACCCAGTAGGGTCCCATTTACCTTAATGGTAAAGGTAACCAGATCGGTATTTTGTGTTCCAGGTAATGTTTGGCTTAGTGACATGGTTTATTTTGCAATTGGTGGAAAAATGATTTTAGTTCCGGCAGTTAATTTTTTGAAATCTGTTAGTCCGTTATATTGTGCTACCTGGTAGTAATACTTGCTGTCTCCGTACTCCTTGTAACACATTAAGGCCAGGGTATCCCCTTCAATTACTGTTCGGATATGCGTCAGATCGGGTGACTGGCGGTTTTCGATAGCCGCCAGTTTGGTTTCATCAATTACTCCCTGGAAAGTGCAATCTGCTTCGGCACGTAACGGTGTGCCATCGGGATTGAACAGTTTAAAAGTTAACGTCATGCGGGTCATCTGACAATTGTAGAGCAGCGGCCCCCATTGCAATTGAACATAACGCGGCTGGTGTGTTGTGCCATCGTAGTCATAAACTACGCTTTTAAATTTTTCAAAATCCTGTACTACATCAGGTTTGTCTGCCGGCAATCCCGGTACGGCTAAGCCTGATAACAAACCCCCACCTCCCCTTTTTATCACACCGGTACCATCAAACAAGAACTTGAAGGTGAGGGATTGTGCAGATCTTTTACTAAAAGAAGTAATACTTTCACTTGAGCCCTGGGCGCTTTTCTGACTTACCTCAGTTCCGTAAGTAAGCGCATATGATTCGGGATTGATCAGTACATCATAGTCCAATCCATCGGCTTTTGTGCTAAAACTGATATCCGTATAGGCAACCAGTTTCATCTTTTTTAATTCACCCAGGCTCATCGGTCAGTTTTTTCTTTTAAAATTTCCAATACCTGTTCAACACATTTGGCAATAATGTCCTCACTATTTGTGGCTCCTGCAGAAGAAGGTGTTGTATTTCCTCCTGTATTCCCGCCTTCGGTGATGGTGGTAACTATTTGCAATTCTCTTATCTCTACTGGCATTGGCTTATTGTTATTAAACTGTTTGTTAAAGCATATTGATTAGCCTACAGAAATACTGGCACTTGCGCTGGCCCCTCCAAACAGATCGGCCACCGCACCGACAGCAGCACCAACTGCTGCCGACAGGTTAAGTGTCTTATAGTATTCATAGCGAAGGGTCATCGACTCAATAACTATCGAATTTGTTTCTGCATTAAATGAAGAAAGACTGTATTTGATCGGTATAGCATTAGCGATATACCATGACGATACGGGCAAATGATCTTCGTTTAAAAGCGATATCAACATGTTGGTAGGTTGATAATTGAAATTCTCGATCGAATCCAGACACCATGCCGTTACCCCTGATACCAGTGTCATCCCCCGTTTCAAAACAAGGTCTGAATACGTGTTACGTCCGGGCAACCGGTGAACAAAACGATTCTCGCCACCCTCCTTATAGGTATCCAAACCCACATCAACAGTTAAGCCTGTAACATCCTGAAAACGGAAATCATTAGGCACTTGCGGAAATATTTCAAATACCACCAGGAAATGGAAGCCGGTAAAAGGGTAATCAAACATGACTATTCGTTTTGCATGGTTAAGCCTTCATGTGCCAGTTCAAGCGTTTCAATAGCAACCTCATTACCATCAGCCTTTAAATCGGTAGAGGTAACTTTGGTAGGCCAGGCATTTTTAACTTTCCATACCACTACAGGTGCTAATGTTTCGTCAAGCAGACTAATGGTGATATCGCGGCGCTCAACGGTATTCATGTTAATGGTATTATGCCAGTTATAAAACTCATTGTCTGATTTAAACACACCTCGTTTAAGCGTGATATTGCTGAATTTGCGTTGCCCCGGCATCTTGATTTTGTGATATTCCGGGCTCGCGCCATCGCGGTATTCAATTACATCGTTGGTTATATCGAGTCCGCTTACGTCAGTGAAGCCAATGCGTGTGCCGCCCCAGTCAACACTAAAATGGAATTTCGGAAGTGGGTAATTAGCCATAATATTTAAGTTTTAGATTGATTGATAATTAATTTTTAATAAACACTACTATTAAGCTTGTTGCTGGATCTGAGAGAAACGCAGGATGATAAATTCAGCAGGGCGTACAGGAGCCATACCAATTTCAATGATCATTTTTCCATTAAGGATATCATCAAAAGTCATGGTTTGTCCCAGACCTACTTTCACGTAAAATGCTTGCTCTGGTTTCGGCCCAGCCAAAGCACCCTGACGCCACAGATTGGTAAGATAATTTTCGATCATAGCACGTACGCGTACCCAGGTGTTACCATCGTTGGGCTCAAACACAAACTGCATAGCTGCTTTTTTAACTGATTCCTCAACCATAATATAAAAACGGCGTACTGATATGTATCTGAAATCGTTACTGTTACCATCCAAAGTACGGGCTCCCCAAACCAGGATACCTTTGCCCGTGAAAGCGCGTACCGCGTTAATTGACTTGCCGGAATCTGTATCAATGTTCAGATCTTCCTGGGTGTTATCGTCAACATTTACCAATGGTTCCACTATAGTATTAACACTTACATTGGCAGGAGCTTTCCAAACGCCTCTAGTACCATCAACTGAGGCATAAATGCCGGCCAGAGCGCCACTCGGAGGTACTACAATTCCCTGGTTTTTAATGGCTACGGTGATGTTGTTGTATATAGAGCTTGAATCGTTGAGCTGGATTTCCAGATTTTGTAAACGCAGATTCACTTCATTGATGAACGCTGATACAGAATTTACAACTCCTGAATACAGATTGTTAACTCTTGCCCTGATATATTTTACAGCGGCTGCTGCATCTGCAGGTGCTGGTGTACCATATATGGTTGGATCTGCAGCCAGGCCAGCGGCATTTGGGAACGCCGGAGTGAAATTAGCTGCGATTGCCGCTCCTATCGCCCCACCAGGAAAACTTTCATCCAAAAGAAGAAGTTCACGTATCAGTTGGTCCATTGGTGAAATATCGGTTGCATCGGCACCGGCCCTGGTGTAGGTAGTATGAATATCTTTTGTTGTACGGCCGCCATAAATATGACTTGGGTCGGCATCAGTTAAAGTGCTGTTCAAAGCTACAAAACCCAATATGATGTCTTTGATATAAGATAATCGTAAAGTCATCTCAGGCTTATCGCTTGTTGAGGGAATTAGCCCGTAAGCATCGGTTATGGCACCGGTATAAGGAGCTACATTGAACGGAGCGCCAAAACCAGGTGTGTTAACAAAAGTGTTGATATGGGTATTCAAGTCGGTTACAGCCCTGTCAATTTGTGTAACAAAAACATTATTAATTACAATATTTTTTGTAGGTACATTGGTGCCAGCTGGTTTTTGCAGTTGAATATTCCGGTACGAAAAAGAATAGGACAAACTTGAACGGAGCCATGGATAATATGCCGCGCCATAATTCAAATTGGCCGAACCTATTCCATTTCTAAAAACGGTAATAACGTCTGAGTTATCGTAGGTTCTTTCTTTGTCGCCATTAAGTACATCCAGTATGGTAAATCTGTCCTGCAGATCGGCGCATGCTTTCAAAGATGTTGTAGCCAGGTTATTAAAATCACTGGCGCCAAATGAAATAGCATCAGGAATAACAATCAGCGTTGGCTCATCCTCTTTACGTAAAACTTCAAAAGCTCTGATCTTGCCGGCGTCAATAAAGTCGGTAATGAGCACTGAGCCGTCATTTTTGTATTTACCAACAGAAATAATATAGCAGTTAACACCGCCGTTACTGTAAAACATTCTTACAGCGTTATACAACTGGTATTTGGGCGATATATTTACAGTATCTACACTATTATCTGGCTTAAGCGCAACATTAGCAGTGAGATTAGGAAAATCGGCGCCAAAATATTGTACGTATTGAACAAGTGAGGAAATACGTACAGCTTGATTAACCACACTCTTCCCATTTCTTGTCGCGTCTTGCGAGTATCCGATAAATACCGGAACCGCGGTGGCCACCTGTGCAATTGATGGCGGAAAGGATGGAATTTCATTCACATAAACCCCTGGAGTTTTAATTGTGCTTTCGTTTATTTGTGACATATTTATCGGTTTTTAAAAGTTTAAAAAGATCTCTGAACATGGATAAGTATCGGTACCCTTTGTAATTGTGACGAGCCTCTGAGGATCTGCACAAGCAATTGGAGAATAATCATGATTATTTAAGGTTAATTTTAAATTCAACGCCTTATTACTTAATGGAATAGGTGTAAGTGAAGTAATCACACTCGCCGGATTTGCGAAGTGATATAAATTAGCCGTGTCATTAATGTTGCCCGATTGTTTGCTGGCCAGAATATATTTCCAGATGGTAGCACGGTTTAAAAAGTAAATACTATAGTGAGGCGCAGGGTTTATAAGGGCCCCACTCCCATCAATCAGATTACAGGAAACTGGTGATGCATCATTAAAAATGTCAATCACGGCAAAGGTTTTGCTATCACTAAGCTCATCATTAATGTAGATCCATTGCTGGATGCCGTTAACCGTTAATGAGTATTTTCCTGATTGCAAAAAGCTCAGATCAAGTGGAAAAGAGGAAGCCGGATTTGCAAAAGCTATCGTTTTTGAAAATACAGATTGGGTGTAGGTAGTAGCAATATTATCATAACCCAACACAGATATATTAACTGATGCTTGTGGGGAGGCAAACTGGTATGCGGATATAGATGGCATCCATTTTAAAGCATCCGCTTCTGTCAGATATTGATTTTTATCTACAACCATCCAATGATTAGCATTGGTGAGATTAAAAGTGTTTCCTGGTTTGCTGCTACCAATTGCTCTATATGTAATACCTGTACCGTTTGACACCAGATCGCCGGGAGCATAAGTATTTGCCGCGTTATACACCGCTATTTTGCTCGACAGAAAAGTTTTTCCGTTACTGACGTTGTTGTTCCTGTTAGTGAAATAGTAAATTTTACCAGGTGTAGCAGAAGATAAATTGGTATAGTTAAAAAATAAAGGGTTGTTAAGTTGCATGAAAAAAGTGAACTGCGCGCCTGTTTCAATTGCCGTAAACGGTTTTGGAGGGTTTATTTTACCATTACAGTTTACCCCGGTAATTAACTGGTTGGAGTATTGCCGTGCAATTATTTGATGGCCGCCTAGAGTTTTAACCGTTTGGTTTGAGGGTAAAATATTAAAGTCGGGACATAGTTGATCTTTGTAGTAACTATGCAATAGTTCAACCGTGAACAGACTTCCAAAATTGATATCAATCATAATGTTTGCAGCGTTTTGTCGTTAACAATAATTTCATGCAGCAGAGGGGTATTTCCTTGTGCAAATTCCTCACTTATACTGATCATCCGCATTTTGTACATAACAGAAGGCAGATATTTTGACCCCAGTATACCCCATAAATTGTTCATGTCCTGAAATGATAATGTGTTGAGATCCAGGATAAGTTTTTCAACTCCCGCAGGTAAATCGGGTGAGCTAAGTGGTGTAAATACGTTTTGACATTGAAAAAACTGTATGATGAAAGAAAGACGCTTCAACGATTCTGTATAAGTTGAAAGGTTAACCGCGAACAATACATACAGATTGAGGTATATTTTGGGGTTCTTATAGGTGGTTTCACTCCCTTGCCGAACATAATTTTCGGGCGATTTACTGATCCTGTCCTCCTCTATGTTAACCAGTGTTATGAATGCGTTCGCCGGATTATTTGTGCCGGTAGATCCGGAGGTGTCATTATCATTCCAGGCTATATTAGCTACCTGAATAAAAGAGTTACTGTTGGATGGATCCAACTTTAACCGCAGATAGCTATCCAGATGCGTGTTCAAGAATGTTAAAGCCTGATCTATCATTGTAATAAAGTTTATACTGGTTTAAAATGCTGCCTTATAAAGGGATGTATAAAACAGCTGCTTAATAATTTCAGGGAGAATTATTATGATGTAAAATTAGGAGCTTAATTATTAATTAATACGCGTACTTTTACTAAAAACACCTCAAATGCCTGCGTATTTTTACGCGACTTTATTGTGTCCTTTTGATAGTATATCTATTCTGTAATTGAGATAGTTAACTAAAATTGATATTTAGAGCCTGGTATTATAAAAGTATAATACCAATTATGTATTTTTTATACTGGTTGAAAAAAATATATGCTATTTAGGCATACAGAAGAAAAAACCTTATGAACGGGCAAAACATTTTAAAACAAAAAAGGAAGGCATATGCCTTCCTTTTTTGTTCTAAATAAACGAATCTGATTAATATCCTGGATTCTGATACATTGTAACCGGGTTTAACTTGGTTTCGTTAAACGGAATAGGGAAAAACCTATCTTTTGTAGTAAAGTTTGATAACAGAGCTGAGCCGAAGTCTGCCTGCTTTTTACTGTGAAAATATGCTACTAATTCATCGGTAGTGAAAGTACGTAACAGGTCAAATAAACGGTGATGTTCAAAGGCCAGTTCAACACGTCTTTCATGTAATATAGCCAGTTTAAGGGTTGGGTATTTAGCACTGTAGGTGGGGTCTTGTGAAGAAACTTCATAAGTAGGCATACCAGCTCTCGCACGTACCATATCTACATATTGAATAGCAGCTGTATTGTTACCCAGGTACATATTTACCTCGGCAAGCATCAGGATAACATCAGCATAACGCATCAGGATCCAGTCATTACCTCCGTACCCATTTTTACCCGCTCCTGAACTTGCATCCCTAAACTTGGTAACAAACCAATCTTTAACCGTAGCATCATTGGCAAACTTGATGGAGAATGCGCCACGTGGATCATTAGCTTCATAATCATTCACAAGGTCATGTGTTACGTTATTACCAACACTACTTGATGATTTTAGAGAGTTAATGGTTTCGCCTTTAGCCTGATTGTTTGCCGCTATGCTTGAACTGTAAACCGGATCGCCCTGTATATTTACAATTTGCCAGATAAGCTCGGGGCAAGTACCCTTTTTGGTTACATCAAATACATCGTTGTAAGGGATATCTTTTAAGTTAGCAAAAGTTTTGGCGTTATAAGCTGCTGTAAGGCTTGTTAAGGCATTATTTAAATTTGTTGTTTTATTGGCAGCATCTAATGTTGTAGCCATTGTTAAATAAACCTGTCCCAATAAGGTATTTACAGCAGCAAGTGATATACGACCAATTGTGCCTGCCGCCTGGGTAGCAGGTAGGGGGCTGCTTTGAGCATCCTTTAAATCGGCAACTATTTGTGCATAAACTGCGGTCTGCGGGTTACGTGCTGTACTCGCGGCAACCTCATTGAGGTCTGTAAATTGTTTTGTAACCAGCGGTACATCGCCCCATTCCCTAACCATGTGAAAATATATTAAAGCACGGATAAATTCAGCCTCGGCTTTATATTGCTGTTTGGTTGCGGGTTTGGCAAAGTTTACCTTATCAATATTAGATAATACAATGTTACAGTTGGATATAACGGAGTACATAGCACTCCAATGTGAGTACAAGTAACTGTTGGTAGGTATTAATGAAAAGTTATTAAACCCAAAAGGCTCGCCTGCGTTAGATTGATTATCATTTGTCCCGGTATCATCAGAACGTTGGTCGGTCCACAGATCACTGCCTTCACCTATGGTATTACCGCTTCTTAATAGCGCATAACAACCATTAACCGCTAATAATACATCATTTTCGGTTTTGAAAGACGAACTTATTAACGAACCATCGGGGTTAGTTTGCTCTAAAAAGTTTTTTTTACAAGAACCCAGCGCAAATAACGCAATCAGACAAACTAGCTTTATATTTATATTCTTCATTTGCTTCAGAATTAATTTTTGAATTAAAAAGTTGCCTTAACACCCAAATTGTATGACCGTACCAATGGGTAAACACCATAATCAATACCTGGAGTAAGGTTTGTATTCTGTGAACCGCTATAGCTATAATTATAATTAACTTCGGGGTTATAACCTTTGTATTTGGTAATAGTAAAGCCGTTGTTAACAGCACCATATATTTTCAATGAGCCTAAACCCAGGTTACGACTTATATAATCTGATTTAAGTGTGTAACCCAAAGTCATATTGGTGTTTCTTAAGAAAGAGCCACTCTGTAAATAAAAAGTTGATAGCCTGGTGCTGTTACTTTGAGTACTACCACGTGATGCACGATAAACACTTCCCGCACCCGGATCGGCAGCATTACGGTAACGATCGGCAACATCAGCATATTGGTTACCAGAACCTTCCATGTTGTACAGGTAGTAATCTTGTCCGTCAACTATCTGATTACCATAAGAACCCGCAAATGCTGAACTGAAATAGAAGTTTTTGAAGGTTGCATTTATGGCAAAACCATAGGTGAATTTAGGATATGGAGTGCCAATAATGCCCGCGTCTTTCGCATTAATTACGCCATCTCCATTAACATCCTTAAAATAAAGATCGCCAGCCTGTATCGGGGTAGTAGAAAATGTTGAAACAGGTGGACCTTTAATTTTATAACCAGCCGGATAAGATTGTGTAGCCGGATTATAGTTAGCACGATCTGCAGCTATGTTAGCCAGATCGGCCTGACTTACTATCCCGGCAACTTTATAACCGTAGAACATACCTACGGGCTGTCCTGTCTCGGTAATGTTAGTTAAGTATGAACGCTCCGCACCTGCACTGATAATGGTATTGCTGCCACCAAGGTTCAACACTTTGTTTCGGTTTATGGATATGTTACCGCTTAGATTTAAGCTGAAATCTTTTTTGGCGATCACCTTACCGTCAACCTGAAAATCAAACCCTTTATTACTTATTCTTGAATCAGGACCTAAATTAGTGGTAACGGTTGTATTTCCTGAAATAGCAGATATTGGTTCTTTAAATAACAGGTTATAAGAATGGCTTAGGTAATAGTTAACAATAATGAAAAGTCGTCCTTTAAGTAAGCCCAAATCAGCACCAAAGTTATATTGTGATGTTGATTCCCATGTTAAGCCTGGATCAGCAATATTACCTGCAGTAAGCGAAGGCGCTGTAGCACCAGGAGTACCAAATACCGCGTTTGCTGGTGGGTTAAAGTATTGTTGAGCAGTATAATTACCAATGTTGTTATTGCCACTTAAGCCCCAACTGGCGCGTAACTTAACTGTTGATTGGTCGCCCAGCCAACCGTGATAAAATGACTCATCAGATAAATTCCATCCTGCTGAAACAGATGGAAAATTTGCGTATCTGGTTTTAGTGCCAAAACGGGAAGATCCATCCGTACGGAATGAGGCTGACAGGAAATATTTACTGTCATAATTATAATTTATCCTGCCCAGGTATGACAATAATGTATAGGTATCATCTCCTGTTGGTTGTACTCCTTCTATTGGGCTGCTATTGGGTGTAATCAGCGTTATTTGAGCTGGATTGGCGCCCGCTATGTTTGGTATATTATCGTTCTGAAAACCGGTACCCTGTACGGTAAGCACATTATTGGTGGTTTTCTGAGCGGTATAACCTACTAATCCGTCAAAATGGTTTTTACCTAATTGCTTGGTGTAGTTCAGCGTAAACTCACCTAATTGGTCACGATAATCAATGGTTTGGCGTATAGCTTTTGCTGCCTGTATTGATTGAGGTGAACCCGGTGGGTTTGCCCCATTACTAATATTAGTAGGTAAATAGTAGTTGTAGTTTTCGGCATAGGTTTGCATACCCAGGTTAGCATTGAACGAAAGGCCATCCAGGATGGAATAATTGGCATGAGCGTTATAAGTTGCACGGTCACCTACACGATTTATCTTTATTAATGTTGCTGTTGCTATTGGGTTTTCGATTGATTGATAAGCGTAAGCTGTTGATTGTGCTGCGGCTACGTTTGTCGCAATGCTGCCATCGGCATTGTAAGCCGGGAAGAATGGCATATATATCAATGCACCGAATGCCGGGCTATGATCCCAACGACCGTCCTGAGTTTCCTGATTGGTAGTTTGAGTAAATGCTATGTTTGCTCCTACTTTTAATCTTTTGCCTATCTGGCCATCAATATTGGCACGCAGATTTATTTTTTTCTGTCCTGTGCCCAGCATAATACCCGGATTATCCTGGTAACCAGTACTGAAGTAATATCTTGTGCCATTTGAATTGCCCGAGAACGAAAGACTATGGCTTTGTGTTACCGGGTGACGATACAATTCATCTTGCCAGTCGGTATTAACTGTTTGATGAATAAGCGACTGTGTTTGAAAGTTATAAAGATAAGGCGGAACGCTTACCGAACCGGCGTTACCTACGTTAGCTATACGTGTAGCGTTATCATCAGAGTACATGGCATCATTCCAGGTATGACCGGTAGTAACCCACAAGTCATGATAAGAATTGTTACGACCGTCGATTACCAGCTGCGCAAATTGATCTGAATTTAACAAATCAACTTTTTTAGCCAATCCGTTAACTCCAACCTGAACGTCATATTCAAATTTGCCTTTGCTGTTTTCTTTAGAACCGTGTTTGGTTGTAATAAGCACCACACCACCAGCTGCCCTTGAACCGTAAATAGCGGCCGATGCAGCATCTTTTAATACATCAATTGATTCTATATCATCCGGGTTGATAAATAGATCGTTACCTGCAGCATAACCGTCAATTACATAAAGCGGATCTGAACTTGCAAGGAATGAACCAACGCCACGTACGTTAATTTTGGTAGTGGAGTAAGGCGAACCGCTAACTTGCGATACCTGTACACCCGCAACTTTACCTACTAAGGCCTGACCAACTGTCGGAGCGGTTAAATTCAGCTCTTCTGATTTAACACTGGCTATAGCTCCCGTAAAATCGCTTTTGCGTACCGTTTGATAACCGATAGCCACAACTTCGTTCAGTATGTTTGTTGATGGTAATAGCTTAACGGTTATCTCCGTGTGTTCGCCAACAATAATTTCCTGGTTGGTGTAGCCTACAAAAGCAAAAACCAATGTGGTTCCGGGTTCAACAGTAATGGTGAATTTACCGTTGATATCTGTTGCCGTTCCTTTGTGTGTTTTTTTTTCATAAATACTTACACCTGGTAAGGCTAAGCCTTTTTCGTCAACTACGGTTCCGGATATCTTAACGGGGGGCTGTTCTGTTTTTAATGGAGACTTAGGATCCAGCTGAGCTTTTTCTACCCTAATCACCACATGGTGATCATCTACCTGGCTAATGGTTCCTTTATAGTTTTTTAACAGCTTTTTTAATACCTCGCTTATACTTTGGTCACTTACATGAAGTGATATGTGTTTTTTAATATCAACAGTGTTATCATACCCGATAACGAAATCCGTTTTTTGTTCAATTAGGGTAAAGGCTTCCTTAAGTGTAATGTTATCAGCAGTAATTGATATACGGGTATTGTTAATGGTTTGTCCATCGGCTGCAAAGGCCGGACCGGTTAATTGTAACATAAATATGATTGCAATTAAAGGGTAAAGCATGGCAGACTTAAGCCTTTTTATTAAATGAACTGGGGGACTGATTCGATAAAAATTTTGCATTTTAAAAGAATTTTTAATGATTGTAAGATCGTTTTAAAGGCAGACACTACTTTAATGTCTGATTCAACAGGGGTTGGTGAAGCATTCCCTGTTTTAATAAGCTCGCTATTATTCCATGCTTTTACAGTTTTTTTAAATTAATTAATACAATCTTATTTTTGATTTGGTAGTGTAAACCTGTGAGGCGGTTAAGTACGTTTAACACATGGTAAAGGGGCTCATTATTAAAGCTAACGGTGTATAACCGTCTCGTTTTTTCGCCATTAAGTTTTATGGTTACATTATACCATCTTTCGAGGGTTGAGGCAATTTCATCCATCGAAGCACTTTGAAAACTTAACTTGTTCTGTTGCCAGCTAATTAAATCGGATGTTTCGACACGGCTAAGGGTATGTATGTTTGTTTGTTCTTCAAACATTAGCTGTTGGTTATGCGTAATTGCATCAGCGAATGTTTCGGGTTTACTGTCCGCATTGTTTTTCTCCACCTTTACTTTACCGCTTTTAACGGCTACTCTTATTTTATGATCCTCTGGATAGGCCTTCACGTCAAACTCGGTACCCAGATCAGTGATAAGTAATTTGCCAGAGTGGATAGTAAAAGGCTTAGCCTCATTATGTGTTATGGAGAAAAAAGCTTCACCTGCAAGAAAAATCTCCCTGGTTTTAATACCAAAATTGGATGGTATAAGGATCCGGGAATCAGAGTTAAGACTAACCATACTGCCGTCTGGCAACGAGAATTTCTTTTTTGCCCCTTTGGATACCACAACGGTAGTATAAGTAACTGTTACATTTTGTTTAGACTCAGTCTGATAGTATTTTAACCACCAAATGCCAATCGGGATCAGGATCAGAGCGGCGGCAGCATATAGCCATCTGCGATCAAATAAATTGCGAGGATGATTTAGAAGAACGCTATTTATTTTCTCATCCATGTGTGAGAGAAGCTCGAGATCCTCCTTGGTATTTAATTTTTCAATAGGTGTTTTTTCAAAACTGGCAAACCAGTCTTCAACTATTTTACGTTCCTGGTCATTTGCTTGACCTGATTGATATTTTTCGAATAATTTTTTTACCCTATTGTCCACGTACAAGGTGCTTTTTATACAGCTCGTGCATAAGGGTAGTTTGTCCTTTAAGAAAAGGTTAACAATTTGTTACCTTTCCTGCGTTATATTTAGAATCGAAAAAAAACAAAGAGCAGACTAAGCGTAATGATGAGCATCAAAAGCTCGGGATGGTTATTTCGTAAATTTAACCGAAGACGTTTCAAG
This sequence comes from Mucilaginibacter sp. 22184, assembly GCF_052045695.1. Taxonomy (NCBI): domain Bacteria; kingdom Pseudomonadati; phylum Bacteroidota; class Sphingobacteriia; order Sphingobacteriales; family Sphingobacteriaceae; genus Mucilaginibacter; species Mucilaginibacter sp. 22184. The sequence continues at coordinate 187,595 of NZ_JBQEPI010000005.1, forward strand.
GCTTCTGACACATTATTGCGAACGGTTTTTTCTGATATATTTAGGATATTAGCAATCTCGCCATTTTTTTTGCCTTCGTTTTTACTCAGATTATAACAAGAACGCATGGTTTCAGGTAGTTGCACTACCAATTGATCTATTTTATCTGTAAGTTCACGGGCAAGGCGATGCTCTTCGGCAGAATGAGTCATTTGTTCAATTTTTCCAATCAGATAGTTTTCACCTTTGATCCTGGTGTTTTTTTTTCGATAGGCTGAAACTACCTGATTACGACTAATGACATATAGATATAATTTAAAGTCATTGATGTTACCTAATTGCTTCCGGTTTGTCCATAGCATTATGAATATATCTTGTGTTACATCTCTTGCGTCTTCTTTGCTGGTAAGCCTCGCGTAAACTACATTGAAAACAAATTCTTTATAACGGCAATAAAGTTCCTGAAAAGCAGCAGTATCGCCCTCACAACATTGAGTTAGCAGCAACTGCTCTGATAAATTGATGTATATCATTGATTAGTCCCGAATGAACGCTACAAATTTAATGAGTGTTTATAGTCGGATTATAAAGCAGGTATTAACAAACTAATATGTTATTGAACGCTACTACCAGGAGGTATTTGTAAACGTTACGTTATTTTTGCGGGATGAGGATACGGCTATTCCTTTTTGGGTGTCACCTAAAAAGGAAAAACCTTCCAGTTCATCCTGTTTCCCATCAATATTTATCTCTCTGATCACCTGTTGCGTTCCTGTTTCTATAGATTTTTTCAGATCTATGTATGTAAAACGCCACATCCTTCCTTCCTTTTGATTTTGAATAAGGACAAGTATATTTTTTGAAGCTATCCAATGCAAGTTCTGAACCCAGGCGGTGCAGGTAAATTTTTTATATAGTACGCCTTTTTCGCTGGTTCTGGAGGCCTTTTTTAGGGCTTCTGGATCATACAATCTAACTTCGTTGCCATTATTACCATAATCTGCGGTAGCTACATACCATTTATTATTGTATTTTACATATTCCGGTCTCGTACCCTGAATACAGGCATCATCATCAATGGTGTTGATCAGGTTACCATCCAAAGTACCTGTTTTTAAGAGGCCATCCCAGTTAATGCAATAAATAACAGCTTTCCATTTGGTGCCATCTTTATTCAGACGGATGGAGTTGCCCATAAAAGTGGGCCCGGTACCGTTATAAGCTATACCGGTAGGATGGTTTATTACATCCTGCCCGTTTGTGGTTAGCTTATATTCTTTATTCATGTAGGTGAGGCTATCCCCTACCAGTCTAAATTCACGGATCATTCCAACCTCCCGGTCACCATATAAAAATATTCTTCCATGCTGATATGAAATACCCTGGCAGGCGCCTAATGAATCGATGGTTAAGGCACGGGTAACCGTCATATCAACTGTTTTATTAAAAAATGCGGTTAGCCCTAAGCACAATATAGCTATTGAAATAAACAGTAATTTCTTCATGATCATTGTTTTGCAGAATTTGAAAATAGTTGCGCCTGATAGCTCGATCTTCTATGGATCAAGGGGTTCATCATTATCAATTCTCAGAGATTCAATAGTTGGGTAAAACTCCTGCTCGGTGGCCGATAAGCGTTTGCCCAATTTATAGGGTACATATCCCAGCTCCTTTTCACAACGCCCGGCCATATTTTCTATAAAATAGCTTTGTGATTTATCTGTTGAAGTAATACAAGGTTTGCTGAACGGCATCCCGTAACGGAATATAATACGAGCGCAATTACGCATATTGGTAGTGGTGTGCCGTGCATGTGGGTCAACAAATATGGCATTTTCCGGTACGTGCAATTTTTCTACCATATACTTCTTCATTTCATCCGACTCGCAGTATTTGGTTTTATACGGGTGAACCTTACCTCCGGAGGTCATGATGAATGGTGCTAAACCTTCAAAATATCTTAACGCCGCTACCCGGCACCGAAGCATTCCTTCTGCACTTAAAGCCACTCCCAGAACGTCGGGACCTGCCCCCGGTATCAGGATCATGGTATATTTATACTTGGCCCAATTGATGGTTTTAATCCGTACATAAGCGTTTTTATTGATCCCGGAGATCATCGGCTCATCGTTTGCAGCGTCGTCTCTTTCGTTTATCTCCAGGCAATGTAGAGCGTAATTCATGGATGGGACAAAAAACAACTTTTCATTTTTGCTTTCGTCCCATATAGTTGCCGAAGCATCATATACCAGGTTAAGATATCCACGGTTTTTTACATTAAAGCTGATAGAGTCAATCGCCGGGTAATTTGGCTTGCGGCCCTCTGCATAAACCTCAATAGTATAATTAACCGCTTTGGCATCCTGCTCCCATGCACTTACCAGCATTTGAACCGGCGATAGACTACCAAATTGCTGGTAAGTACCGGATGGTATTAAATGTTGTTTTACCAGGTTATCGAGTGCATTACCTGTTTTATATAAATTGATCAATCTTTCGCTGATGGCTTTGATCTCATCATCACTAAATTTCAGGGTCTGCGTAAAACACAGAGGATCTTTGCAGGTTGTGAGTGATGATTTAATGTTATCCAACCTGGTCTGAGTTAATTTTGTCAGCTCCGGGTCGTTAGCTAACAATTGTTTAGCTGCCGCGTTATTTTGAAATAAAGTGAGCAGATAATAGTTCTTAGTCTGTATAATATTATCACCTATCAGCTTATAGTTTTGATTTGCCGACTGACCATAAGAGTAAAAAGCAATGAAGCTTAATAATAGGAATAAATATTTCTTAAAATTCATGAGTGAGGTAGTCAATTGTTATTAAACGATAATTGATATTTAATGATTAAAACCAGAGCGCTTTTTAATCATCATCGTCTTTCTTTTTTTGTTCCAACAGTACAAAAGCGCTTCTTTTCGGTGCAGGCATAGCAGAATGTTCTCCTTTTACAGATTTCCAAACCACCTCATTCAAATCCAGGTCTGGTACAGCATCCTCCTTAGCAAAATTGAATAATTCTGAACGCTTGCTGCTTTCATTATCAGCTATATTACGCCTTTCCAGATCGACTTCGGCCGGCTTTAATTTATAGGGTGTTACATCAACCTTGCTGGTAAAACATTCATATAAAGGCATTGCCCCGGCATCATACTGACTCATCGGTGGTAAGCCAAGTATCAATTCCATAGTTCGCAGAAAACCGGAAGTTGAGTACATCGTATGTACAACTGCGTTACGTTTTACATAAGGTCCAATTACAAATGCCGGCGATCGGTGAGCATCAACGTGATCAGGGCCATTTTGAGCATCATCCTCCAGTATAAATACAACAGATTCCTTCCAGATCGGGCTTTGCGACAGATGTTCGATAAACCGGCCTATCGCCAGGTCGTTATCAGCAACCGCAGCAACCGGCGATATTTTACCTTTCTTCTGTCCGCTGGTATGGTCATTGGAAATACGAATAGTATTAAACTGGGGCACTGCATTGATAGTAAGCAGGGAATCAAAGTCATGTTGCCAGGCATCAACCCTAACCTGGTCTTTTATATCGAGATTAAAGCCAGGCGACTGCGGGCAGATGTGCCCCTGAAGCGTTTTAATATTAGCTTTTCCATCATCGCTGAACTCGCCGTAACTACGATAGGTTATACCAGCCCTCTTACAATAATCCCAAATAAAGCCATCGCGTGGATAAGTAACCGGCCTGCCACCTTCAAAACTGGTGCTGCCACCACGATTGCCATAGCTGGTTGGCCAGGTTTTTTCAATTACATCTGTAGCATACGCGGCCATGCTCCAGTTGTGCCCATCGGCACTTACTTCGGCATCAACATAAAAATTATCAAGCAATACAAACTCGCTGGCTAAAGCGTGGTGGTTGGGCGTTACGTGTTTGCCAAATAAGGTTAAAGATGTATCTCCATTGCCACCTTGCATATCTCCTAAAACCTGATCATAGGTACGGTTCTCTTTAATTATATAAAAGACATGTTTTATTGGCGATTTTTCACCTAATTTACGTGGAACAGGGTTACCGGTTTCGCCATCGGCGGTTGCGGTTCTTTTATCAGTAAACGGTGTATTTGCATAAACCTGGCGGGTGTATTGTTTCAATTGTTCGGGTTTAGGCGCATCAATAAATGATAATGAACCTTTGAATAAACCGGCGATATATTGTAACCGACTATTAGCGGTACTGCCGGTTTGATAGCCACTATTATCAGCCTTTGAAATGGGTTGAGGACCTTGCGGATTGGCCATTGAGCTTAATCCTTTACCATTAGTTACCAATATTTTACTACCTAACGTTTTTACGTTAGTAGGATACCAGCCCACTGGGATAAAACCCTGGCTCTTGCTGTATCCGGGTTTGGATAGGTCAAAAACAGCAAGACAATTGTTATCGGCATTAGCGATATATAATGTTTTCTCATTGGCACTAAGCGCCAATCCATTAGTTGTAGAACCCGTTAACCGGGTTGGGTACAATGTGGTAGCGACAGTTTCAATTACTTTATTACTAATGGTATTGATGATAGACACCGTATTGTCATTGGCGTTTGCAACAAAGAGGCAGGTCCCTTTTTTATTCAAAAGTAGTTCGTTAGGATGGTCGCCAGCGGTTATTTTGTTTTCAATAGTTTGCGAGGTTGTGTTTACTACAGCAACGGCCCTGCCGCCCCAAAGCGAAATGTATAATTTTGTTTCATCCGGAGATAATACACAGCTATAAGCTATAGCGGGTAGTTGTACCTTATTAATGATCTGTTTAGCTTGTGGATCAATAATATAAAGGGTACTATCCTCTTTAGTTACTGTATACAGCTTGGTATTGCTTTTGTTAACCACAATGCCTGTCGGGCATATTTTATTTTTGGGCCATGGTGTGCCTAATTTTATAGTATCTGCCGTGTTTAACTTATTATCATGCAAGTGAAAATCCAATATCCAGTTATCATTACCGCCAGATGCATACAGATGTTTTTCGTCGCGGCTAAATGCCAGTCCATACCACGATTTGCCCAGAACCTTTTCATCAAGCAATTTTTCGGTTTTGGGATCAATAAGTTGTAACGATTGTGTGCTTTGACCATTATTGGTTACAGCCAGCAGCTTACCGGATGCGCTCAATTGCATATTTAAGGGCAGATCGCCTAATGTTAATGATCGGCCGGCAGGGCTTAATTTCCACCCATTAGGGAGTAACACCTGTGAGGTTCCTTTTACTTTGCCAGGTATCTGCGCAATTACAGATACGCTAATGAGTATGCTTAATAGCGAAGCAAAGCTTATTTTTTTAATTATTGAATTAAACATGGTAGTTTAAGTAAGTATTAATGCAAATTAAATGATACCTGGGCCCTTACTGTATACCCATTTTGCGACAATGTCGAGAGATCCCTTACTGCTTCTGATGGTACTACATTGCTATGAGTAGCGTAAATAATGGGGCCACCACAAATAGAGAACCCAAATCTCGAACCCGACGGAATATAATTGACAGATGGTCCAATTAACAACTTGGCCCCACCTTCCGCTTCATCTGCTTCCCAAAAACCTTCCAGATCTTCACCCACAGCTTCTGCCCCAGCATAGAAATTACCAATAATACGGTGATGAAAACCAAGACTCGTTATCAGGTCGATTCCGTCCCTTGACTTATCAAAAGCCTTTTCAAATCGGAGGTTTCCTGCAAATCGCCAGGATGCAGCATCAAACGAGGCCGTGACGCGGCTAAAAATAGATTTAACATTTGTCCAATCACGGCTGCCACCTAAGCTAAGGCCAATACGGGGGCCAAATAGTTGTTTGCCGCCGATAAAGTCATGCATTAGTTCAGCTTGTTGTGCACTGGTTGTACCGCCATCCCGCGCAAAACCTAAAGCTGCATTGGCATATAATGTAAACTGGTTGCCCAGATAGCCCTTAACAGCCAGTTGCTGATCAACACCGTCGTAGCCAAATGGAGTTAAGGTGCGTTCACCATAACTGCCGGAATAATTTAGACTCCAGTATGGGGAACTGCCTGTCAGAGTGTTAACGGAGAATAAAAATGGTTGAGGGGCTGCCATTTTAAAATTCCCTGTTGGGTTTATTGGGCCGGCATTTTGTGCCATTGCAGCCACACCTGATAATACTAATGATAATACAAGGTAAAGCGTTTTTTTCATACGCTGCGAATTAACCCCCTTCATGTTACCCTATAATTAAGTAATCGTAAACATAATGTTGAATCCTCTTTTGCTATTATCTTGTTACAAAGTATTTCCTAATCAAGGCGGTTTTCTCTGGCTTTTCTGAAAGTAATTAGCACACCCAATATCATTCCAATGGCTATACCCACAGGTAAACTGTGCAAAATTAAACCGATCACAATACCAATAACTAAACCACCTGCAAAATATCCCGGTTTTATTTTATTCATTATTTCGTATTAAAATTAAGTATTCCAGTTGAATACTAAGAAGCTTTTTACTGCAGACAAGCAGCTGTCATTTATGGCTATTAATTTTATCTTTATCATTTAACATCAAGCCTATATATGAAAGATAATCACCTGGCCAGCCTGCGAATATATAACCAGAAAATTAATAACCCCGTATTCACTAAGCCCGAGGATGTGGTAAAATATATGGTGGCTATGCAGGCTCAGGATTACGCAAGTGCTAAATGGGCCATTGGGTTACGGATGCAGAACGCTAAAGAGCAAGATATTGAAAACGCTATAAACCAGGGAAAAATACTGCGCACTCATTTGCTGAGACCAACCTGGCATTTTGTGCTCCCACAGGATATCCGTTGGTTGTTAACGCTTACCGCACCTCGTATTCATGCCATCAATGCCTCCTTTTATAAAAAGTTTGGTTTTACAGATACCTCATTTAATAAGACAAACGAACTTTTGGCAAAGGCCTTGCAAGGAAATAAACAATTGAGCAGACCCCAGGTTTTGGAGCTGTTTAAACGGTCGGGCATCGCTACTGATGATATCAAATTTACTATCATACTGATGCGTGCCGAACTCGACCAGGTTATTTGTAGCGGAGCCCGTATCGGGAAGCAATTTTCATATGCCCTGCTGGATGACCTCGCCCCAGCCTCTCCGGCTTTGACTCATGAAGAAGCCTTAACCAAGCTTGCCGCAGCTTATTTTAATACTCGTGGCCCTGCTACTGTACATGATTTTGCCAACTGGTCGGGGTTGACCATTACCGACGCTGGTATTGGTCTTGAAAATGTAAAAGAACAATTGGTAAACGAGGTGATTGACGGCAAAACCTACTGGATACCAGATAGTCCCGATGCATTGTTGCCGAAAAAAAATACCACCTTTTTATTGCCAGCCTATGATGAATTTGCCACCTCGTACAAAGACCGAAGCGCCTTAATTGCTCCCGAATATGTAGAGCAGGCAGGGCATGTTGTTTTTGATCCCTCAATTATTGTCAACAACCAATTGGTTGGTACCTGGAAGCGTAGTCTCAAAAAGGATGAAGTTACAGTCGACCTTAACCTGTTTGGGCGGGTAAATAAAACGCAGACAAAAGCACTTGAAGCCGCCGAAGCCACGTACAGGAAATTTCTTTTCTGAGGCGAGATCAGTAACCTCCGGGTTACGTCAAAAACTTTTTAAACCTCAAATTTTAACACTTTTCGATTCAAAAACGGGCTAAAATGGATTAAAAAAGATCAAAAAATATCGATTTTAACACTTTTTAACAAATTTCAGGCTGATTTTGAAGTGTGTTTTAAATTTTAAAAAGTATCAAGCAATTGACTGTCAAATAACTATATGAAAATGAGCCGGTTTTTAAGCCTTTTTCTCTTAAAATAAACAGCCCGATTTTCCTTTTTATGAGAAAACCGGGCTCTTATTATATCCAAATATACGAAAATTAAGGCGCAAAACCAAGATGCAGAAACACTGTTATCCTGTTATATTTGATCTCTGTTTTAAAATTTCATTATCATGCCTGAATTACCCGATCTGCAAGCATTTAGTTATAATCTCGATAAAAAATTAGCCGGAAAAACGGTTAAACATGTGGCTGTTATCAATGCCAAAAAATTGAATGTAAGTCACCAGGAACTACAAGGTACACTCGAAGGGCAAAAGCTAGATAAGGTTTACCGTGAGGGCAAGGAGCTTTACCTTAAATTTTCAAAGGGCGATATCCTGGGCCTGCACTTGATGCTACACGGTAAACTGTTTCTGTTCGAAGAAAAAAACGGGAATAAATATCCGATTATCGAATTACATTTTACAGATGGATCGGGATTGGCATTGACCGATTTTCAGGGAATAGCCAACCCTACCTTAAATCCTGATAATAAGGAAGCGCCTGATGCCCTGGCAAAAGACGGCGGTGTTGACTATCTGACCGCCCGTCTTCAAAAAACAAAAACCAACATCAAAACCGTACTGCTCGATCAAAAGATCATTCGCGGTATTGGTAATGCCTACGCCGATGAGATCCTGTGGCATGCTGGCATATCACCCATGTCTATCAGTAATAAAATCCCGGAGCATAAGATAAAGGAGCTGGTTAGATCTATCCATACCGTACTTACAGATGCCGAAAAGGCTATCCTGAAGGCTAATCCGGATATTATCAATGGCGAGGTACGGGACTTTATGCATATCCACAATTCAAAAAAGACCCACAGCCCCAAAGGCGAGAAGATTATTGTGAAGGAAGGTACCAGGAAAACGTATTATACCGAGGAGCAGGAGTTATATAGTTAGGGCTCTGCTTTTTTGTCATCCTGAGCGTAGCGAAGGATCTATTGTCGAATATGCATGATCAGTTAACAGATTCTTCGCTACGCTCAGAATGACAAACTATTGAAATAATATCATTTCAACTTCTTCACCAGCACATTAAAATCGGCGCCAACAATGGGTATTTTTTTCCATTCTTCGGTTGGGCCATTTTTGCGATAAGTGCCGCCGTTGAGTACGCCACATGAAAAACCAAGTTCTTTACGGGGCTGTGTTTTTAAGAATTCAACGGCAACCAATATATCCCCTTTTACTTCTACCTTGTACGGTGCCAGATCAACGGTGATCAGTTGGTTATCCCTTAAGGGTTCATTGGGAGCTTTTTCTCTTACAATTACTCCCTTTATTTCTTCTTTAATCAAATTATCGCTCTCGGGCAATTTATCGCCCATGGCATATACGTTCACTTTAAATGGAATAGTATCCTTACCCAAATTGTCTACGTGAAAACTCAGTTTTAGTAACTCAACCGGCTTATGTCCGGCATTCATCCTAATCCCCACCTGCGCCCCCTGCACAACATTGAAGGAGTTATTGGTTGTTCCTGATCGTAATTTATTACCGATGGTTTTTGTTTTATCCTGCGCCAGACTATTGAAAGCGGCAAAACAAATAAAACAGATAAACAGTAATTTAAATACTTTGGATAGCGGCAGGCAATGATTGATCATAAGACGGTTATAAAATGATATTTAATAAAGGCAAGACGAAACCGAAGGTAAATTGGTTGCACGGTTAATATCTTTTATTTCCTGATCATTTTATAATGCCATATACCGGCCTCCTCAAACTCCGGACCTGTTTTTTCAAAATTAAACCGCTCATATAGGGATACGGCCTGTGTTTGCGCATGCATATAAACATACGTAGCATCGGCAGGCAAATCGTCCAGAACGGTTTGTACCAGGGCCTGCCCTATGCCATGACCGCGGAATTTTTTCAATACAGCAAAGCGTTCCAGTTTATAGCCTTTATCTGTTTTGCGCCAGCGGCAGGCGCCTGCAGGTTCGCCATCAATTGTTGCCAGGAAATGGGTCGATTCATCTTCAAACTCCCATTCCAGCTCGGGAGGGCAGTTTTGTTCAACTACAAAAACTTCGCGCCTTACGGCAAAAACTTTATCAAGATCGGCTTGCTCAATTACTTTTCTTACTTTTAAGTTTGTGGGCATTATAATGTGGTTTGGTTTTAAGTACAGTTAGTTTGGCGTTGTGATTCTCTTCGGCAGCATCAATAGAGTGGGTACAGGTAAGGTCATCTTCCTTTTCGGCCAATATAGATAACTGCACATAAAATTTATGCAACTGGTCAAGCTCTTTTTCGTTCAGATCCTCAATATCCACCATCCGGTTACTGGCGCCCTGGTGCGAGGCCAGCAATTCGTTCAGTTTTAAGTGTATGGCTTTTGAATCTTTATTCTGAGATTTCTGGATCAGGAAAACCATCAAAAAGGTAACAATAGTGGTTCCCGTATTGATGATAAGCTGCCAGGTATCAGAATAATGAAATATAGGGCCGGTGATACCCCATACAACAATAACAGCAATGGCTGTTAAAAAAGCCCCCGAGCTGCCCGTGGCAATGGTAGCCCAGTTGGCAAAACGTTCAAATAAATTCTTCTTTTTCTTAGCGATCTCTGCCATATACGTAATTTATCAGGTTTTGGGAAACGCTTATAACCAACAAAGCGCCATTACAACAAATGTAACAGCGCTTTGTTAGTTTTTGATGAATATTATGGATTAAGAGCAAGGATAATAAGAGTCAGGAATCAATATGAACTTAAAACGACTTTATTTATCGACTTTTTTTCTTGGCTCTTGACTCTTAATATCTTGCCTCTCTTATAATATTATAATTTGCTATTTACATCAACACAGTTAAGGTCTTCAAAAGCAGCAGCTAAACGTTTAACAAAACTTTCTTCGCCTTTGCGTAACCATACGCGTGGGTCGTAATATTTTTTGTTTGGAGAATCTTCGCCTTCGGGGTTACCGATCTGGCTTTGCAGATATCCTTCTTTTGATTTGTAGTAATCTTTAATACCTTCCCAGTACGCCCATTGCATATCGGTATCAATATTCATTTTGATGGCGCCGTAAGAGATAGCTTCGCGGATCTCTTCCTGGCTTGAACCAGAACCACCGTGGAACACAAAATTGATAGGTTTGGCATCGGTTAAACCAAATTTTTGTTTAACATACTCCTGAGAGTTATGCAGGATAACCGGCTGTAATTTCACGTTGCCTGGTTTGTAAACCCCATGTACGTTACCAAAGGCAGCAGCTACGGTAAAGCGCGGGCTTACTTTTGATAAATGCTCATATGAGTAAGAAACCTCTTCTGGCTGGGTATATAAACGTGAGCTGTCAACATCAGAGTTGTCAACGCCGTCTTCCTCGCCACCGGTAACGCCCAATTCAATTTCCAGGGTCATACCTAATTTAGCCATACGGGCCAGGTATTTTGCCGAGATCTCGATGTTTTCTTCGATAGGCTCTTCCGAAAGATCAAGCATGTGTGATGAGAAAAGCGGTTTACCAGTTTCGGCAAAGAATTTTTCACCATGATCCAACAAACCATCAATCCATGGTAAAAACTTCATGGCAGCATGATCGGTATGAAGTATAACCGCTACACCGTAATGCTCAGCCAGTAAGTGAACGTGTTTAGCAGCCGATACAGCACCTAAAATGCAGGCCTGAAGCTTTGAATTATCTAATGATTTACCGGCGTAAAATTGTGCGCCGCCATTTGATAGTTGGATAATTACCGGAGAGTTTACCTGTTTGGCAGTTTCCATAACCGCGTTAATGGTGTTGGTACCAATAACGTTTACCGCAGGCAAAGCAAACTGATGCTTTTTAGCAACCTCAAATAGTTCCTGCACCTGATCGCCGTGCAGAACACCTTTATAATTTTTTAAATCCATGAGCTTTTATTTGGGCCTCGAAGTTATAAAATTTCTTGGTTTTAGTATAAGTATCTGATTATTTGTTGCGATTTAACCGTTTAGCTGCTCGCTTACTGTATTTTATACACTTTGTTTGAAAAAAAATAGTTTAACAAATAAAAGTGAACATGGATTACTTACTACTTGTTATAATATTTTTCGTTTCTTTGTAGTCAATTGAAAGAGCTCGACATAGATATGGCATGGTTTAAACGAGAGTTGAAAGGGATAATTACGACTACTGAGGAAAAGAAAGAAGCCCCCGATGGGATCTGGAATAAATGCCCTAATTGTAAGAAACCCCTGCATTATTCTGAGCAGGTTGAAAATCAATATGTTTGTCACTATTGTGGCTACCACCTGCGTATAGGTTCAAAAGAATATTTTGCAGTATTATTTGATAATAACGAATTCACGGAGCTGTTTCCTGATCTGACTTCAGGCGATCCGCTGCATTTTGAAGATACCAAGAAATATACCGACAGACTGGCTGAAACCCAAAAGAAAACAGGATTAAAAGACGCAATACGCGCAGGAGCCGGTAAAATTGATGGGCAGGACCTGGTTATCGCCTGTATGGATTTTAACTTCATTGGTGGTTCTATGGGGTCGGTAGTAGGCGAAAAAATAGCCCGTTCTATTGATTATTGCATCGCTAATAAAGTTCCGTTCCTGATGATATCCAAATCGGGCGGCGCAAGGATGATGGAAGCAGCCTTCTCATTAATGCAGATGGCTAAAACATCGGCAAAACTGGCTTTACTATCACAGGCTAAAATTCCTTACATTTCATTATTGACCGATCCTACAACAGGTGGTGTTACCGCATCATACGCTATGCTTGGCGACATCAATATTGCTGAGCCAGGTGCACTGATAGGTTTTGCGGGCCCAAGGGTTATTAAAGAAACCATCAAAAAGGACTTGCCGAAAGGTTTCCAAACCGCGGAATTTGTTCAGGAACATGGTTTCCTTGACTTTATAGTTGATCGCAGGGAAATGAAAGAAAAACTGGCATCGTTCATTAAAATGATGGCGAATTAATACAATACTTAAGATTTGTCATTCTGAGCGTAGCGAAGAAGCTGTTATCCAATAGACATATCTGCGAATAGATCCTTCGCTACACTCAGGATGACAAAGTGGATTAAAATATATACAAACAAGAAAGGCTGTTCATTTTGAACAGCCTTTCTTGTTTGTATATCAAACCGGTAGCTTATTTAGTTGTTGCACCGGCATTAGCTCCCCCACCTTCTACATGCTGATCGGGAAGCATGGGCAAGCTGCCATCTCTGCGCAGCACCTTGAAATCACCTCTGTGAGGTCCATATTTTTCAATGTATCTTTCATTTTGTACTGGGCTTGCGTACATGTTCTGATAATTGGTTCCTGTTCCTTTGTTATTATCCCGACCGGAATCGGGTTTTAAATAGTTGTTCATGGTCTTATCCTCCTATCCAATAAATAATCAAAGTGGTAATTAAATACCTTCCGTGCCTGGCTCGTGACCTATCATACGACCGGTTGTACGGCCATTCGGACGGCTTACAAAATCTGTTTTGGCAGGACCTTCGGATGGGAACTCTTTTTTATTTGGCGGTGTTACGTCGTTTTTCTCACTGTATGAGGTATCAGCACCGCGTTGTGGCTGATCAACTTCCTGCTGACTATGATATCCGGAACCTTCTTTTTTTGTTTGGCCTTCGTCCGGTATTTCGTCATCATCTTCTTCTGGCACTTCGTCAGGACGCTCGTATTCGTCGTCCTCATCATTCAGGTCTTGTTGATTAAACGTGGGTTTCAGATCATTAGTATAAGCATCCTCATCCTCTTTCAACTCGTCATCATCTAATTCATTGTTGTTAAAGGCATCTTCGTTTTGACGAAATGAAGCATTGTTGGTATGGTCTAAATCGTTACGATTATTATCCTGGGAATCCCAGGCTTCTTCTTTATTGCTCATCATAGGTTTTCCAATTTGATAGTTAATTAATAAACCAAATGGATTGCTGAATTGTTTTTATTTTGTCGAAATAAGAAAATTACTTTCTTAATAAATATAGATGAGAGATATAAACGAGCGTAAGTATTTATAACAAAAAAGCCCGTCATTAACAAAATGACGGGCCTTGAAAACGAATTATCTTTTGAAATTAAACGTTCACCGGGCAAAGTTCACGAACTTTGGCCACAACGTAATCAACTTCTTCTTTGGTGCTATATTTGGAGAAGGAGAACCTTACAGATGGTCTTGATGAGCTTGCGTTAATAGCCGTAAGTACATGCGAGCCAATATCAGTACCCGAGCTGCAGGCACTGCCACCTGAGGCCGAAATACCGGCAATATCCAGGTTAAACAATAGCATATCCCCCATTTCCATTTCGGGGAAAGCCACGTTAAGCACAGTATACAAACTTTTCTCCGGATCGGTTTCGCCGTTAAAGCTGATGCCGGGGATCTGGTCGGTCAGTTTACCCATCATATAGGTTTTCAGATCCTGTATATGATTACGGTGTTGCTCCATTTCGGCATAAGCCAGCTCAAGTGCTTTGGCCAGACCTACTATACCGTAAATATTTTCGGTACCGCCACGCATGTTACGTTCCTGGGCGCCGCCGTAAATAAAGGGTTTTATTTTAATACGGTGATTCACGTGTAAAAAGCCAACGCCTTTTGGCCCATGCAGTTTATGGCCAGCACAAACTAAAAAGTGTGCCTTCAGCTTGCTCAGGTCGTGCTCATAGTGGCCCATGGTTTGTACGGTATCACAATGATAAATGGCGTTGTATGCTTCGCACAGATCGCCGATTCGGATCATATCAGACAGGGTACCAATTTCGTTATTGGCATGCATGATAGATACAAAACTGCGTTCATTGTTTTTCAGTAACGTTTCCAGGTGATTATAATCAATATTGCCCTTGTTGTCTACATCAACAAAGCTTAGTTTGATGATGCCCGACTTTTCCATTGCTTCCAGAGTATGCAATACCGCATGGTGCTCAATATGACTGGTGATGGCATGAGTAATATTATGATCAACAATACCACAGCGGATGGCGGTGTTATCGGCCTCGGTACCGCTTGATGTAAAAAATATCTCGGCAGGTGAAGTATGAAGCAACCCGGCGATGGTTTTGCGGGCCCGCTCAATCAACGTGCGTGCTTCGCGACCGTGCGCATGGATAGATGAAGGGTTACCATAGTGGTTCTCCATCACTTTGTACATTTCTTTTAAAACCTCCGGATCAAGCGGTGTGGTGGCCGCGTTATCAAAGTAAACACGCATCTCTCTTTTGTAATTATTGAATTATTGAGTTAGTGAATTAGTGATTGAAATGGAAATATGAAGCATTTGAAGCTACTACTCACCATTCTCAACTCACCACTCACTACTTAATTTAATATCTCTTTTATATCGGCAATTATTTTATTTGCCAGGCCGTTTGCTACCGTTTCTGAATTACCTTCAGAGTATATTCTGATGATAGGCTCGGTATTTGACCTTCGCAAATGTACCCATTCTTTGTCAAATTCTATCTTCAGGCCGTCAATGGTGCTATGCGGTTGTTTGCTATATTTTTGCTCCACCTTGCTTAAAAGGGCGTCTATGTCCATTTCGGGTGTCAGGGTTATTTTGTTTTTAGAAATAAAATAACCTGGATATGACATACGCAACTGAGAAATTGATTTGCCATACTTAGCCAAATGGGTTAAAAACAGGGCGATACCCACTAAAGCGTCGCGGCCATAATGTAATTCAGGATAAATTACGCCACCATTACCTTCACCGCCAATAACGGCATTTACCTCTTTCATTTTGTTAACCACGTTTACCTCGCCTACTGCGGCAGCATGATATTCGCCGCCCTCTTTTTCGGTAACATCACGCAGGGCACGGGTTGATGACAGGTTGGATACTGTATTGCCCTTATTGTTTTGCAGCACGTAATCGGCAACGGCAACCAGGGTATACTCTTCGCCAAACATATTGCCATCTTCGCAAACAAAGCAAAGACGGTCAACATCCGGGTCAACAGCAATGCCCAAATGCGCCCTTTTGGCGGTTACTTCTTTTGATAAAGCCACCAGGTTTTCTGGCAGCGGTTCCGGGTTATGCGGAAAATTGCCATCTGGTTCGCAATAGAGTTCGTGCACGGTATCTACACCAAGGGCTTTCAGCAGTGCAGGTACATAAATACCACCTGTAGAGTTCACACAGTCGATCACTACACTAAAATTAGCTTTTTTGATTGCTGCAACATCAACCAGCGGTAAGGCCAGTATCAGATCGATATGTTTTTGCATCCAGCTATCGTCATGGGTTACCTTGCCCAGGTCGTTCACATCGGCATAATCAAAATCGCTGTTTTCGGCCATTTCCAGTACTTCTTTACCATCGGCATCGCTAATAAACTCGCCTTTTGCGTTCAATAGTTTAAGGGCGTTCCATTGTTTAGGGTTGTGGCTCGCAGTAAGAATAATGCCCCCTGCAGCTTTTTCGCCCGTAACTGCAACTTCAACCGTAGGTGTTGTGGACAAGCCCAGGTCGATCACATCGATACCCAGCCCTTGCAGCGTACCGATAACCAGGTTGTTAACCATAGCGCCCGATAAACGTGCATCACGCCCAACAACAATTTTTTTGATACCTGATTTTTTTACGGCCCATGCACCATAGGCCGATGTGAATTTAACAATATCTAATGGTGTTAAACCATCGCCAACAGCACCGCCTATGGTGCCGCGGATCCCTGAAATAGATTTTATGAGTGTCAAAATTATTTGGTTTTGAATGGCAAAAGTAAAAATATTTAAATGATAAGCGGTGTATAAACAAGCGCAATTTACAGGCTGAACTTAATTTATAAGCCACTTTTTTCACGCAAACGTTTGTGATAAACCAGCTTTAAAAATGCATTTGCAAATGCAACAAAGCTACATTATGTAGTTCGATTGTAAATTATCCGTTTATTTATCAGCATTAACCATACGGCATCCATGTTGTTTTAAAGTTATTGATAACTTTGTTGCCTGATTGCGGCTTCATATCCGTGCGGCTTTTATCCATTATATTAAAACGGCAATGCCTGAACATCTATTACAACTCGACCGGCATTTATTCTACTTTATTAATCACGATCTGGCAAACCCCTTTTTTGACTGGATCATGCCTTTGCTGCGTAATCCTAAATTTTGGATTCCGTTATATCTGTTCATCATAGTTTTTTGTATTTATCGTTATAAAAAAACGGGGGTTATCATTATCGTTTTGCTGGCCATAACCGCCGGCTTTGCCGATTTTAGCAGCGCCAGTATCATCAAGTATAATGTAAAACGGCTTCGCCCCTGCCGTGATCCTATCGTTTCGCAAACCGACATCAGTCGGGTACCCTGCGGAACGGGTTATAGCTTCCCGTCTACCCATGCTACCGATCACTTTGCCATGGCCATATTCCTGAGCCTGGTATTTTTCAGAAAATGGCGCTGGATATGGCTCTGGGCCATACTTTGGGCTGGGCTGATCAGTTTTGCCCAGGTGTATGTAGGTGTGCACTTCCCCGTTGATGTTATCTGTGGCGCTATTTACGGCTCGCTGGTGGGTGGCCTGTTTGCTTTACTGTTTAAAAAACTACAACCTGCTTTTTAATGGCTGTCTGGAAAATTTGTTTGCTATTCTTTTGTGCCTTTTTTGGTGGTACCTCTGTGTTTTTCTTTAAGGGCGATAATCATAAAACCCTTAAACTGGTACTATCATTCAGCGGCGCTTACCTGTTTGGTATTACTGTGCTGCATTTAATACCCGATGCTTATCATGGTAATGATAATTGGGTGGGTGTTTTTATACTTGCCGGCTTTCTGTTCCAGATCATCCTGGAACAGTTTTCTGATGGCATTGAACATGGCCATATGCATAAACCGAAGCATGATCATATGGTATTTCCGGTGGGAATTATGATCAGTCTTTGCCTGCATGCCTTTTTAGAAGGCATGCCACTGGCCCAGGGCAACCAGGATCAGTTGGTTTACGGTATCGCGCTGCACCACATACCGGCTGCTTTTGCGCTGGCTACGGTTTTAATAACCAATAAGCAGAGTAAACAGAGTACTATATTATTTGTGGCGCTATTCGCGGTGATGGCACCTGCGGGATATCTTTTCAGTACTGCCCTCAGTAATGGCAATATTGGCAATTTACAACATTACTTTAACCGTATTATGGGTGTGGTTATTGGTATATTTTTACATATTTCTACCACTATCCTCTTTGAATCAAGCGCCGACCATCGCTTTAATCTTCGTAAAATGATCGCCGTGTTACTGGGTGTTGCTATTGCATTGGTGGCGTTTTTGGGAGAGATGTAGAGCCCAGTGCCGATGTGCAAATGTGCGGATTTCAGATGTGCAGATAAAAAACAAAATGTGAGGGTATAAAAATGTGCAGGTGATTTTAGTGATTAATTTCAAAATCATCTGCACATCTGAAATCCGCATAACTGCACATCGTTAATTAATACTCTCCAGCATTTTTATATACAGATCGATACCTTCTCTGATCTCGTCTACATAAACAAACTCGTCGGCGGTATGCGAACGTGCCGAATCACCAGGACCTACTTTTATAGAAGGGATATCCAGCAGCGATTGATCTGAAGTGGTTGGTGAACCATAAGTGGTACGACCTAAAGCAATACCAGCCTGCACAATCGGGTGTTCTTTGGGTATAGACGATGGTTTTAAGCGGATAGAACGCGGATTAACATCGCAGTTGACGTGCTGACGAATGATCTCCAATACTTCTTCATTACGGTAAGCATCGGTAACCCTTACATCAACTGTAAAGGTACAACTGGCGGGTACCACGTTATGTTGTGAGCCCGCATTGATAATGGTAACCGACATTTTTATCGGCCCAAATACTTCTGATTCTTTCGGAAAAGTAAAGCTCCGGAACCATTCAATGTCTGTTAAGGCTTTATAAATAGCATTATCCCCTTCTTCACGTGCGGCGTGACCTGCACGGCCGTGAGCCACGCAATCCAATACCATTAAGCCGCGCTCGGCAATAGCCAATTGCATTAGTGTTGGCTCGCCTACTATACCAAAATCAAGCTTGCCTAATTCAGGTATGATGAGCTCCAAGCCATTCACGCCAGAGATTTCTTCTTCGGCAGTGGTAGCCAGGCAGAAGTTATATTTTAAGTTTTCTTTATCATGAAAGTAAAGAAACACCGCTATGAGCGATACCAGGCAACCGCCGGCATCATTGCTGCCCAATCCGTAAAGCTTTCCATCTTCAATTTTGGCGTCATAAGGGTCGCGGGTATAGCCTGAGTTGGGTTTTACGGTATCGTGATGCGAGTTGAGTAAAATGGTAGGCTTAGCGGCATCAAAATGCTTATTCCAGGCCCATATATTATTCATTTTACGATGTGTTTGTACACCGCGTTGCTGTAAAAATTCATTGATGAGATCGGCGGTGCGGTCTTCCTCTTTACTAAACGATTGTATGGATATCAGCTGCTGCAGTAAAGCTACTGCCTGTTGAAATAGATTATTGTTATCGGCCATATATGTAGGCATATCCTATGATGGTAAGCGGGCAAAATTAATACTTTTTGGCCAGTATATTAGTATCAAGTAGTTAGTATCAAGTATCAAGACAGCTGCATTTATTTTTATAACAACTTCAAAAATCTTGATACTTGATACTAACTACTTGATACTAAATAAAAACTAAATTACTCGTCTTCTATTTTAGAATGTTTGCGCGTATCATTCATGGTAGTGTATAAAATAAGTGACAGGGCTATGCAGACAGTTACATACCAGTAAAACCATTGTTGATGATGTTCATTTTTAAACAGCAGGGCAATGTATTCGGCAGAGCCGCCAAATATGGAAACCGCTATGGCGTAAGGAAAGCCTACGCCAAGGGCACGCACGTTTGCGGGGAAAAGTTCGGCTTTAACTACCGCATTGATGGAGGTGTAACCGCTTACAATGATAAGGGCTGCTAATATCAGCGCGAAGGCTATCCAAACATCTTTAGTTTCGCTTAAAAGCGTGAGGATAGGTACTGTGGTAAGCGTGCCCAATACCCCAAACCCAATGAGCAGGGGTTTACGGCCTATTTTATCAGATAACAAGCCAAATACAGGCTGCAGCAGCATAAATACAGCCAGGGTAAGGGTTGATACCAGGGTAGCGCTGCTTTTGCTGAAGCCCGATGTATTTACCAGGAATTTTTGCATGTACGTAGTAAACGTATAAAAAGCGAGCGTGCCCCCTGCCGTTAAACCAATTACTGTGAATACTGCTTTGGGGTGTTTGGCCAAAGCTTTTAAAGTACCCTGAGTAGATTTTGATTTACTACTTTCGTTAGTAAATGATGCAGATTCTTGCAGACTGCGCCGCAAATACATGGTAATCACCGCCAAAAAAGCGCCGATACCAAAGGGAATACGCCAGCCCCAGTCATGCAGTTGCTGTTCGCTTAAAAAAACACGCTGTAGTAAAACCAGCACGCCTAAAGCCATCAACTGCCCCATAATCAACGTTACGTATTGAAAGCTCGAATAAAATCCCCGGTGTTTTTTGCCTGCCATCTCGCTCAGATAAGTTGCGCTGGTACCATATTCGCCGCCTACGCTTATACCCTGTACAATACGTGCCAGCACCAACAGTATAGGCGCAAACACTCCAATAGAGCGGAAGCCGGGTGTTATGGTGATGATTAATGAGCCTACGCTCATCAATAATACAGAAGCCGTTAAAGCTGTTTTACGACCATATCTGTCGGCAAAAGTACCCATGAGCCAACCGCCTATCGGGCGCATCAAAAAGCCGATGGCAAAAATGCCGGCCGAATTTAAAAGTTGTACGGTTTGATTATCTGAAGGAAAAAAAGCGTCGGAAAAATACAGGGAAAATGCGGTGTATACATACCAATCATACCATTCTACCAAATTACCTAACGAGCCCCCTACTATGGATTTAATGCGTCCGGTAGTGGTTTTGGGGATGGATTTGGCTGGGTTGATCGATGATGTGTCCTTGGTTTCTTCTTTCATTGGGTTTGGTCGGTATATCTGATCATAAATGTAAGAGAAATTGATTGATCTCATCCAAAATCATGACAATCCTTTAATCTCGTAACAAAATTCAAAAAATCACATCAAACCAACAGTCAGAATAACTATCTTGTTTGATGCTTTTTACCGAAGATTTTTTACACTATATATGGAAATTCAGGCTGTTTGATCGTACTGATCTGAAAACGGAAGATGGCGAAAACCTGGAGATCCTTTCGGCCGGAATGGCCAATACAGATTCGGGGCCCGATTTTCATAATGCCCGTGTAAAAATAGGCGAAACGGTTTGGGCCGGAAATGTGGAGGTGCATCTATCCTCGTCTGATTGGCAAAAGCACGGCCACACTACTGATAGCGCTTATGATAATGTGATACTCCATGTGGTTTACCGCGATGATGCGCCTCTTATCTTATCAAATGGTCGCAAAGTGCCTACATTACAACTTAAAGATCGGATACCCGACGAGTTGTACAACCGTTATCACCAAATGATCTTTGGCGATCAGCGTATCATCCCCTGCGAAAAAAGCATTGCCGGTATTGATGGGCTCATTATGAACAACTGGCTTACCCGGGTGCTGGTAGAGCGGTTGGAGAAACGCTCCACTGCGGTAACAGATTCCCTCAATCTCAATCATAATGATTGGGAAGAGACTTTTTACCAGTTTTTAGCGGCAAACTTTGGCTTTAAAACCAATGCCCTGCCCTTTGAGTTACTGGCCAAATCGTTACCGCAACTTACGCTGGCCAAGCATAAGAATAACCCCATGCAAATAGAAGCCCTGATATTTGGGCAAGCCGGCTTTCTGGAAGCGGAGCTTCAGGATGAATATCCTTTGAAATTAAAAAAGGAATATGATTTTCTGCGGAAAAAGTATAATCTAAAACCTATTGAAAACCATTTGTGGAAGTTTATGCGGTTACGGCCTCAAAATTTTCCTACTATCAGGCTGGCCCAGTTCGCTGCGCTGATTGTGCAATCGAATCACCTGTTCTCCAAGATCCTGGAGATAAAAGATATCAGTGCTTTACGTGCCCTTTTTACCGATATTAAGGTAAATGATTATTGGGACGATCATTATCGGTTTGATGTACAATCAAAACCGATAGCTAAAAATCTGGGTGCGGCCTCTATCGACATATTATTAATAAACACTTTGGCTTTATTTTTGTTTAGTTACGGGAAACAGCACCAGCAACAGTACTATATTAGCAGAAGCTTAAAGTTGTTGGAAAATTTACCGGCCGAACAAAATAATATTACCGAAGATTTTGTTAACTTAGGGCTGAAAATTAACAATGCTTTTGAGTCGCAGGCGCTGCTGGAGTTGAAAAATAATTATTGTAATTATAAGAAATGCCTGCAATGTGGCGTTGGTAACAAAATATTAAAACTTGCCTGACATGATACAGAGAATCCTTACTTTTTTTGAACGGTACTCCTTTGGTGTATGCACCTATCTTGGCGAAAAGTTTAACGTTTCTATCTCAAAGATCCGTTTGTTTTTTATCTACTCTTCTTTCTTAGCGGTGGGTTTCCCGCTGATATTTTATTTCTTTGCCGGTATCGTACTTGATATCCGCAATTTTGTAAAACGCCGTCATACAGGAGTTATCGATAGATAAGTCTTAAGTTTGTTCTAAACCTTGATTCATGGGATTAAAAGATTGTCAGGATTTTGGAACTGAGTTGATGTGTCTTTTTAAATCCGAAACGGCGTAGCCTTCTTGAGTACCTTTAAAATGAACCGATAACGAAAAATCGAAATTCCGAATTCCCAAATCTTATAATAGTCTTCCCGTTTTTACAGCATCTTGTAAATTGCTGATCTTAAACTTAGGTTTATAACAATACAGCGCCAGTTGTTTGGCCCAGGTGCTGCTGTAGCCAAACACGATTTTGATCATACGTACCCGGGTTGAGCCTTTGGGATAGCCATATTTGTACCAGGTAAATTTGGATTGGTCAACCTTAAACTGATCGGCAAAATCGGCCAGGAAAAGATCTATCTCGATATCAAAAATATCCAGGTCCAGATCAAGGCTGGTATCCAGGTTCAGGCTTCCCGGATCAACATGATTCAGCTTATAGCGGTTGCAGTAATCAACAATAAATTCTTTTAAGGGTGGCAGTACTTCTTCCATTTTAATCGAATATAATTTTGACCATGTGTTGTATAGGACGTCGCTTTTAAAATTAGGTTGCATCTATGGAGACATTATTTTCAAAAAAAGGTTACCACAAATCGGCAGGAAATAAACGCCGTATGATTATTATTGCAGTCTTGTTTATAAAAGCATATGAAACTAAAGGTTATAGCTTTTGACGCCGATGATACCCTTTGGGTAAATGAGCCCTATTTCTTAAAAACCGAAGAGAAGTTCTGCAGTCTGCTGGAGGACTTTTTGCCGCAACATACAGTTTCTAACGAGCTTTTCAAGATCGAGATAGCCAATTTAGCGCTTTATGGTTATGGTATAAAAGGGTATATCCTAAGCATGATTGAGGCCGCGCTAAAAATATCCGACAAAAAAATAGGTCTTGATGCCATTGAACTGATTATGGAATATGGCAAAGGCATGCTTAATGAGCCTATTGAACTATTGGATGGTGTAGAAGATGTGCTGGCAACCTTAAAAAAGCATTACCGCCTGGTAGTGGCTACCAAAGGTGATCTGCTCGATCAGGAACGGAAACTCAAAAAGTCGGGATTGTCGCACTATTTCCACCACATCGAGATTATGTCTGATAAGCAGGATGAGGATTATATCAAGCTTATTAAACATTTGGATATTAAGCCCCAAGAGTTTTTGATGGTGGGCAATTCCCTAAAATCAGATGTGATGCCGGTGCTCAACATCGGCGGTCATGCCATTCATGTGCCCTTTCATACCACCTGGGCGCATGAGCATATAGAAACCAATTTAACCCACGATAATTTTAAACAGGCTGATACACTCCGTGATATTCTGCCGTATATATTGGCATGAAGCATAAATTAAATATTGATACCTGGGCACGCAAAGAACATTTTAATTTTTTTAAAACTTTTGAGGAGCCATTTTATGGCGTCGTAGTCAATATCGACTGTACACAGGCTTACGGCTATGCAAAAGATAATGGTGTATCCTTTTTTCTGTATTACCTGCATAAATCGTTAACAGCCATCAATGAACTGGACCCGTTCAGATACCGTATTTATGGAGATGATGTGTTTATTTATGATCGCATAAATGCCGGGCCAACTATTGGAAGGTCCAATGGTACTTTTGGTTTTGCATATATCGATTTTCATCCCGCCCTTGATGCATTTATAACAGGCGCAAAAAAAGAGATTGAACGGGTGCAAACTACCACTACCCTTTTCGCCCCAAAGCTCGATGATGATATTGTACACTATTCGGCCATGCCCTGGATAAATTTTACCAGTTTATCACATGCCCGCAGTTTTTCGTTCCCGGATAGTTGCCCTAAAATATCATTCGGAAAAATGACCGAGGAGAATGGCAAAAAAAGCATGCCGGTATCGTTGCACGTACATCATGCCCTGGTTGATGGATTGCATGTTGGCCAATATTATGATCTTTTCCAGGAACTGATGAGCAGTAGCAATTAAACTATTGCTTTTTCCATTACGATGAGTTCTATGTGCTGTTTAGGGCTGCCAAAGCGACCATGGTCATGAAAGGGTTGTATCTCGCCGGTAAAGACATAACCTCTGCGGTCATACCAGCTAATAAGCTCTGCGCGGGTGCTGATCACCGTCATGGTGATGGTACGGCAATTGAATTGTTTGGCTAATATCTCGGCTTCTTGCAGTAAGGCACGCCCTACTCCTTTACCCTGCAATACTGGCGATACGCTAAACATGCCCAGGTATAGTTTTGGCCCTTTCACTTCCAGGTAAACGCAGCCAGTGATCACACCGTTATCATCCGTGTATTTTAGTATGGTGATAGCCTCATTACTGAAATATTCTTTCAGCATGGTTTCATCTATCCGTATACCATCGAGCATATCGGCCTCCGAGGTCCAGCCCTTTTTTGACTCTTCACCGCGATAGGCTCTGTTTACTAATACATTTAATTCGGGAACGTCGGCAAGTGTGGCCTTAGTGATGGACATATCTACTTTTTATTTATTGGGAGGGCAAACTTAATATTTAGCGCAGTAAAAAGGAAATATGGCTAAATGTATCCTAAATAAATGGCGGTTAGCATAAAGATATCGTATACAATGTGAAAGAATATCAGGTACCAAAGATTGCCTTTAACTATTTTATAAAGCCAGATAACAAAATTAGCCCCTATAAATATGCTGATCATAGCACCCGCTCCCTCCTGGTAATGGTAAAGGGTAAATATGATACTGGTAATTAAACCGCTGATTGCAAAACTATATTTACTATCATCCGTCATCGCTCTTATGCGGGTAAAAATAAAGCCTCGATAAACGATCTCTTCAAATGGGATCACCAGGAAGCTGGCTATCGCAAGTAGTACGAATAACTGGATAGCATTATGCCTGATGTAATAAAAATCAGAAACGTTTGCCGGCGCAAATCCCAGCCAGGTTAACAGGGGGCCTAACAGCCAATACATAAGCATGGCAAACCCTAAACCTATTGATCCACCGAGCCAAAAAGATCGGAAACTGATATCTCTGAATCTGAAACCAATATCGCTAAATCCCTCTTTATATAACCTTAAATAACCGCCTATCAATAGCAATAACAGAATAGCAAAAGCATACATAGGCATCAAGCCCAGATGTGGAAAGATGACCAATACGATGATCATCAGTACATCAAACAAGAATCTTTTACTTTTATTAGCCGTCATTGTCTTTTTGACTATGCCGATTAATAAAAGTTACTAATATTTAAAATCTTCACGAACCGGGTCGAATATATCGATCAGCTTGCAATCGGTAATAGCCCTGCCGCCATGAATCACATTTGGAGGGATAATGGCATAGGTGCCAGTATCCAGTATTTGAGATACACCATCAACGGTTAATTCAAACTGCCCTTCAATCACAAAAGCACACTGATGATTGATATGCTGGTGCATTGGCGATACCGCGCCTGCCTTAACCTCCAAAAAATTGATAGTATTTCCCGGGGTATGAATGATCTTTGAGAAATAGCCCGGAGTCATTTCCCTGGTTTCGATATCTGCAAACTGATTAAATACTTTGTTTTCCATAATGATGTTTGTTGCCTGATGGAGGCGTAGGCGTAAAAGTATAAAAATTGTGCTTAACGCGGTAGTTGTAAAATCAGGCTATCGTCAGAATACAGCATGAAAAATGCACTGTCTAAAACTAAGCCGTATATTTAAGGGTTTATTATACATACTACATTCTACGCTTGATATGGCTTTTATTGATTACTATAAAACACTGGGTTTGACCAAAACCGCTACCGATAAGGATATCAAAAATGCTTATCGCAAACTTGCCCGTAAGTATCACCCTGATCTTAACCCGAATGATGCCGAGGCGCACAAAAAATTCCAGGAGCTTAATGAGGCGAACGAAGTATTGAGCGATCTGGAAAAACGTAAAAAGTATGATAAATACGGCGAAAATTGGCAGCATGGCGAAGCTTATGAACAACAAGCCCGACAACAACAAAGCGGGCGCGGTAGCTATGGCGGCAGTGCTTTCGGCGGTTTTACTGATGATGAAAGTTTCGGCGGTGGCGATTTTTCTGATTTTTTCAAGTCGATGTTTGGCGGTGGCGGCAGCAGGCAAACAAAATATCGTGGAAAAGATTTGAATGCCGAACTGCAACTAACTCTTCAGGATATTGCGGAAACTCATAAAAGAACCTTAACCGTTAACGGCAAAAGCATACGCATTAATATACCTGCCGGTATCGAGAACGGACAAACCATTAAAATAACAGGCCATGGGGGCGCAGGTGTAAATAATGGCCCTGCAGGAGATCTCTATATCAAATTTTCGATACCAGATGATGTCCGCTTTAAGCGTGATGGACGCAATTTATACGCCACAGTTAAATTGGATCTTTATACTGCTGTACTTGGCGGAGAAATTACAGCGGAAACCTTAACCGGGAAGGTTAAAGTAAAAGTAAAGCCCGAAACCCAAAACGGCACCAAGGTAAAACTAAAAGGTAAAGGTATGCCTGTTTACAAGAAAGAGAATGAGTTTGGCGATCTGTACCTTACCTATGATATCCAGATACCGGTAAACCTCACCGAGCGGCAAAAACAATTGTTTGAGGAGCTCTCCAAATCATGATATAAAATTTAAAGAAGATGAAAACAGCGGATTTAATATCAATAAATGATTTTTGTTTATACCATAACATAGAGTATGCCTTTATAGAATCCTTATATAAGGCTGATTTAGTTAAGGTTACTGTAATTGATGAAACTATTCATATACCCGGAGCGGAATTGAGAAAACTCGAAAAGCTGATCAATCTATATCAGTTGGATATCAATGTAGAGGGTATAGAAGCCATCAGCTATTTATTGCACCGGATGGAAAAAATGCAGGATGATTTGCAAAGTCTGAAAAATAAACTGCGGTTATATGAAGGTGAATAGCGTGTAGCTTACTCCATATATTTTAGCATCATACGCTCACTCACAATATTAGCGTCTTCGATTACAGAATCCGGATAGCCCATGGATTCCAATATGGCTATACCGTTGCGGCTTTTGAGTAGGCCTTCTTTAAGCTTATAGTCAAACACCAGAACGGCGCCTGATTTGGAATCCTCAAACGAATAAATAGCAAAATCCTCATCAAGCAACTCGGCCAGCTCAAGATCATGTGTTGATACGAAAACAAAATTCTGATTGGCTGTGATATAGGACAATACCGATTTAGCGGCAGCTATACGTTCAATGGTATTAGTACCTCTGAATATCTCATCAATAATAACCAGGCTTTTTACCTGTTCAATTTCGTTGCTGCGGCTCATGATAGTTAATATCGATTGTGCCTGTGCCTGGAAATAGCTCTTTTGCTCCTCTATGCTATCCGTAGTTTTAATGCTGGTCTGTATTTTTAAAAAGGGAGCTTTATACTCTTTGGTACAGCTGGTGAACAGGGTTTGGGCCAATAAGGTGTTAACGGCAATCGCCTTAATAAAAGTTGTTTTGCCCGACATGTTTGAGCCTGTTATCAATGCCCCCTTATCGGCACGTGTATATAATGAATTGGTAACGCATTTATCAATC
Source organism: Mucilaginibacter sp. 22184 (assembly GCF_052045695.1). NCBI lineage: Bacteria > Pseudomonadati > Bacteroidota > Sphingobacteriia > Sphingobacteriales > Sphingobacteriaceae > Mucilaginibacter > Mucilaginibacter sp. 22184. The sequence continues at coordinate 215,635 of NZ_JBQEPI010000005.1, forward strand.
AGCGGATGATACAGATCGGTAATATTCATTTGCGCATCGGTATCAATAAATTGGGGCTTATTGTAATAAGGTAAACCATCCCTTACCGATTGGATAGCTACCAGCATATCAATTTCGGCTACGTATTGATAAACCAGTTCAATATCCTCCCGGTATCTTTCAATATGTTTTATAGAGCTGGCATAAATGCGGGGTTCTAACAAAAACAAGGTTTTAATGAGTTGAAAAACAGCATAGCTCAAGTCTCCGCCTCCATTTATCAATTTACTTTCCAGATTGATGATGCTTAAGGAACGTTTTAACCCTAACAGATTTTTCAAACTGGTTTTCACGACTTCATTATCCTCCAGACCGGCATGTTTTACCAGCCATACCGCTACATTGTGCATAATAAGCAACTGGGGCAATGAATTGGTATAGGAACTTATTTTTTTCTTATTGGCATAATGCAAAACCACATTATAACCTACAAAAAACAATAACAACAAAATGCTAATGGGATTAGGATAAACAATCAGCGATACGATAAGCGCGATGATCACCAGCGGCACAAACCTGATATAAAAATTCATGATCGGTACAAAGATCGATTCATGGGTTCTTAAAAACAGATCGGCAATATAATACGCGTAGGTATTGTTGAGTTTTGATAATTGTAGTTCAATCAGCTCCCGGTTGGGTTTATCTTTATTAATGGACTCAACCTTAGCGTCAAGTGCTAATAATTTTTCAAGGTTTGTTTCGGGAAAATGCAGTTTTTTATATAAATATTGCTTACCTGGCTTGGAGCTTGTTCTGTCGATATAGTTAAAAATACTTTTCAGATCGATGTCTTCGGCGGTAACATCGGGTAATCTGTCCCAGCTTTTATCGGCATTTAGGTAGGTTTTAATCAAATCAAAGTTGCGCCTGGTATTTATAGGCTTACCCCATTTGCTTTTTATTTTATCAAGTTTCTTTTCATCGGCACGTAATCTGCCATAGTAAGAGCTGATCAATGAAAAACCCAAAACAATGACCAAAAACAGCAGTGCAAATAAAAAGTAATACATGCCTTAAAAATAAAAAAAATATACTAAACCTCAAGTGATATTTATAGTCTATAAACATAAATAACTACCATGTTAACTTAATTTTTGATTTATGAAAGCCATCAAATTTTCGGTCGTAGTTTTTGCATTGCTGTTTTCAGTTCAGTTTGTAAAAGCTCAAAGTATATCTATAGGTGCTTCATTTGGCCATTATCCACGTTCAAGGGTGGTAGTTGCCGCTAATTATCCGGCATATGGTTATTATGATCGCCCGGTATATTATGGTTATGCGCGCAGGGTTTACTATGGTCGTCCATATTATTATCCAGGCCGTTATTATGCCCGCCCGGTTTACTACCGTGTACATCGCCATTACAGATGCTGGTAATAAAAAAAGAGCCCGATATAATTCAGGCTCTTTTTTTGGTGTGCATGTTAGTTATCTATTGCCACTCAAAAAGCGTTGCAGGGCTTGTTGAGTAAAGTCTGAAAGTACCAGTTCGCCACTAATAGCGGCACGCTGGGTTAATAATTCGTCCCAATTTTCTGTGCCTTCCCATAGTATCTTTTTAAGTTCCGCGAGAGCATCCGGGTTATAGGAGGCCAGTTTTTTAGTAAGTTCGTCTACGGCTGAGTCAAGCGAGGGGATATCTTCATACACTTCATGATATAGCCCGTGATCGCGGGCCCATTGAGCCGATTGAAAATCAGATGCCCTTATGGTTAATTGCGAAAACCCAGACAAGCCAACTTTACGGGTTACCGCAGGCGATATTACAAACGGCCCGATACCTATGGCCAACTCGCTTAATTTGATGGAAGCAAAGCCGGATGCCAGGCTATAATCGGCAGCAGCAGCAAGGCCCACCCCCCCGCCAACCGCTTTTCCCTGAACCCGGGCAACAATTATTTTAGATGATTTACGACAAGCATTGATCACTTTGGCAAAACCAGAAAAAAACAATGCGCCTGCTTCTTTATCTTTTATTTGCAGTAACTCATCAAAACTGGCACCGGCACAGAAAGTACGATCGCCGCCACTTTTTAAGATAATAACCCGTACCTCGGGATCGTTACCTGCCTGATTAATGCATTCGGCAAGATCATTTAAAAGATTTGCGGGGAGCGAATTTTGGGCAGGGTGATAAAAGCTAATAGTAGCTATACCATTTGCACTTTTATTAAAAGATACATGGCCATTATCTGTATCAGGCATAATTTTGAGGTTTATTGTATAAAGATGGACTATCTGACAGAGCCCGTTTGCCCAATATCAGAAGTATTTGGCTTACCTGCAATTTTCGTTCAAAATAATTTAAGAATGATCTGTCAAGCAATCACAGGTAATTCAAAATAAAAAGTGGCCCCATTACCTAATTCGCTGTCGACCCCAATTTTACCCAGATGATTACTAATAATCTCGTCGCTGATATAAAGCCCCATACCCAGACCGCTGGTGATGTGACGTTTGTCTTCAACCCGGTAAAAGCGTTCAAATATGCGATCTATCTGCTCTGCCGATAAGCCTATACCAAAATCAGTTACAGACACGCGTACCAAATTATTTTTTACAATGGTTTTCAGGATGATCCTTTTATCGGCCAGGGAGTATTTTACAGCGTTATTGATAAAATTCATTAAAACCTGCTCCAGGCGTTCGGCATTGCCCGTGATGAAGATGTTGGGCTGCAGCTGAACTTCTAATTCATGTGATGGGTAGATATGCTTTGAATTTTCAACCACCTGCATCATCAGCTCAGATAAATTTACTTCACCCATAGCATATTCCAAGCGGCCAGCCTGTATCTTACTTACATCAAGCAAATCATTGATTAGGTGCTGCAATTTATTTACAGCCACACTTGCTTTACCTATATATTGTTTTACTACAGGCGGCAGCTCCTCTTTCTTATAAGAGCTTATCAGCTGCAGATAGCCCTTTAGACTGGTTAAGGGTGTTTTGAGCTCATGACTGGCTACGCCAATAAATTCGTCCTTACGATCCATTTCCCGCTTCTGATCTTCGATGTCGGTAGCTGTACCCACCCAAAAAATAATCGCGCCGCTGTCGTCTCTTAAAGGTACGGCCCGGTTCAGGTGCCAGCGGTAAGTGTTATCCCAGCGTTTATACCGATTTTCAACCTCAAATGTGTTACCGGTTTTTAAAGCCTCAATATATTTATCTAAGGTATTGGGCAAATCATCAGGATGTATCATATGCTGCCACCCCCATCCTACGCTTTCGGCATAGCGGCTGCCTGTATAATTATACCATTGTTGGTTGTAAAAATCAACCTCACCACCTGGCAGGTTTGTCCAGGTCATTTGAGGGATATTGTTGGCAAGTAATTTAAAATGCTCTCTGCTTATTAGCAGATCATTTGTACGGGCCCTAACCGTATCCTCCAGCTCATTGTTAAGCTTTACAGCAGCATTTTGGGCGGCCAGCAATTGTTCGTTTTTTATTTTTAATTCCCATTCTATTTCTTTCTGACTGGTAAGGTCTGTTAAGATCAAGCTTAGGGCTGTACCTTCGTCCAAATCAAGCGTAGTGCAGGAAAGCTGGCACGGGGTTAGTTTTCCCAGCTTATTGGCCAATAATATCTCGCCTTTACAATCTTCTTCCCAGCCTTTGTCCATCAGATCGTTAAACTTATCAACAGATATTTCCGGAATAAAAACCGCAAAATTCAGTCCGATCACTTTTTCCAGCGGCAGACCCATCATGGCGGCAAACCGCGAGTTGCTATACAAAATGGTATTATCCTTGTTCAGCGTAACAGCGCCTTCATTCATCTTTTCAATAAAAACACGATAGGTTTGGTCGGCTGTTTTTAAGGTGTATAGCTGATGGCCATCGGCATCTTTTACAATAAGCGCGTCAACCTGCCCGTTGCGAATGGCGTCAATGGTATCATTGGCCTCCTCCAGCTGTATCCGAAGTTCCTCGTTTTGCTGCAGCAACTCTTCATATGTGTATTTAGCCAGTTCCATTAATTTTCTGTTTGTAAACCAAGACCCTTTAATACTTTACCTGTATTTGACATATCACCAATAAGACGGCGCTCTATACCCGGCGCCTTTTTAATGAGCATGGGTAAAGCGATAATCTGTTCGTGTTCCACAGTTAAAGGTTGCTGATAAACATCTACTATCTCCAGGTCGTAATTGCCTTTTAAATGGGTTTCGCAAATATCTTTGAGGTTGGTTATAGCTCGCGCTGAATTTGGCGATGCACCCGTTACGAACAAGCGTAAATGATAAACCTCTTGTTTCTGCTCATTAAAATAATTATCCTCAGATAAAGATGATTGATCCTTTTCGGTCATTTTTTATAGTTTACGGGGGCGTATATCTAAACCCACCAATACTTTTTCTTCGTTTGACAGATCCCCGATTATTTTGCGGATAGGCTCCGGTACTTTGCGTACCAATGTTGGTATGGCAAAAATCTGGTCGCCCTCGGCCAATTGGGGTTTTACTAAAAGATCGATCACTTCAATCGAATACTGACCTTTTAAATGTTCTTCACAGTATTTTTTAAGATTAGCTAAAGCACTAACAGATTTTGCTGTTTTGCCCGCAATATATAACCTTAATTCATAATTTATTACTTCAGTTTCCATTACTTTTTCTTCTTTACCGGGCTTTCTTCTTTTATCCCCCTCCGCATTTTTGTTATCTCTTCCCGATTTTTGTTCATTATTTGTTGTTTTAACTCGTCTTCGTAATATATCCTGTTCAGCTCTTCTTCTACCGATTCGAACTCGGCTTGTAAACTGGATATTTTAGCTTCCAGCGTTTTACGTTTGCGTATAATTTCCTTGTCTTTGCGTGATACGGCGAAATCACGCAGCGCAACACCGGTTTTTTCCTTTAGTTGCTGTGCTTCCCTTGCCGATCCTGTTAATACGCCATCGGGCCCCAGGTAAACATCAACCAGATCAAGCCCCTTATCGGTGATGATAAATTCGCGTACCTGATTGGAGTGTTTCATACCGCGCGATTTCATGATGTATAAACCGCGATTACGCTCGCCATTATGCTCAATATCCCGTACCAGCATCCAGGTATCCACTAACGATGATACGCCTTCGTCGGTTTGCTCATTTACAATGGTGTTGAGCGATAAAGCTGTGAACATTACCGTGATTTGTTCGTTCTGTAAAAAATCTATAAGCCTTACAAGCATTGATTTTACTTCACTTACAGATCCTACGGTGATCAGATTGGTTATCGGATCTAATATTACCGTAGCCGGTTGAAATTGCTTGATCAGTTTATAAATGGCCACCAGGTGCATCTCCAACCCATATAAGGTTGGTCTTGACGCATGAAATCGTAACAAACCGTTATCAACATATTGCTGTAGATCGATGCTGATAGACCGCATGTTGCGGATGATCTGGTTGGGCGATTCTTCAAAAGCAAAATAGAGGCATTTCTTTTTCTGTTTACAGGTTTCGGCAGCAAAATACGCGCCGATACTGGTTTTACCGGTTCCGGCAGTTCCGGAAACCAGGATGCTGCTTCCTCTAAAAAAGCCTTGTCCTCCGAGCATATAATCCAGTGCCGGAATACCCGATGACACCCTTTTTGATGAGACCGCTTTTTCGAGCCCTAAAGAAGTCACTGGCAGCAAAGAAATACCATCTTCGTCAATTAAAAAAGGGTATTCGTTGGTTCCATGTTGCGAGCCTCTGTATTTTACAACACGAAGTCGGCGGGTTGAAATCTGGTTGATAACCCGGTGGTCAAGCAGAATAACGCAATCCGATACGTACTCCTCCAGACCCTGTCTTGTGAGGGCTCCTCCGTCCCCTTTTTCGCCAGTTATAATAGCGGTAACTCCTTTGTTTTTAAGAAAAGTAAAAAGCCTGCGCAACTCGGCACGCAGAATAGTCTGGTTGTTGAGGCCCGAAAAAAGATTCTCCAGCGTATCCAATACTACCCTTTTGGCGCCAATGCTGTCAATGGCATGTCCTAATCTGATGAACAAACCTTCCAGGTCATATTCGCCGGTTTCTTCTATCTCGCTGCGATCGATATGTACATGGTCGAGTTTTACTTTTTTCTCTTCCTGTAGTTTGTACAGATCAAAACCCAGGGAGGCTACGTTCATAGCTAATTCGTCGGTTTTTTCTTCGAAAGCCATAAAAACCCCAGGTTCATTAAAGAGTGTAACCCCGCGAACTATAAATTCAAGCGACATCAATGTTTTACCGCAGCCGGCTTCTCCGCAAATAAGCGTAGGCCGGCCAGCGGGTAAACCACCGTCTGTTATTTCATCAAGTCCGTTAATGCCCGTTGGTGTTTTGGGCAATGTTTTAAAAATGGTTTGCTGTTTTTTATGTGATTTAGTCATCTTAAACAAATGTTTTTTCAAGTGTTGATCAACTGAAGCCCAAAATTGTCGCGCGTTTTCATATCAAATGGTTAATAAATGCTTATTGGGCTCAAATTGTTTTAATCACTTATATTTATGATAGCTTCTTTAACGCAATTTGATACTATTGGTTTTTACCAGCAAAAAAACCTTACTCTAAATTTGAATACCACCAGATACTGAAACAGGTATATTTACCTCAATTAAAAAAACATTAATTCATTTGCCATGTTTATTAGTTATAAATATAATAATCATGGGGGTTTTACAACATATACAGCATCAGATATCGGCTCTTAACGATCTGATTAAAATAAATAATGATCGCATCGCGGGTTATGAAAAAGCTAATGAAAGTACTAAAGAAACAGGATTAAACTTGCTCTTTAAAGAATACATGGATCAAAGTAAAAGCAATGTTTCCGAGTTGCGAGATTATATCCAAGTATTGGGAGGCGACCCTACCGATGGTACTACCCTATCCGGGAAACTAAATAATACCTGGATAGATGTTAAGTCCGCTTTTTCAAGCAAAGACAGGCGTAGTATATTAAGTGATTGTGAACGTACCGAAGATATTGCCAAAAAAGCATACCGGGCGGCACTGGATGATAAAGAGCTGATATGGGAAGATCAACAAGTCGTGTTCATCCTTAAAAAGCAACTGGAAAGTTTAAGGGTTGCCCATGACACCATCAAAGCATTACGCGACGCGGAGGTGAATGCCTGATAAATAAACGGGACTGATCCGTTTATTTATTGACCAACTACTGGTTTTTCTGAAATAATACTATCCACAACAAATACACTTACGCCGCGCCATGGCAAAGCGTGCAAATATTCCTTGTAATGTAATTCGAGGTAAGAACCAGCGCTGCTGCTTAGCTTCTGCGCAACTTTCTCGTCGGTAACAGAAAACATAAATTCGTTTGAGGAGATATTGCCCCCACTTTGTGGTGTTTTTATGCCGCTTTGTATCAGTCGGCCCTCATAGGTTTTAAACAGGTACCCCTTTTTTACAAAGTAGTTCATGGTGCCTGCCTTTGCGCCTTCGCCAAAAACAAAGAAATAGCGCTGGTAAGTAAACCCGGCGATCAATACTAATATCACTATTAAAATAATTGCTTTGGTACGGCCTTTCATATAGATATATTTTTATCTAAACTACAAAATAAAACTAATAATCAATGGTGAGAATAAAGAACCGAGAATCAAGAAAGCTATAACACTGGATTGAGCTTAGACCGGATTTTAATAAGAAAAGCAAAGCCCTCATCTTGACTCCCGACTCTTATCTCTTGATCCTCATCAATTATTACCTGCAGGTGTGAGTTTTAAGTTTTTGTAAGACGATAGCATGAAATTGATCAGATCGATAATGTTCATGGGTGGTTCGTTAGTGTTGATGCTAAGTTTCTTTTTACTGTCAACAAAGTCAATGGCAAAGTAATAGTTTGGCGCATCGACTACTTGGTTGCCTTGTTGCCAGTCGTTCATTTTTTTTAGCTCGCTGTGCTTAAGCCAATAATTCAATGTATCCAGCTGACTCGGACTTAGTTTGCCGGTATAATCACCTTTGTATGGAGCAGCATGTTCACCGGCTTTTAAATGGTAATCGCCATTGGGCCATATCTCGATACCCAGCTGCGGACAGTCGCCAAAACATGTGGATGATAGGAAATAGACCTTGGCAAATTTTACGTTTTTATCGTAACTGTTTTTGAAGTTGAAGAATTCGTAAGTAATGGTACCTGCCAGTTCAATAGCATTTGGCTCAACGGCTTTTAAATATATACGATTATAGTCGGCGTGTCTAATCAGGAACTTAAAATCGGTCCGCCGTTGCTTCTTGAAATTGTCGGCACTGCTTCTGAAGATGTCTGACAGGATCAGTGTATCGTTCACAATAGCATAATGATCTTTAATGCCGGCATTGCCTACAAAATTATAATATACTTTTTTGTCGATGAAGTAAAGGTGGCCCAGATCTTTGGTTATCCAGCGTTCGGCGTCCAGTTGTACTTTTTGAGCAAATGATAAATCTGAGATAAGCAAAAATAATAACAGAGAGAGTCCACGTTTTACCATTGGAGTATGCTTTAGGGGTAGAAGAAATTTGGCTAACGCTTTAAAAACTCACAAACTCATATAATATTTTGTTAATGATGCAAAATCATCAAACTTCAATTCATAGTCATCTGTTTTTCCAAAACCATAGCTCACAAATATAAATGGTATCCCGGCCATGCGTGTCTGCTCAGCGTCACCATTAGTGTCTCCTATATAAACCGGGTGCTTTAGCTGGTGTTTATCAATCAGCAACTGCATGTTATGATGCTTGGGCATATTATTTTGCCCATAAGCTATAAAATCGGTAATGTCATTTTCAATTTTAGCCCAGCTGATAAACAAAGGAATAATCCCTACAGCGCAATTACTCAGTATAAAGATTTTGTATTTGGCGGCCAGTTGTTTGATACCCTCGGTCACTCCATCGTACATAACGCCGCCACTGGTGGGCAGTATCTGTCTGCGGGTTTCATTTACATCCATATAGATGCTCTGTGCCCTGTTATCATCAAACTCGGGCATAAGTACCTTGGTTAGTTTTTTGCCTTCCATGCCCATCAGCTGCATCAGGTCATCACGGCCGAGGGTACGTTGGATGCTCATTTTTTCGAAAACCAGGTTCCAGGAGTTGGCGTAGGTGTCAACGGCATCCCAAAGGGTTCCGTCCATGTCGAATATCAGACTATCGGGCTTTTGCATGTGAGCGATCTTGTTTTTGCTAAGATGTAAAATTTACACCAAGCATAAAACAGAAGTTCATGTTTTCTTCATTATTTATCTTCACCTTAGCATTGTGATAAGGTTAATGTGGGCCAGCTTAGCAGGAGGTTGGTTCCATAGGGCCTCTACCGTAAAAGGTAGGGGCTTTTTTTATGCCCAATTTTTTGCACTTTGAGTTTGTTATAATTATTTGATAATAAGATAATTGAATTGTCGCTAAAGTCTCATAGCTCCGAAATAGACCATCTCAAATCCCAAATCAGATGTTGATGCTATCGCCTATTTGGTATACTTCGTTAAACTTTATGCCCAGTTTGTCAAAATGTTTCACGTAAGCAGCATATCTTTTCTGAATGAAGAAAGTTTTGGCATAACCATCATGAACGGGTAATATCTGGCGGGGATGCAACTTATCGGCAAAGGCGGAGATCATTACTTCACTGGCAAATGGCGCCATGGTTACCATAATTAGCAATTCTATTCCTTTGAATTTCAACAGATTATCTTCCATGGAATCGACCGGGTGCAGCACCCTATCGTTGATCACAAAGCCTGTCATTTGAGGTAAAGGGTTATCCATGATCAGGGCATGTTGTACCGGAAATGCCTCCAATTTGAAGGGGCCAAAGTGCTCAATACCCTCTTCCAGGAGCAAATATTTTATTCCGACCCTGTTTAATTGCTCACCAACCTGACTATTGGTGACTACCTTGGCCCCGGAAATATTTAAAATCCTTTGTAAAATATCTATTACAAAATGATCCGGATGGATATGGGTAATCACTACAGTATTAACATCGGCAAACATTTCGGGTGTTACCAAGCCTTCAATAAAAGAAATATCGCCTGGATCAAATAAAATTTTATAACCATCGAGCTCAAATACAAGGCATGAATGGAGGTATTTTGAGATTTTCATATCTTTTTAGTTAGTATCAAGTAGCTAGTATCAAGTATCACGACAGCTGCATTTGCTTCTTAACGAATTCAAAAATCATGATACTTGATACTAGCTACTTGATACTAAAAATTACAACAATTCATTTGCCAGATTGGCCAGTTCGCTCCGCTCACCTTTTTGCAAGGTGATATGCGCGTACAGCGGATGTCCTTTGGCTTTATCTATCAGGTATGACAATCCGTTACTTTCTGCATCCAGGTATGGGGTGTCTATCTGGTAAATATCTCCTGTAAAAACAAATTTGCTGTTTTCGCCGGCGCGTGATATAATGGTTTTTACCTCATGCGGCGTAAGGTTCTGGGCTTCATCCACAATAAAGAATATCTTACTCAATGTACGTCCGCGGATAAAAGCCAGCGGGGCTATGGATATTTTGTCGTTAGTTACCAGTTCATCTATTTTGGCCTGCATCTTTTCATCGTCCCCAAACTGATCTTTGATAAACTTCAAATTATCCCAGATTGGCGCCATGTATGGGTCGATCTTTGATTTGATATCACCGGGTAAGAAACCGATATCCTTATTACTTAAAGGCACAATCGGCCTTGTAACAAAAATTTGACGATAATATTTTCTTTGCTCCAGCGCGCTGGCCAATGCCAGTAAAGTTTTACCTGTGCCGGCATTGCCCTGGATAGTTACCAGTTTAATATCGGGATGTAACAAGGCATGAATGGCAAAGGCCTGCTCAATATTGCGGGGTAATATATTAAATACCGGTTGCTCTATAACTTTTTCCAGCTGCCTGGTTTGGGTATTATAAAAACCAGGTACATCGCTATTTTTGCTTTTTAATATATAGAAATGATTATTGGTGTACGATGTAATATGCAAACTTTCGGCTGGCAGATTTTCGTGCTTGTTTAACTGGGTTATCAGTTTCTCGGTAACCTTGTTTACATCAGTTTGCCCGGTATACAATTCATCCAGGTTTTTAATCTTGCCGGTTTCATAATCTTCTGCGTGCAGATTAAGCGCTTTTGCTTTCAGACGCAGGCATATATCTTTTGATACCAGCACCACTTTTTTACCAGGATTCTCTTCCTGCAAGCCTAAGGCCGCATTCAGAATGCGGTGGTCTGTTTTGTCGGAGCCAAAAACTTCTTCAGCATCAATAGCAGTGGTTTTAATGTCCATCGCTACTTTGAAACTGCCTTTGCTTTTGCCATTTAATGGTATCCACTCATTTACCATCTTATTACGAGACAGATCATCCATAAGGCGGATAAAGCTTCGGGCTTCAAAATTACGGGTGTCGTTACCGTTTTTTTTGTTATCCAGTTCTTCCAAAACCTGAATAGGTATGGCTACATCATGCTCCTGGAAATTCTGGAATGCGTTGTGATCGTAAAGGATCACCGAGGTATCTAAAACAAATATTTTATTACTTCCTATAGTCCCGTTCTTACCATCTTTATTCATATCCGACTAATTTAAGGAATCTGTTTTTAGTTTCCATTTTGTATTTCGGAATTCGGATGTTGGATTTCGAATTTATTTTGATTGGAAACTTGGGATTAAGACTCAAAACTCCCCCCTTGTCGGTTTTGTTCTATTTTATTTTTTGATATCGCCGCAACTTTATCAAAAAATAAAACGCCATGAAATCATCAACTTTTAATAACAATAGCAAAATAAAACAATGGTTTACCACATTGATCATCATTGCGCTTCTGTGCTGGAATCAAATTGCTTATGCTCAAAATTCCCCCTTAACCGGCAAGCCCCTGTTTGAAAAAAAATGTGCTACATGTCATGGTAACGATGGCACAAGAGGACGCTGGGGTGCTGCGAATTTGCGGTTAAGTAAATTAGATAACAACGAATTGCTCTACACCATTAGTAATGGCCGTGGTTTTATGCCCAACTGGGGAAAAAAACTGACTGCGGGCCAGATAAGCTCTGTAATTGAATACATTAAAACTTTAAGAAAATAAATCATGATCAAGATGAATATGACAACCCTGATTTTAATCATCACAGCAACAGTCACTGCTTTAATCGCGGGTCTGTTTTACGGTTATACCTGCTCTGTTAACTTAGGACTGGGTAAACTCGCCGATCGCGAATATATCGCTGCTATGAACTCCATCAACGTGCAAATAATAAATCCGCTTTTTATGGCCAGCTTTATGGGGACGTTATTGTTGCTGCCCCTGAGTGCTTATCTTAATTATAGCCCGGGAATGAATACGCGCTTTATCCTGTTAGTTGTTGCTGCTCTGGTTTACGCTATCGGTGTGTTTGGCGTTACTATGTTTGGAAACGTGCCCTTGAATGATGCCTTGGCAAGGCTTAATGCTGAGACCGCATCGCCAAAAGAATTATCGGTATACCGGGCAATGTTTGAGGGGCCCTGGAACTTTTTGCATAACATCCGCACATTGGCTAATGTAGTAAGTTTAGTATTGGTTATTACCGGTTGCTGCTACGAAAGCAAATAAATGAAAGGAATTGCAAAATCTGGTAAAAATGAAAACGGGAGTCTTTTCTTTCGAATTGAGCTCCCGTTTCCTGACCACTGTTCTGCCATAGCTTCCCAGTAGCACCAAGTTTTGTGCATCATTACCGATATGATCTTGTCCGTCGCTCTTTCGAGCTGTCGACTCCTTCAATATCATTGGTTCAGTTGCGGTTCTCCGTGAAGTTCCTGCATTTCCCCAATACCTCTTTTAATCACAATCCTTTTTCAAAAACTTTCGTCTTATCATTTTTTCATGTAACTCAGGCACTTCCCTTGTTCTTTAGTTCTCCCGAAGGCTAACCCGATTCAACTTCTGTAATCCTGAAAGGCTGTCAATGTACGTCGTTCTTGATGATTTCAATATCGGGACATCCTGCTGATTCTGCAAGGATTTTATTTGTTTTTTATTAACACGTTATTAACATTGAAAGTGTAGTTATAAACATTGATTAAAGCTTGTTTTTCAATTCATTATTTATGGATAGTTGAAAAATAGCCGTGCTTATAAACAATTCGCTTATTCACAAAAACTCGTGAAATGCATAGTTTTTATGTTTCAGAAAATGCGTAAAATGAAAAAAGTTTAAAATTTTTCTGTTAAATGGCGCCAATATCTTTTAGGAATATGCCTTAAATGGAGCTTTGTATTTTTCCTGGAAACGATGTTTGTGCTGCTAAAATAATTTTTCCAAAGGCTCTGATACATGAGTTCATCGTGGCTCACAATCGTTATAGTATCGGTCGGCTTGCTTGTTTCTGAAAAATCAAGCGAGATATATTGGGTATCGTGCAAATCATAATAAATCCCATACCGTCTTTTAATATCATAGATCATCCACTTCTGATCGGCGTATCGGTCCTTGAAATGCCTGATCAGCAATGGCAGAACGTTAAAATCGGGTTCTACAGCCGAGTAAAATGTTTCGTCTTTTAGTTTTTGGAAGCGCACAAACGCCTCCATCCGATGTTTTTCACGACGAACCATTTTGATGATCTCTGAAATACGCATCACGTATTTATTTCCATAATCTTCTTCAATATTTCTATCAGCGTCAAAGGCATAGCGAATAAAGCCAACAATCGCGTTTTCTTCATTCTCCATTTCGGCCATGTGGGCAATATAAAGTCGTTGTACACAAGCAACTGATAATCTTTTCCGTAGCCCTCGTAATACCCTGTTAGCACGGTTCTCGTCTGTGATAATCTCTAATACCTCTTCAAATAACGCACTGGCGCGCCATTCTCCTTTTATTAATTTTACGTGTAATAGTTTACGCTCGTATATTTCAAATACCGCAGTGAGTAAGCCTTCGAATGTGCCATCGTAAACCAATGTATACATGATCAAAACAAGTTAAGTTGGGTTTGCGTGTTTTTGATGTACTTGCTTTTTGATTCGGCAAGGATAAATTGTTTAATATTATTGCCGGTTAAATCGCGGCGTTCAAATTCGTTGCTTTTACAAATAATAAAATACCGGGCGCGATTAATGGCCACTCCTATTTTTTTAAGTTGCTCCCAGCTCAATCTGGCAAATTTGCGCGCGCTCACAATTTTTTGTGCCGACTGTATTCCGATGCCCGGTACACGTAGTATCAATTGCAGATCGGCCTTATTAATATCGACGGGAAAAATCTGCATATTTCGGATGGCCCAGCCCAGCTTAGGATCAATATCCAGATCAAGTAAGGGTTGATCTTTATTTACAATTTCGTTTACATGAAAACCATAAAACCTCATCAGCCAATCGGCCTGGTAAAGCCGGTTTTCGCGCACCATGGGTACCGCTGTATTTAACGCTGGCAGGCGTTTGTCGGTCAGTACCGGAACATAGCCGGAATAATACACTCGTTTTAAATTGAAATTCTGATAAAAATAATCAGCTGATTGAAGTATTTGCTGATCGTTCTCTGGTGTGACACCAATAATTACTTGCGTACTTTGTCCTGCCGGGGCAAACGCCGGTGCGTTTTTAAAGAGCTTTTTTTCTTCGGCCCGTTGAATGATCTCTTTTTTTAGAAAACTCATTGGGTTGAGCATGTCCTGTCGGTTTTTGTCCGGAGCTAACAGTTTCAATCCGCTTTCGGTAGGCATTTCCAGATTCACACTCAACCTATCAGCGTACAGGCCTGCCTCCCGCATCAATTCATCACTGGCTCCCGGGATAGATTTGAGATGTATATAGCCGTTAAAATTGTGCTCGGTACGCAGTTTTTTGGCCACCCTAACCAGGCGTTCCATAGTATAATCGGCATCCTTAAAAATGCCGGAGCTTAAAAACAAGCCTTCAATGTAATTGCGCCTATAAAAATTTATGGCGAGGTCAACCACCTCCTGCACGGTGAAGGCTGCGCGTTTAACGTCATTGTTTTTACGGGATACACAATAGGCGCAATCAAAAATACAATGATTGGTAAGCAGTATTTTCAATAACGATACACATCGCCCATCCTCCGTGTAGCTGTGACATATACCGTTACTCGCATTTCCAAGTCCTTTGTTTTCATTTTTGCGTTTACTACCACTTGATGCGCACGATACATCATATTTTGCGGCATCCGCCAATATATTCAACTTCTCTGTTATCCGCTCTACATTCATATTAAGTCAAAAATACTAATAATTTTAGCAATTTAACATTGAGCAAGAGTTTATTTTTAGCGCTTTTGGTTGTAATCCGAGAATAAAAAAGGCCGCCCCTTGCGGAGCGACCTCTTTAAAAAACCAAACTAACTACTTTATGAAAACAATCTTTTATTATTTGATAGCTATTTCTCTTGATTGAAATTTAGCTTCTTCTTTTTTGGTTATGGTAAGCTTTAATACACCGTCGGTATAATCAGCTTCGATTTTTGAATGATCGGCGCTTTCTGGTAATGTGAACGATCTGTTGAAAGAGCTGTAGCTATATTCGCGTTTGCTGAATTTTTTACCTTCTTCTACGCTTTCGCTTTTCTTTTCAGAAGAAACGGTCAATACATTTTTATCCAGATTGATCTTGAAATCTTCTTTCTTTAAACCGGGTGCTGCCAGGTCAATCTGAAATTCGTTTTCAGTTTCGGCAATGTTTACCGCAGGCACGCGGGCAACTAATTTATTACCGATGTATGAGTCGTTCAATAAAGAATCTAATACATCATTAAAGAATGGGTTTACCGCGTTATTTTTTAATCCGTTGTTGAATTTTACAAGTGTCATTTTTAATGTCTCCTTTAAGTTTTTGTTTTTGTTAACTTCGTAAGCTATTAATCAAGTGTTGTACCAAGTGATAAAATCGATAAATAAGCGACAACTTGTCACTTTAAATTGATTCTATACAGACAAAATGACCTAAATGAGCGAAAAACTTTCAGATTACAAGTATAAAACGGCCATCCCCATCCGTTTTTCAGATATAGATGCCTTCGGACATGTAAACAACGCGGTGTATTTAACCTATTTTGAAATAGCCAGAAGCAATTACTGGAAAGAGATCATCAACTGGGATTGGAATCATGCAGGTATTATCCTGGGGAGGTCAGAGATCAATTACCTGAAACCCATCACCATTAATGACCAGATAGCCTGTTATGTACGTACCGTCCGTATAGGTAATAGTAGTTTTGATGTAATGCACGTACTGGTTAAGATAACCGAGCATGGTGAAGAAATTGTAACTACCGGCAAAACCATTTGTATTAGCTATGATTATAGCGCTAATAAGTCAGTATCTATACCTGTTAATGAGCGGCGCAGTATGATTGAGTATGATGAGCCAAGGCTGATTTTGAATACGAATTAGTAGATGTGCAGATATGTAAATATGCAAATGTCGGTTTACATTGTTTTCATTATCTGCACATTTGTTTTAAAATATTTTCCCCGGGTTTAGTATCCCGTTAGGATCGAATACTTTTTTGATGCCTTTCCATAAAGCGAAATGTACATCGGAGTATTTTATTGGCATAAATTCTTTTTGAACAAGGCCAATGCCATGTTCGCCGGAAAGTGTGCCGCCTAATGATACGGTTAGCTCAAAAATTTCACGGATGCCAAATTTGAGTTTGTTATTCCAGTCGTTATCACTCATCTTGGCTTTGATGATGTTTACGTGCAGGTTGCCATCACCGGCATGGCCATAACAAACAGATTCAAAGCCATATTTGGCACCAACTTCTTTGATGCCTTTTATGAGTTGCGGTAATGCGGCCCGGGGTACTACCGTATCTTCTTCTTTATAAATAGAGTTTGATTTTACCGATACAGCCATGGTACGGCGAAGGCGCCAAATTTCTTCTTTTTGGGCCGATGAGTCCGCAAACAACACATCGTTACAGTCGTAATTCTCTAAAACGGCGTTGATCTTTTCGCAGTCGGCAAATATCACGTCTTGATTGTTGCCGTCAACTTCTATCAATAAAAAAGCCTGAACATCATCCTTAAGATCAAAAGCGATACCGTCATATTCTTTTACCCACTCTACTCCCCTGCGTTCCATAAACTCCAGCGCTGATGGCACAATACCCGCCCTGAATATAGCTGATACAGCTGCACAGGCCGCTTCGTTAGTTGGAAACGATGCCAGCATCAGCGCATCAATGGTTGGTAAGGGTATCAGTTTAACCACAATTTTAGTAACAATACCTAAGGTGCCTTCCGAGCCTATCATCAACTGAGTTAAATTATAACCCGAGGCATATTTAAGCGTGTTGGCTCCCGTCCAGATGATCTCACCGGATGCCAATACTACCTGTAAATTCAATACATATTCGCGTATGGTTCCATACTTAACTACCCGCGGCCCACCTGATCCATGCGATACGTTACCACCAATAAAACAGCTTCCTTTACTGGCCGGATCAACCGGATAAAGCAAGCCTTTGGCCGCTACCTGGTTCATAAATTCCTCGGTAATTACACCTGGTTCTAAAGTAGCTTGCAGGTTTTGCTCATCAATATCCAGTACTTTATTAAAACGCTCCATCGCTATCAGCAACCCACCTTTAACCGGTAATGCGCCGCCACTTAAACCTGTGCCGGCCCCGCGGGGGGTAACCGGGATGCGGTGCTTATTGCATAGTTTCAACAAGGCAGCCACTTCTTCCGGGGTTTGGGGCTTGGCAACTACTTCTGGGTAATAAACCAGGTCCTCGGTTTCATCGTGACTGTATTTTTCAAGATCGTCATGCTGCACAATAACCGCGTCGGCACCAACAATGGCCGTAATGGCATCAATTACAGGTGGTGTTATGATATTATAATTCATGTTGTTGGTGGATAATTAATCGTAACGCTCGACTGGGCTACACGTCCTGTCAACGGGGGATTTAATTTTTTTATCGTCACTTCAATGGTCTTAACAAAGGGGTATTTACTCTGAATACGATTAGTGATCGCCTGCCCTACCGTTTCAATCAGCTTACTGGGGATCTTCATCTCCTCGCAGGCTATGGTATACACTTTTTCATAGTCGACCGTGTTATGTAACCCATCCTTCAAATCGGTTGCCGGTTCAAAACCTACCGCGATATCTACCAGAAAACGGCATCCTATTTTTTGCTCCTCGGGATAAAACCCATGATAGGCAAAAAACTCTGCACCCTGCAAGGCTATATTTATCATACTCCAAAAGTAATTGATTTTTTGATTCAGCAAGTCTCTTTATGCCTTTGGACTGTTAAATTTTAGTAGAAAAGACTGGTTCAAAGTTTTTTTTGAAAAAATATAATTTTCAAAAAGTAGGTTTAAACAATCTAAACATAGTTTTTGAAATAAAGTGGCTTCTGGTATTCAAAAACAGCGATTTAGGCTTCACCAACTCCCCCTCAAATCATCTATATTTGCCCACCAACTATAACATTATGGCTAAAACAGATCTGTACGAAGCGCCTGATTATTATCAATTAGATGAATTGTTAACCGAAGAACATAAGCTCATCCGTTCATCCGTGCGCGATTGGGTAAAGAAAGAATTAAGCCCCATTATTGAGGATTACGCCCAAAAAGCCGAGTTCCCCAATCAACTCATAAAAGGCCTTGCCGAGATAGGCGCCTTCGGCCCAACTATCCCTGTTGAATATGGTGGTGCAGGTTTGGATTATATGGCCTACGGCATTATTATGCAAGAAATTGAACGTGGTGACTCGGGTATCCGTTCTACCTCATCTGTTCAGGGTTCATTAGTGATGTATCCTATTTATGCTTATGGCTCCGAGGAACAGCGCAAAAAATATCTGCCCAAACTGGCATCTGGTGAAATGATAGGCTGTTTCGGTCTTACAGAACCTGATCATGGCTCAAATCCGGGCGGTATGACTACCAATATCAAAGATGCCGGGGATCACTATATTTTAAATGGTGCCAAAATGTGGATCTCCAATGCCCCATTCGCTGATATTGCCGTTGTTTGGGCTAAAGACGAGAGCGGCAAGGTTCGCGGAGTGATTGTAGAACGCGGCATGGAAGGGTTTACCACTCCAACTACCCATAATAAATGGTCGCTAAGAGCATCAGCTACAGGCGAGCTGGTTTTTGACCATGTGAAAATTCCTAAGGAAAACGTGTTACCAAATGTGGCTGGCTTAAAAGGTCCGCTGGGTTGCCTTAACCAGGCCCGTTACGGTATTGCCTGGGGAGCGCTTGGCGCGGCTATGGATTGTTATGATACAGCCCTGCGCTATTCTAAAGAACGTGTGCAATTTGGCCGACCTATCGCCGGCTTCCAACTACAACAAAAGAAACTGGCCGAAATGATCACAGAGATCACCAAGGCTCAGTTATTGGTTTGGCGTTTGGGGGTACTCAAAAACGAAGGTCGGGCAACTCCTGCTCAAATATCCATGGCCAAACGTAACAGCGTAGAAACCGCCATTAACATAGCCCGCGAAGCCCGCCAGATATTAGGTGGCATGGGCATAACCGGTGAGTATTCTATCATGAGACACATGATGAACCTGGAATCAGTGATCACTTACGAAGGTACCCACGATATTCACCTGCTGATAACCGGTATGGATATTACCGGGGAAGATGCGTTTAAATAATATTGTCTGAATCAGAATTTTCAGAATTTAGGAATTAACAGAATTGACTGGTTATTATTCTGAAAATTCTGATTCAGACAGTTTCCTTTAAAAATTCCCCGTACCATTTTCCCGACTCCTTAACAATACGTTGTTGGGTATTATGATCAACATAGATGAGCCCGAAACGGGGATGATAGCCTTCGGCCCATTCAAAATTGTCGGTCAGTGTCCAGATAAAATAGCCGTTTATTTTGCAGCCTTCGTTTTTTGCTTTGAGTACCTGGCGTATATAGTTTTGTAAATACCGCAGGCGCTTTGGGTCATCTACTTTGCCATCCTCCACTACGTCTGGAAAAGCAGAGCCGTTTTCGGTAATGATAATACTTTTGATACCGGGGTAAGCATCAAACTTTTTAATCATATGATAGATAGACGGCGGAAAAACTTCCCAGCGCATAGCGGTAAGCTCATCAACTTTCCGATCTTCTGCCTTTATCATTTTGGCGTTGATATAAGGCGTAAAAAACGAATATTTAACAACCTCGCGGGTATAGTTCTGGATGCCTATAAAGTCGAAATCAAAATGCATGTTATCCTCATCGCCTGGCAGAATATATTTTTGGATACTCTTCAGTACCGGTAATTCCTTAACAGGATAGCCCATACCTAAAATAGGTTCAATAAACAACCGGTTAATCAGCGCGTCTGCTCTTACTGCGGCGGCTACATCCTTTGGTTTATCGCTGGCGGGGGTAATTTGCGAGCAGGAAAAGGTGGTGCCTATCTGCGCTTCGGGCAGTAACTGGCGTAATATCCTTGCTCCAGCGGTAATACTAAGCACCACGTGGTGTATAGCCGGGATAAAATTCCTGATGCCGCTGCGGCCCGGAGCATGTATGCCGAAAAAATATCCCGCGCCTGTAAAAACAACTGGTTCATTCATCACCATCCAGTGTTTTACCCGGTCGCCAAAGCTTTGGACGCACAGGTTTGTAAACTCGCTGAACCAGCTGATAACCTCCCTATTTGTCCACCCGCCTTTTTGTTCCAGTATCTGTGGCAGATCCCAATGGTAAATAGTAACCCAGGGCTCTACTCCTTTTTTGATGCAATAATCAATAACCCGGTTATAATAATCAATACCGGCCTGGTTTATCTCGCCTGTGCCGTTGGGTAAAAGGCGCGACCAGGATATCGAAAACCGGAAGTTGGGGATATTGAGCTGTTTGATGAGATCGATATCTTCCTCGTACCGATTATAAAAATCGCAGGCGGTATGAGCGTGGTCGGCATTAAGTATCTTGCCTTTTTTTGTGGTAAAAGCATCCCATACCGATTCGCCCTTGCCATCGGCATCGTGCGAGCCTTCTATCTGAAATGCGGCAGTTGAAACGCCCCAAATAAAGTCGGGGCCAAAGAGTTGTTGGCGGAGTGGTGTATCCAGATCAGTTAGTTCCATTAAATTGAGCTAAGCAAAGCCCAAAATTGCGATTATTTTATGAAAGAAAAGCTTAACGGACAATTTAGTGGATAAAAGATGATCTCATGCTTTTGCGGATCATCCATTCACGAACACTGCTGACCAATCTTGAAAAAACCGTGATGAATTTCATAACTATGCTTTTTAATATATAACTAAAGTTAAGCTACAGGTATAACCTAATTGTAACAGTTATATTATCATATTATTAAACCGCGATGAATTGCGGTTAATTGAAAAGTACGTTTTACTTAAAGTTAGTAAATTATTGTGAAACAGGTAGTTATTTTAAAGAATAAGTTTTGCAAATCTTCTGTTGTAAAGTTAATCGGAAAAAATAGATAAAAGACCTATTTTGAGTTTTGTCATTTATGCCTGATACTTGTTCTATTATTCACTTATCTCCTCATGAAAGCACACTTTATTAAACTGTTCAATTATAACCGCTTTGCTAATGATCTGATACTGAAAGCAATTATTGACAGGCAAGTGCCCCAAAAAGCATTACAACTGTTTGCACACCTGCTAACAGCCGAGCAGGTTTGGTTTGATCGTTGCCACAACTTACCACCCAAATATGCTAATGCATGGTTTGATTATACTATTGAAGAGTGCGTACAGCTTGTTCCGGAATGTCATGACCAATGGATAATCTATTTAAACCAACTAACCGATGCCGATCTTAACAAAATAATTAAATATCAGAATTTTAGAGGTGATAATTGGGAAGATTCACTGGCGGATATATTAACACACGTAATTAATCATGGTACGCATACCAGGGCACAGGTGGGCCAGCAGTTGAAATTTGCGGGTGCAGAAAGTTTACCTATTACTGACTATACCTATTATTTAAGATCGGTAGTTAACAAAATTTAACCCGTTTATTTGCCATATTTGCCAGTATATACTTCCATTGAAAAAGTCCTATGAAAAAATTTAGTTTGATTACTTTAACAGCCTTGGCTTTGTGGGGTTGCGGAGACGGTAAAAAACAGGAAAAATTACTGCTGGATAGCGTTATAGCTACACATGATAAGGTTATGGCCAGCGACGAGCAGCTGATGAAAAATAAAATGATCCTGGATAGTATCATCAAAAATGCACCAACTACAGTAAATATCGACTCAGCCAAAGCTTATTTAAAACTGGTTGATGATGCGGATGACGCTATGAGCGATTGGATGCACAAATTTGATGCAGAAAATAAAGGTAAATCCCACCAGGAGATCATCGATTATCTGACCGATCAAAAAAAGAAGATCACCATTATTGATTCGCAAATAAACATGGCCGTTACCAGTTCAAATAAATACCTGAATACAACCACTAAAAAATGAAAAATATCGTCTGTGCATTTATTGTAATCGCGCTTTATAGCGCCTGTAAACAAGGTAGTACTAATAATACTGCTAAACTTCCTATTTTGGGCAATCGTGAACCGGTTACCAAAACGGTTGATGGCAAGCAGGTTACCGATACAACTTATTCAACCATCCCGGCATTTAAATTTGTGAACCAGTATGCCGATACTATAAGCGATAAAAGTTTGGACGGCAAAATATATGTAGCCGATTTCTTTTTTACCACCTGTCCTTCTATCTGCCCGGTAATGCACCGCAATATGCTCAACGTGTACAAAGAGTTTAAGGCCGATGATAATTTCAGGATCATATCCCATACCATCGACCCTAAATATGATACTGTGCCAGTGTTAAAAAAATATGCCGATAAAATGGGCATCAGCGGCAATACCTGGTGGCTTTTACACGGTACTAAAGAAGAAACTTACCAGATAGCTAAAAATTACCTGGTATCGGTACAGGAAAAAAACCCACAGGGCGAATATATACATGATGGTTACTTTGTTTTAGTTGATAAGCAAAAACGCCTTCGTGGTACCTATGATGGTACCGATCCCGCACAGGTGACCAAATTAATTGCCGATATTAAAACACTAAAAACCGAACCTGACCAGGTTAACGCTAAATGAAATTAGCATTTTTTACGGGCATAGTCCTATTATTTATTATGGCAGTGGTGGCCTCGTGCCAGAGTGAGGATCAGGTTGAATTTAGCCGCTATTACTCTGGCGGCAGCGTTATATATTTGGCGCATTGCCAAAACTGCCATGGCGAAAAAGGCGAAGGTTTGCAGGCGCTGATCCCACCACTTACCGATTCTGTGTTTCTGAAAACTAATCGTTCATCATTAGCTTGTTATCTAAAAAATGGCCTTAAAGGAAAATTAACAGTAGCTGGTCGTGAGTTTGAAGGTGAAATGCCTGCTGCAGCCGATCTGTCGCCCATTGAGGTAGCCAAGGTATTAACCTATATAACCAACTCCTTTGGTAATAAGTCAGGTTTGATTAATCTGCAACAGATTGAGGCTGATTTAAAAAATTGTAAGTAAATCACTTAGCAGTCGCTCGGCAGGAGCCGAGCGACTGCGGGACAATAAAGGGTGCCATGCTGAGCTCCGTCGAAGCATGGTGGGTGGGCCTCTGCGCTCTACCCTTCGACGGGGCTCAGGGTGACACCCCTCTTTTTATTACTTATCACTGCGTTTTACTAATAAATTGCACGTTGGTTTTACTGTCAGATCTCAGCACGCTTTGCTGTTTGAACCGGCGGATATATAGTTGCGCAATGCTATCCAGTGCTGCGTCGCGCTGCTTGCTTGGTTTTCCAAAAAAAGTAGCCACTTTAGTAGGTTCGGTTATGGTTACTTTTGTTTTGGTATCCTTCCAGCGCCCATCGGCGTTCCATTCGGTATACCCTTCCGGAAAAAAATGACTGATCACACTGTCGCTAAAAGCTTTCCATTGTTGTTCGCTAACCTGTCCTCCATCGGGGATATCCCTTCCAAAAAACAGATCGCTCCGCTGATAAGTAGCACAAGAAGCCAAACTAAGGCAAAAGAAAAGAGGTAAAATTCGGTAGGTATTCTTTTTCATAGGTGTAAAAGGTTTTGGTATACATCAAAAATAATTAAAAAATAAAATTTAACTATTGTTTATGGGGTTTAATTAAAGATTACAAGAAAGCCCCACCCAGTCCTTTTCTTTGGAGAGGGCTTTAGGCATTTTTTTAAAGTCTCCTACTTTTGGGTAGATTTAGAGGGCGCCCCTTCCCCAAAAAATCCGTACCTTTACCCCTGCAAAACGTTCTATCGCTGTCCCGATTTATCGGGACGGAGGAAAGTCCGGGCAACACAGAGCATCCTGCTTCCTAACGGGAAGGCGCCGGCAGCCGGCGACAGCAAGTGCAACAGAAAACAAACCGCCACGTCCCGATAGCTATCGGGATTGGGTAAGGGTGAAACCGTGAGGTAAGAGCTCACGACGTTTCCGGGTGACCGGAAATGATGGTAAACCTCAGGAGTTGAAAAACCAAATAGGTCCCGGAAGTGGAGTTGCTCGCTTCCGCAATGCCTTCGGGCACTACTCCGGGATGGGTAGGTTGTTTAAACCTGTCAGCAATGGCAGGGCCAGATAAATGATAGAAATTGCTTTTTAAGCAATACAGAACCCGGCTTACAGATTTGCT
The DNA here is from genome assembly GCF_052045695.1 of Mucilaginibacter sp. 22184. Taxonomy (NCBI): domain Bacteria; kingdom Pseudomonadati; phylum Bacteroidota; class Sphingobacteriia; order Sphingobacteriales; family Sphingobacteriaceae; genus Mucilaginibacter; species Mucilaginibacter sp. 22184. The sequence continues at coordinate 240,299 of NZ_JBQEPI010000005.1, forward strand.
GCTGAATTATATAACCCTTTCCTGCAAACAGGAAGGGGTTATTTTTGTTACAAGCTCAAGTGTTTATTTTTCTATACAAAATCTTATATATTAGCAAGCTAAATAAAGTCCCAGGTACTGAGTTCTAAGTCTGATGTCTATTCGAAAATAATCTTCAATTGATGACTTAATGCTTAAGACTTCGGACTTAAAAAACTACCTGATTTACATTTAATAAAAGATATGGCTAAAATTTTAATCATTGATGATGAGCGGGCGATCCGCAATACGCTACGCGAGATATTGGAATATGAGGATTATGATGTTGAAGACGTTGACAATGGCGTTGACGGACTGCAACTGATTGAAAAAAATGATTACGACCTGGTACTGTGCGACATCAAAATGAATCGCATGGATGGCATGGAGGTACTTACCGAGGGTTTGGCCATAAAACCCGATCTGCCTTTTATCATGATATCTGGTCATGGCACAGTTGAAACAGCTATAGAAGCCAGCAAAAAGGGCGCGTTTGATTTTATATCAAAACCACCAGATCTTAACCGCCTGCTGATCACCGTACGTAACGCCCTTGACCGAGGAAGCCTGGTTGTTGAAGCCAAGGTATTAAAACGCAAGGTTTCAAAAGTTCGCGAAATTCTGGGTAACTCCCAGGCTATTGTTAAAATAAAAGAAACTATTGACCGTGTAGCCCCTACCGATGCCCGTGTTTTGATCACTGGTGCAAATGGTAGCGGTAAAGAATTGGTGGCTCGTTGGCTGCATGAAAAATCTAATCGTTCCTCCTCTTCTCTTATTGAAGTCAATTGCGCGGCTATTCCGTCAGAGTTAATTGAAAGTGAGCTTTTTGGTCACGAGAAGGGTTCATTTACCTCGGCTATTAAACAGCGTATCGGTAAATTTGAATCGGCCAGCGGCGGTACGCTTTTCCTGGATGAGATCGGCGATATGAGTCAATCGGCCCAAGCCAAGGTTTTACGTGCCTTGCAGGAAAATAAGATCACCCGTGTAGGCGGCGAAAAAGAAATAGATGTTGATGTGCGGGTAGTTGCGGCTACTAACAAGGATCTGCTTAAAGAAATAGAGGCCGGCAATTTCAGGATGGACCTTTATCACCGACTGAGCGTAATATTGATACACGTGCCGCCGCTGATTGAGCGTAAGGATGATATCACCCTGCTTACTCAAAGCTTCCTGGATGAGATCTGTAATGAGTATGGCATGCCGGTTAAAAAAATATCAGATGCCGCCCTCGAAGCCCTGAAAGCATTGCCATGGACGGGAAATATCCGCGAGCTCAGGAACATGGTTGAGCGTTTGATCATTCTGAGCGACAAAACCATTACCGATAATGATGTGAAGGCATTTGCCAATCCATCCGCACCTGCAGTTGCGGGCGGCGAAGGTAATGGTATGGCCCAAACCGATTTTGATCAGTTCAATAACTTCCAGGAATACAAGGATTTTGCCGAGCGGGAATACATCAAATTTAAATTGGAAAAAAATAACTGGAACGTATCCAAAACAGCCGATGATATTGATATACAGCGTAGCCACCTGTATAGTAAGATCGAAAAATTCGGTTTGAAAAGAGGCGAATAATAAACTTATATAAATATTTTAAAAAGTGATTGAACTTAACACTCAATCACTTTTTTTATTGGGTTAAATTTTTTACAATTGTAATAAACCCAATCACGTTATGAGAAACACATTTTTACTATCGTTTTGTATTTTAGCCATCGCTGGCTGTACACAAAAACCTACCGAAACGGAAAAAGCTCCTGCCTCTCCTTTAACCGGTACCTGGCATTTAGTATCGAGCAAAAGCATTACCAAAGGCGATACTGCGGTAACAACCCCTCCCCAAGATCAGGAAATGGTCAAAATATTTAACGGAACTGATTTTGCGTTCTTTACCCATGACTTAAAAAATGGAAAGGTTGATAAACCAGTTTTTAGCGCTGGCAGCGGTACCTATACCTTGCAAGGTAATAACTATGCAGAGCATTTGGCTTACTGCAATGCCCGCGAATGGGAAAACCGCGATTTTAAATTTACCGTAGAATTTAAACATGATACCCTGATCCAAAAAGGCATTGAAAAAATTGACAGCCTTAAAATTGATCACGAGATCATTGAAACCTATGTAAAACTGCGATAAACGATATAAGCAGATTACAACACGTAATAGTTTTACGCGCAATTTTCGTGTTTTTGTAATGAATAACGGCCCGTTTTTTTCAATAGAAAGAAGAATCGGGCTGTTTTGTTAAGGATAAAATAACACAAAAAGGTAAGTGGAGGATTTGATCAGAAACTGATTATCTTTGCAGTGCCCCCATATGAACGTACCATCCCCAAAAACAGCAAAAATGCTTTTGTCCTGTAAACTCACTGTTGTTATATCAATCACCGTATTATTTTTTAATAACTGCCGGACAGAAAAGCTTAAACCTACCACCGACAGTCCGAAAACGCCCGATGGTACCATAATATCAAAAGATACAACAACTGATGGTTCTCTCATTCCTCATAGCGTGGCATTAAAAAATATGTTCGGTATCAATGCCTATGAATGGAACTTTTTGCAGGATCCGGCAAACCCTAATTTGAAAAGTCATATTTATGAGGCTAATATGGCTGTAATCAAGTCTTTTAGTGCAGTAAGGCATTATATGAACTGGAATAAGCTGGAAAACACCAAAGGCGATTACACTTACAATCCTACTAATAATGGCAGCTGGGATTATGATTTGATATACACCCGTTGCAAGCAAGACGGCATTTTGGTTTTGGCCGATCTGAAAAATTGCCCAACCTGGCTGGAAAGCACCTACCCTGCTAATTTGCAGGATAATGAAAATGTGCCTGCACCTTATGGAATTAATAAAAGTGATCCCGCAACCTATGCCGACCAGGCACGTACTGCTTTTCAGTTTGCCGCAAGGTATGGCTATAACGGCAATGTAAATAAAGCCCTGGTTAAGGTTGATAGTCGCCCGAGGTGGGCTAATGATCCACTTAATGTGGTTAAGATAGGCATGGGGCTCATCAAATATATTGAATGTGATAACGAGCGCGATAAGTGGTGGAAAAGTGACGCTACTCAGCAAACTCCGGAGGAATACGCCGCAAATATGTCGGCATTTTATGATGGTGATAAAGGCCGGTTAGGCAATAACGCCGGCGTAAAAACCGCTGACCCTACTATGCAGGTTGTGATGGGTGGTTTAGCTACCTGCGATGTAAACTGGGTTAAACGGATGGTAGAGTGGTGCCGGAAAAATCGGGGTTATAAAGCTGATGGCACTATCAACCTGTGTTTTGATGTGATCAACTTCCATTTTTATAATAATAATGGCAATATACTTACCCATGCCAGGGCAACTACGGGCGTAGCTCCGGAGCTATCCATGGCTGGTCAAATTGCCGATTCATTTGTGCAGTATGCCAACACATTACCTCAAAAACCCGAGGTTTGGGTAACAGAAACGGGTTATGATATAAATCAGGGTAGTTATCAGAAGGCTATAGCTATTGGCGATAAATCAGTTCTTTCAACGCAAGCCGATTGGATACTAAGAACCTCTCTTTTGTATATCAGGCATGGCATCAAAAAAACGTTCTACTATCAATTGCTGGATGATACTCCCGATGTTGATGTTCAGTATGCTACTTCTGGTTTGGCCACGGATGCTAAGCCGAGACCTGCGACCGATTATATTCTGCAAACCAATGCACTGATGGGGAATTATGCCTACCAAAGCACTATCAATGCCGATCCAATAGTTGATAAATATGTTTCGGGTGGTAAAGTAATGTACGTTTTAATGATCCCAGATCAAAAAGGCCGTACTGCGAATTATACGCTCAATTTAGGGCTGTTGGCCGCTAAAGCCAATATTTATACTTTAAAGGCAGGTGCAAATGCGGCCGTTAAAACCCAGGTTTCCACAACGCTTGGTAAGGTAACGGTGAAGGTTTCCGAAACCCCGGTGTTTGTAGAAGCGGCTAATTAAAACAGTATATCAAAATCTCATCTTAAAAAGCTATTTTTGCGGTTCAATGGAGCACATTCGTAATTTTTGTATCATCGCACATATCGACCACGGTAAAAGTACACTTGCCGATAGGTTATTAGAATATACCAACACTATTACCCAACGCGAATCGCAGGCACAATTGCTTGACGATATGGACCTGGAACGCGAACGGGGTATCACCATAAAAAGCCATGCCATACAAATGGATTATGTGCTTGACGGGCAGAAATATACCCTGAACCTGATAGACACCCCGGGCCACGTGGATTTCTCCTACGAGGTTTCCCGCTCTATAGCTGCCTGCGAGGGCGCATTGCTTATCGTTGACGCGGCACAAGGTATACAGGCGCAAACCATATCAAACCTTTACCTGGCATTAGAAAACGATCTGGAGATAATCCCAGTGCTGAATAAAATGGATCTTCCCGGTGCAATGCCCGAGGAGGTAAAAGACCAGATAGTTGATTTGATTGGTTGCAAACGTGAGGATATTCTGGCCGCATCTGGTAAAACAGGTATGGGCGTACATGATATTTTACGTGCCATTGTGGAGCGTGTACCGGCACCGGTGGGCGATCCTGAGGCACCTTTACAGGCTTTGATATTTGATTCGGTGTTCAACTCTTTCCGTGGTATCATTGCTTATTTTAAAGTAGTGAACGGCGAGATCCGTAAAGGTGATAAAGTAAAATTTGTCGCGACAGAAAAGCAATATCTGGCTGATGAGGTAGGTACGCTGAAGCTTCGTCCGCTTGCTAAAGATGTGATCAAAACCGGCGATGTAGGCTACATTATATCTGGTATTAAAGAAGCCCGCGAGGTTAAGGTTGGTGACACCATAACCCGGGTTGACCGTCCTTGCGAAGTAGGTATTCAAGGTTTTGAAGAAGTAAAACCAATGGTATTTGCCGGTATTTACCCGGTTGATACCGAGGACTACGAAGAGCTGCGCGAATCGATGGCTAAACTGCAACTGAACGATGCATCACTGGTTTTTGAACCGGAATCATCTGCGGCATTAGGCTTTGGTTTCCGTTGCGGTTTCCTGGGCATGCTGCACATGGAAATCATCCAGGAGCGTTTGGAGCGTGAGTTTAACATGACGGTGATTACTACCGTTCCCAACGTATCGTATCTTGCTTATACTACCAAAGGTGATGAGATTGTAGTTAATAACCCATCAGATCTTCCTGATCCAAGTAAAATTGATCACGTGGAAGAACCCTATATTAAAGCGACCATCATTACCAAATCGGAATTTGTAGGACCTGTGATGTCGCTTTGTATCCAAAAACGTGGTAGTATTGTTAACCAGTCGTACTTAACGTCCGACCGTGTTGAGCTCATATTTGAAATGCCGATGGGCGAAATTGTTTTTGACTTTTATGATAAGCTGAAAACTATTTCCAAAGGTTATGCTTCGTTTGATTACCACCAGATAGGTTATCGCCAATCTGATTTGGTTCGTCTGGATATCCGTTTAAATTCTGAGCCTGTGGATGCTTTATCGTCACTGATTTTCAGAGGCAACTCTTATGATTTTGGTAAAAGGATCTGCGAAAAGTTAAAAGAACTTTTACCTCGCCAGCAATTCGAGATCATTATACAAGCATCAATTGGTGCTAAGATCATAGCACGCGAAACGGTGAAGGCCTTACGTAAGGACGTTACCGCCAAATGTTACGGTGGTGATATATCCCGTAAGCGTAAACTGTTAGAGAAACAAAAACAAGGTAAAAAACGCATGCGCCAGGTTGGTAACGTAGAGATACCACAATCGGCATTTATGGCTGTTTTGAAATTGGATTAATATAGAATCAAGAGATAAGAATCAGGAGGCAAGACAAAAGAGCTTCTCTTGATTTATGCTACTCTTGATTCTTGGCTCTTACTTCTTGATTCTTATTTATTTTATGCAACTATTAGACGGAAAATACGTATCGGAAAAATTGAAGGTTGAAATAGCCGAAGAAGCGGCTAAAATATTACAGCGCACCGGCAGGCAGCCTCATTTGGTGGCTGTATTGGTTGGTCATGACGGTGGCAGCGAAACTTACGTGGCCAGCAAAATGAAAAACTGCGAAAAGGTTGGTTTTAAATCAACCCTGGTACGTTATGAGGATGATGTGACCGAAGAAGAATTGTTGAAGAAAGTGGAGGAATTAAATGCTGATGCAGACATCGACGGTATCATTGTACAACTTCCCCTACCCAAACATATCGACCCGGAAAAAGTAACCGAGCGTATTGATCACCGTAAAGATGTAGATGGCTTTCACCCGGTAAACCTGGGCCGTATGCAGCGTAATCTGCCATCATTTATACCCGCTACTCCTTATGGTATCACCCTGATGCTTAAAGAGTATGGCATTGATACTGTAGGCAAACATTGTGTGGTAGTGGGTCGCAGTAATATCGTGGGCTCCCCCATGAGTATTTTGATGGCTCGTAATACTACTCCGGGCAATTGCACAGTTACTATATGCCACAGCCGTACTCCTGATATTAAAAGCATTACCTTACAAGCCGATATTTTGATCGTGGCCATAGGCAAAAAGAATTTCATTACTGCCGATATGGTAAAAGATGGTGTTGTTGTGGTTGACGTGGGTATGAACCGCGAAACCTCTGCCCTAACCAAATCAGGCTATAAACTATACGGCGATGTTGACTTTGAGAACGTTGCTCCAAAATCATCCTGGATAACCCCGGTACCGGGCGGTGTTGGCTTAATGACCATCATTGGTTTACTTAAAAACACCCTGGCTTCCGCTAATAAAGAGGTTTATCAATAGGTTGGTTGATTAAGTGAGTAGTTGATTCTGTTGGATTAAGTTAGAACCATTTAACTCAATCAACTACTCACTTAATCCAACGCTCACCTTACTTACTTAGTATTTTCATTTCGGCAAGATCAACTTGCATAGCTTGCCGGCGGATAGCTTCCTCACTGAATTTTTTCTCCTTCCGGATGCGATAAAGCTCCTTGCGTTGTTGTTGGTAAATATCTTTCAACGCCTTCCGATAAACATCTCTTTGTGTTTGATGGGTATCTCCATGTTCTAATGATCCAAGGCGTGCCGCTGCGTGTTCCGCGTTATTTTGCAGTTCGGTTTTTAATACTTGTAGTAAGTGGTTGTGTTCAATTTCATCTAAATAATGTTCATCAAGTCTTTTCAGGGCCACTTCTGTAAGCCTGATCTTGATGGTCATTTCCTGCTGATCTTCGGGTACCACCTGATCAATGTCTTTTATCTTCATCAATTTAATGAGGATAGGTAGTGTAAATCCCTGAAATACCAACGTTACCAATATCACCACGAAGGTGATAAAAATAATAAGGTTTCGATGCGGAAACGCCTGCCCGGTATGGGTTATTAAAGGCAATGAGAGCGCTGCTGCCAGCGAAACTACGCCACGCATACCCGCCCAACCAACAATAAACGGATTTTTCCAACCGGGGTTTGGCTCTGTAGTGCGGATACTTTTAAAGAGCCAGCGAGGGACAAAAGTGCCGGGATATATCCAGATCAACCTGATCAGGATAACTATTCCACTGATGATCAGTCCGTATTTCCATGCTTCTGCCAATGAATAGCCCTCCAACCCTTTCATGATCACCGGTAACTCTAACCCGATCAAAATAAAAACAAGACCATTGAGGATAATAACTACCGTTGCCCAAACATTAATCGCTTGTAATCGGCTTTGCCCATCGGTAAATATTTCATGCGATCGGTAGGATAAGAATAACCCTCCGCTTACTACAGCCATCACACCCGAATAATGAAATTGCTCGGCTGCCAGGTACATAAAATAGGGAGATATGAGCGTTAATGCCGAATCAATACTTGCCGTGGTAGGTAAAAAACGATGTATGGCATACATTACATGAGCCACCACCACTCCTATCACTATGCCCATCAAGGTAACCACAAAAAACTCTGTAGTGGCTTCATGCAGGGAAAATTTGCCTGTTAGCACAGCGGCCAAAGCAAAACGCAGTACAATTAAACTGGAGGCATCGTTAATCAGGCTCTCACCTTCTAAAATAGTGATTATTCTTTTGGGGATCTTAACATTTTTTAAAACCGAAGTGGCCGCTACCGCGTCTGGTGGGGATATAATGCCACCCAATAAAAAGCCCATAGGCAAGGTAAAGCCGGGTATAACCGCCGTGGCGAAAAAAGCGATAATAGTTGACGTAAAAATAACCAGCCCAAATGCCAGTAAACTTATCGGTCGTTTCCATTTCCAGAAATCATTCCATGAGGTGTACCAGGCTGCTTCATAAAGTAATGGTGGTAAAAATATCAGGAATATGAGATCGGGGTCGATAGCTATTATCGGCATACCAGGGATATAACCGATAACCAGGCCAGCCAGAACCAAAAATATAGGATATGCGATGTTTAACTTTTTGGCCAGCATGATGAGCATGAAGGCGGCAAAAAGCAAGATCAGAAATTGCAGCAGGGAATAATGCATGGCTAAAGATAAAAATCAATCGTAGTTTATGAAAGTTTGATCAGTTTTCACTTTCCACTTAACCGTTCCCAAAAAGATTTTATGCCTATATAAATACCGTCTGCTCTCATTTCAACGGGATATGTGGCTACAAAATCATTTTGGCCCTCTCCACCTTTGCCGGTTTCAAGATTGTAGGTATACCGGTGATACGGGCAAACAATTTTACCTTTCACGCATAACCCCTCGCTCAGATCGGCTCCGGCATGAGGGCAAACGGCCGACAGGGCATACAAACTACCCTCAAAGCCAACTATGCAAATGCTTTTGCGGCCAATTTTAGTTTTGGTAATAAATGGCGCTGATGTATAGGCCATATTGATCTTATGCCACTTCATAAAAAAGTAAAAGCCGAAGATAAATATAATATCAAAAATCGATCTTCAGATTCATTACCGATGGGTTTTTGATTACCTCGTCCATACTTGTAACCAGCGTTACGCTGCGTCTGTCGGCAGAGAGTACGGCTTTAGAATTATTTAATTTTTTAACAGGTTTGGCAAATTTCAGGATCACCTTATAAGGCATATCTATCAACATGGCTTTGGCCATCATAAATGTAGATTGGGTTTTCTTCAAAAAGGCGTTGAATTTGGCCTTGTCGATTATGCGGTAAAATTTATGCGGGGTGATATCATACGAATAATAATCCTGACCGGCTACCATTTGGCGGGCATCAAAACTTTTGCTGGCTTTATCGGCGCTTGTAAATGCATTGATACGGCTGTTCAGGGCTATTTTTGAAAGATTTTGAAGATAATACTGTAAGTCGGCAGCGTTTTTGGCTACATGCGTGATATTCACTTTCATGATGCTCTTTTTGAGGTTCATGTTAATGGAAAGGTCGCTGGTTTTAGCCATATTACTTTCCTCGATGCTCATTTTCTGCTGCGTACTGTCGGGCATCGCGCTGTAAAAATTCAGTGTGGTGTCCTTAACCAAACTAAACTGCGGCGTTTCCTTTACCGAATCAGACATCAGGTTCACCAATACGGATACAGCTTTGCTCATATCAAAGCCATATACCACATTACAGCTGCCATCGGCTTTAAAATCGTATTGCTCTTCAATATCTACACAGGAGCTTAAACATAAAATGGCCAGAAAAATTAGGGGTAGGTAGAATTTTTTCATCGGCTTATGGTTTTAGGTTTACGAGGATTTCATATCAGTTAAGTTAAATCCAGGTTAATTTAACCGGGTTGTTAAAACTGAAGTAATAATAAATATTATTAACCATAATAAAAAGAATAAATAGCTAAAACGTTTACGCTACGTTTACTATTCGCCCTTACGCTTTCGGTATAAAATAGATACCTTTGCAAAAATTATGGCACACCAGATTCCAGACGACGGCACGCTGCTTCCTTTAATGGAAGAATTCTACACGATACAGGGCGAAGGATACAACACAGGCAAAGCGGCTTATTTTATACGCCTTGGTGGTTGTGATGTAGGCTGTCATTGGTGTGATGTTAAAGAGAGTTGGGATGCTGAATTACATCCTTTAACCGCTGCCGATCAAATAGTGGCCAAGGCGTCTGTGCATCCTTCAAAAGCTGTTGTGGTAACAGGTGGTGAGCCATTAATCTACAATTTAGATTATCTGACCGCCCAGCTGCATGACCGGGGCATTAAAACTTTTATTGAAACATCGGGCGCCTATCCGCTTTCGGGGGATTGGGACTGGATCTGCCTGTCACCCAAAAAATTCAAAGCACCTATGCCCCATGTGGCCGAAAACGCGCATGAACTAAAGGTGATCGTGTTTAACAAATCGGATTTTGAATGGGCCGAATATCATGCCAAAATGGTATCGCCCGATTGCAAATTGTATCTACAGCCAGAATGGTCAAAATCAAAGGAAATAACTCCGCTTATAGTTGATTATGTGATGAATAATCCGCAATGGGAAATATCATTGCAAACGCATAAGTATTTGAATATTCCTTAATATTTGTAACTTACGATAACATTTATCGTATCAAAACAGATGAAGATTGTAATCATCCTGATTTTATCAATTTTTCTTCCTGTTATTGCTTTGGCTCAGCAAAACCAATACACTACCACTAAAAAGGAAGCCATAAAGTATTTTGCCGAAGCCAACAAAAATCTCGATGATCATTTATATGACGAAGCCATTGCCAGCCTTCAAAAGGCTATCAATGAAGATTCCAAATTTGTAGAAGCACATGCCCAGCTTGCAGATGTATTTCGATTGAGACATCTATACAAACAAGCCATTGATGAATATTTGAGGGTTATAAGCATTAATCCCGATTTTAACCGTTCAGTTTATCTCAAAATCGGTGAGGCCGAAATAACGGAAGCAAAATACCCGCAGGCTCAGCAGCACCTGGAAAAATATTTAACCTATCCAGATATCACTCCTGCTAATAAGTTATATGCGCAAAAGCTTATTGCCGATGCTAAATTCAGTATCCAGGCGATGCAGCATCCGGTAGCGTTTAAGCCTGTGAATATAGGTCCCGAAATAAATACAGCCAATGATGAATACCTGCCTGTTGCCACCGCCGACGAAGCCTTATTGATATTTACCCGGAAGGTGAACAACAATGAAGATTTTTACAAAAGCGCCAATATTGACGGGAAATGGCAAACGGCCAGTTATCTGAGCGATCAGATCAATACAGCCCAGTACAACGAAGGCGCGCAGTCTATTTCCCAGGATGGTAAATACTTGTTTTTCACGGGATGTAACCGTCCCGATGGTTTGGGTAGATGTGATATTTATATTGCTCAAAAAAAAGGCGAGGATTGGGGTAAACCTGTTGACTTAAGTCCGCCGGTAAATACCTCCGGATGGGAATCACAGCCATCCATAAGCGCTGATGGGCGTACGCTTTATTTTGTAAGCAACCGGGCAGGTGGTTATGGGGGATACGACATATGGAAGTCAACCCTGAACAGCAAAGGTTGGGGGCCTGCAGAAAATTTGGGGCCAAATATCAATACGGCTTATAATGAGCAATCGCCTTTTATCCATGCCGATGATAGTACGCTTTACTTTAGCTCCAATGGATGGCCGGGTTTGGGTAATAAAGATCTTTTTGTAAGCCGTTTGGGTAAAGATGGCAAATGGCAAAAGCCCGAAAACCTGGGCTACCCTATTAATTCCAACGGAGATGAAAATGGACTGACCTTAACCGCGAACGGTAACATCGCGTTTTTCGCTTCGGATAATCTAAATGGTTATGGCGGTTATGATATTTACACATTTGAGTTACCGGTAAATGTACGGCCACGCGTAGTAACCTATGTAAAAGGCAATGTACATGACGCTAAAAGCAATCATCCGCTGGAAGCCGCTATCGAGATCATTGATTTGCAAAGCAATCAACCGGTTTACCAGGATTATAGCAGTGATGACGAAGGTAGCTTTTTGGCTACCATTACTTCGGGTAAAAACTATGGTTTGAATATCTCGAAAAGCGGGTATATGTTCTATTCCGAGAATTTCTCGCTGGTGGGTTATAAAACCAGGAATCCGTTTAACATTTCTGTTTCATTGTCGCCTATAGATGTTGGCAATAAAGTGATCCTGAAGAACATATTCTTTGATACCAATAAATTCGATCTCGAATTGGAATCAAAAGCGGAGTTGGTGAAACTGATCGAATTTTTAACCGTAAATCCAACGGTACATATTGAAATATCAGGCCATACAGATGATGTGGGCCCGGATCAGATTAACCAGACTCTTTCCGAAAACCGGGCCAAATCTGTGTATCAGTATTTAATTGGTAATGGCATTAGTGCCACTCGCCTGGTATATAAAGGTTATGGTAAAATGCAACCGATAGCGCCTAATGATACCGATGAAAATCGGGCAAAGAACCGCCGCACCGAGTTTAAAATTATTTCTAAATAAGAGGATAGTAATTGAACATAAAAAAAGCTTTTAGCAAATTACTAAAAGCTTTTTTATTTGTTATTAGTTACCCATTTCTGATATGAATTTAATGCGCATTAATTGCACCTCTTCACGGGTATAATCATCGTTTCCTAATTCGCTTAACGCATCATCGATGGAGTCAACTTCGGCGGTGCGGAAGTAATCAAATACCTCTTCCTGCTTGTCCTCATCTATTACTTCATCAATATAATAGTTCAGGTTAAGTTTTGTGCCTGAGTTCACTATAGTTTCCACTTCTTTCAATATCTCTTCGTAGGTGAGCCCTTTGGAGGCCGCAATGTCATCCAGATTCAGGTGACGATCGATATTCTGGATAATAAATACTTTGAGTGCCGATTTATTAGCCGCGCTTTTAATCACCATATCAACCGGGCGATCGATATCGTTATCTTCTACATATTTTTGTATCAGATCAGTAAATGGTTTACCGAATTTCAGGGCTTTACCTGCTCCTACTCCTGAGATCTGTTTTAATTCTTCAGTAGTGATTGGATAATGCGTGCACATTTCCTCTAATGATGGATCCTGGAATATCACAAATGGAGGCAAGCCCTTTTGCTTAGCCAGCTTTTTACGCAAGTCTTTAAGCATTTGCAATAGCTGGGTATCCAATGCGCCACCGCCTTGTTTAGGGCCGTCAGCGTCATCGTCATCGTCGGTAGCTTCCATCACCTTATTGAGGATAAAACGGATGCTGTGCGGGTTATCAATAAAGCTGTTACCGGTTTTGGTTAAACGCAGCAAGCCATATTGATCAATATCTTTGGAAAGATAATTGTTTAACAAAGCTTGTCTCAGCAATGAGTTCCACAGGTTTTCACCTTGCTCCTTACCCGATCCATAATAGTCAAGGGTATCATGTTCATAGCTCTTTACCTGGGCGTTTTCAGTTCCCATCAATATGCTGATGATATGCTGATCATCAAACTTCTCCCCAATGTGTTTGATCAGGCTTAGCGCTTTATGCAAATGCTCCTCGCCATCAAAATGGTCTTTATGGCCGCAGCAGTTATCGCACATGTTATTACAGCCCGCTTCATTAAAGTTTTCTCCAAAATAATGCAGCAGTTGTTTACGACGGCATACAGAAGATTCGCAATAATCAATTACTTCTTTCAATATCTGGGTACCAATTTCACGTTCAGAAACCGGTTTATCCTTCATGAATTTCTGAAGCTTATCAATATCTTTTTCAGAATAAAAAGCCACACAAACACCTTCACCGCCGTCGCGACCAGCCCTGCCTGTTTCCTGATAATACCCCTCCATGCTTTTAGGCACATCATGATGTATCACATAACGAACATCCGGTTTGTCGATACCCATACCAAAAGCAATGGTGGCTACAATCACCTCCACATCTTCCATCAGGAATTTGTCCTGCGTATCGGCACGTACCTTGGGATCCAGGCCGGCGTGATATGGTAATGCCCTCACACCATTCAGATTGAGCGCTTCGGCAACCTCTTCAACCTTTTTACGGCTAAGGCAATAAATGATGCCCGATTTGCCCTGGTTTTGCTTTACAAACTTTACGATCTCTTTGATCACATTGCGTTTGGCACGAACTTCATAAAACAGGTTTGAACGGTTGAATGATGATTTATATACCGTTGCATTGTTCATCTGCAGGTTTTTCTGTATATCCTGCTGAACTTTTGGTGTAGCGGTAGCCGTTAAGGCAATGATGGGTATATTTTCGCCGATATTGCTGATCACCTGGCGTATCTTGCGGTATTCGGGTCTGAAATCATGCCCCCACTCCGATATACAGTGGGCCTCGTCAACCGCTACAAATGATACATGATTAAGTTTTAAAAAGTCGATATTCTCCTGTTTGGTCAGTGACTCGGGAGCAACATATAAAAGTTTGGTTTTTCCGGCCAGCACGTCTTCTTTAACGCGGGCTATGTCTGATTTGGTAAGTGATGAGTTTAAGAAATGAGCTATGCTGTCTGAACCTCCAAAAGCTCTCAACTGATCTACCTGATTTTTCATCAGAGCTATCAGCGGTGAAATTACTATCGCAGTGCCGTCGCTCATTAATGCCGGCAACTGGTAACACATGGATTTGCCACCACCGGTAGGCATGATCACAAAGGTGTCATTACCCGCCAGTATGTTTGTTATAATCGCTTCCTGCTCCCCCTTAAAGTTGTCGAATCCGAAAAAATTCTGGAGATTATCAAATAGCGACTTCTTAGTTTCTATCATTGTTTAACGTGATCTTGAATTGTATTTAAAAGTTTAAAGTAACAAAATTTAATGAATAAACGATGGATTTACTATTTAATTTTATACAAATATGATTATTAAATGAAAAACAATTTGTTCATTTGGCGCATTTAAATTGCGGACAAATTCGCTATCCAATTATTTAGTTTTATTTAACCCATATTTAACAGATTATTGTACACTTTTGCGCTGGCTACGCAAAATAAAAACTCTTTTTACCACATGAATAAAAACAATTATGCGATCATCATGGCAGGCGGCATCGGGAGCCGTTTTTGGCCCATAAGCCGGTCATCGCATCCCAAACAATTTATAGATATCCTGGGCACGGGCAAAACCCTGATCCAAAATACATACGAACGTTTTCTGAAAGTATGCCCCAAAGAAAACATCTACGTGGTGACCAACGAGAATTATACCAAACTGGTGAAACAACAATTACCGGAAATGGCCGATGGGCAAATCCTGACCGAACCGGTGATGCGCAATACGGCACCTTGCGTGGCTTATGGCTGTTTCAAGATTGAAAGCCTGAACCCCGAGGCGGTTATCGTGGTAGCCCCCTCAGATCAGCAGATCCTGGATGAGGAAGCGTTTGTGACAGCGATTGAAAAATCACTGGAGACTGCAGCCTCAACCGATAGTTTGATCACCCTTGGGATTAAGCCATCGCGCCCGGATACAGGTTACGGATATATCCAGTATACCGACCAGGCCATTAACCAGGATTTTCATAAAGTAAAAACGTTTACCGAAAAACCCACGCTGGAAATAGCCAAAACGTTTATCCAGAGCGGCGACTTCCTATGGAACGC
The DNA here is from genome assembly GCF_052045695.1 of Mucilaginibacter sp. 22184. Lineage (NCBI taxonomy): Bacteria > Pseudomonadati > Bacteroidota > Sphingobacteriia > Sphingobacteriales > Sphingobacteriaceae > Mucilaginibacter > Mucilaginibacter sp. 22184. The sequence goes on from NZ_JBQEPI010000005.1 coordinate 255,862, forward strand.
GGGCATCTTTGTATGGTCGGCTCAAGCCATTGTTAAAGCTTTTGGTCGTCATTTGCCAGAGATGCATGAGATCTTCGCGGAAGCACGTCCGGTGTACAATACCGGGGACGAGAAGAGCTATGTGCACAAAGCTTATCAGCAATGCATCAATATCTCGATCGATTACGGGATCATGGAAAAGGCGGATAATGTGTATGTACTGCCATCGGCCTTTGGCTGGAGTGATCTGGGCACCTGGGCCTCGATCTATGACCTGGCCGAGAAAGATTATGTGGGCAACGTGGTAATCCCGTCAGAAAAAGTGATCATGTATGATTCATCCAATTGCATGGTGAATGTGCCGGGTGAAAAACTGGTGATACTACAGGGCTTGCATGATTTTATCGTGGTAGAATCCAACAACACCCTCCTGATTTGCCCGCGCGATCAGGAACAGAATGTAAAACAGGTAGTGGCTGATGTGAAAGCCAAATTTGGAACGAAATTTATTTAGGGTTGGTGAGTGGTTGATTAAGTTAATGGTGCTCATTAAAGCGGATCGTTATAATTTCTAATATAATCCAATTACTCACTTAATAGACTCAATCAACCACTCACCCAATCAACTACTTAACCGCAACGCGTTGCCTTATCGCCTCATACAATATTACTCCGGTTGATACGGATACGTTCAATGATTCGATCTCACCAAACATGGGGATTTTAGCTAAGTGGTCTGATATGCGGATGATCTCGTTGCGGATGCCATCCTCCTCGGATCCCATGATAATGGCTGTTGGGGCGGTATAATCGGGCTTGTAAATATCGTCCTGTGTTTTTTCGGTACAACAAACCAATTGTAAGCCCGATTCCTGTAAAAAACGAACGGTTTGCATAAAGTTATCATGACGGCAAACCGGTATTTTGTACAATGCTCCCGCTGATGTTTTAATAGCATCAGGATTTATCTGCGCCGAACCTTTAGCAGGGATAACAATGGCATGCACCCCGGCACATTCGGCGGTACGGGCAATAGCGCCCATATTGCGCACATCGGTAATAGAATCCAGAACAAGCACCAATGGTACCTCTCCTTTTTCAAATACTTCGGGAATTATATTTTCAATCTTCTGATAAGTTATCGGCGAAATAAAAGCTACCGCACCCTGGTGATTTTTTTGGGTAAGGCGATTCAGTTTTTCAACGGGCACCTGCTGGGCGGTGATGTTATATTCTGTAAGCAAAGCTTTTAGCTCATGCGACAGGCTACCTGCGCCTCCTCTCTGGATATATAATGCTTCAATTTCCTTGCCCGAAGTGATGGCCTCCATGATCGCCCTGATACCAAAAACCATTTGGTTACTTTCGCGCTGAGGTCTTGAATTAAATGCCATTTGTAATGATCTGTTTTTCTGCAAAAGTAGCTATATTAATTGATTAAGCACTTATTGAACTGATAACCCTTTTCGGTTTTTTAAAAACACAGGTCAATAATAGTTAACATTATAAAACTTTATTAACATAGGTTTAAATGTTTGTAAATCAGAGCAACTAAAACTTTATTATAAAGTTATCAACATAGGTGTGTTAATTAAAAAGCTTTAAATTATAACACTGGGTATGATTGTTTTAAAATCTCGATACACTATGTTGATGGAAATGTAGCTTCAAAAAAACATTTTTTGTATATTTTTGTCGACTTATGAATTTCGAGAACGATAACCTGCAGAACAAGCCGAATACTAACGACCGCCGGAGCCGCATCACTACCCCGACACCCTACAGCGGACTGGGGAAACTTCCGCCCCAGGCTACCGATCTGGAGGAGGCTGTTTTAGGAGCGTTAATGCTCGAAAAAGACGCCCTTTCGTCGGTTATTGATGTTTTAAATCCCGAAGTTTTTTATCGTGATAATCACCAGAAAATATTTGCGGCTATAAAACAGCTGTTTGAAAAATCGTCACCGGTTGATATCCTGACAGTTACAGCCGAACTACGCAGGCAAGGCGAACTGGAAATGATTGGTGGGGCCTACTACATTACAGAACTGACCAGTCGTGTGGCTTCTGCAGCCAATATTGAATTTCACGCCCGTATTATCATTCAGAAGTTCATTCAACGCGAACTGATCCGCATATCTACGGATGTTATTCAAAGCGCTTATGAGGACACATCTGACGTACTGGACCTGTTAGACCGGGCTGAGAAGAACCTTTTTGAAATTGCACAAAGTAACTTGCGCCGCGATGCCCGTAAAATGGATGACCTGGTGCATGAAGCTTTAAAAGATATTGAGGCGTTAAAAGATAAAAAAGATGGTCTTACCGGTGTAGCCTCTGGCTTTACAGCGCTCGACCGGATGACCTCGGGCTGGCAAAAATCCGACCTGGTGATTATAGCTGCCCGCCCGGCGATGGGTAAAACGGCTTTCGTACTGAGTTGTGCCCGTAACGCCGCGGTCGACTTTGATAAACCGGTTGTGGTGTTCTCGCTGGAAATGTCCTCGGTTCAGTTGGTTAACCGTTTAATATCCGGCGAAACCGAAATTGAACAGGAAAAGATACGTAAGGGAACTTTGGAGGAATGGGAATGGCAACAGATCCACTCTAAGATTGGCAGGCTGGAACAAGCCACACTGATCATCGATGATACCCCGGCATTGAATATATTTGAATTCAGGGCCAAATGCCGCCGTTTAAAATCACAGCATGATATCCAACTGATCATTATTGACTACTTACAGTTGATGCATGGTAAGGCAGAAGGTAAAGGTGGTGGCGGTAACCGTGAACAGGAAATTGGTAGTATATCAAGGGCCTTGAAATCGGTAGCCAAAGAATTGAACGTACCGGTGATCGCGCTATCGCAATTAAGTCGTGCGGTTGAAACCAGGCCGGGCAACTCCAAAAGACCAATGCTATCGGATTTGCGTGAGTCGGGATCTATTGAGCAGGACGCGGATATGGTGCTTTTCCTTTACCGCCCTGAATACTATGGCTTAACAGAAGATGAAGACGGTAACCCAACCAACAATGTGGGTGAAGTTATTATAGCCAAACACCGTAACGGTGAAACGGGTACGGTACGATTGAAGTTTGTGGGTAAATACGTAAAATTCGCTAACCTGGAAGAGAGCATGGATGGCTTCCCTCCTGCTGCGGGCAGCGCATTCTCGGGCCTGGCGCCATCGCAGGATTTTGAAAAACAAAGTAACTTCATCATCCGCCCATCGCGAATGGACGATATTGATGATGAACCACCGTTTTAATATCGGATTTGGGAATTTTGATTCGGATTTATTTTTATTGTGGATTGAACTAAACAAGAAATCTTAAATCATAGTAATTCCGAAATCGAACATCCGAAATCCCAAATCAAAAAAATATCCCCAGTAACACCCCGATGATAATAATTACCGGGGTTTTTATTTTGGTGAAGTGCAACAGTAAAAAAGTGCCCGCCATAAGCCCATAAGCTATCCAGTTGCCCCCAAATGGCCGTACCAATAAAATAAAAGCCGTAGCCATAAAACCTACCGCTACCGCGCTGATACCACTTAAGGAATTTTTAATACGGGTTATCTTTTTAAGATCTTCCCAAAACGGCACAATAAACAGGATCAGTATCAAGCCGGGTGTGTTTACCCCAATAACCGCCACAATGCTGCCTATGATCTGCCCACCAATGCCGTATCCCTTGTTCCCTAAAGTGATACCGCCTAAAAAGGATGTAAAAGAAAATGTTGGCCCCGGAAGCGCCTGTTGTAAGGCGTATCCGGAAAGGAATTCCGAATTGCTGAGGTAATGTTTAACTTCTACAAATTCTGTGTACATGAGCGGCACCATAACCTGTCCGCCACCAAATATCAGGATACCGTTACGGTAAAAGTTCTCAAATAAACGAATAGGTAAGCTAAACGGTGATGTTTGATTGATGATGGCACCCAGTGCCGCAAAGAACAACAGAATCCCAATAAAATAGGCCACTTTATTAGGGTTTACGTTAGAGTATAGTTTAACCCTCAATTCGTTTTCCTGCGGCTGGGTTTCCATAGCCGATGATATAATCCCACCTAATAAAACCAATAATGGGAAAGCATAGGCATTTTGGAGAATAAGTGTTGCTATGAACGATGCTATAGCCAGCATGGTGCTCACCCGCGTTTTCAGGAACCTGTGCGCAAAACTATAGGTAGCATAAGCCACAATACCTACAGCCAAGGGTTGTATATAAGTGATAATGTGTGCAAATTTAGCACGGTTGGCAAACATTTTATAGCTGATAGCAGCGGTAGCCATAATTGCAGCAGACGGCAGTATCCATATCAGGAAGGTGATCAAAGCCAGCCTTAATCCGCCTACCTTCCAGGCTATACCGACCAATGTTTGGGTTGATGACGGGCCGGGCAACACTTGCGATAAAGCATTGAGCTCCATTAATTCATCTTCGGTAATATAATGCCGTTTTTCCACAAACTCACGCAGTAAAACAGCTATATGCGCTTGCGGGCCACCAAAAGCCGTAAACGTATAGATCAATACATCACGAAGAAATAGAAGTTCCCGTTTTTTCATTTAGCTCACTGGTTCATTAGTTCACTGGTTCATTGGTATCGAGCCAAACCTTATTAAACAAATCGTCATTACACGGTTGTTAAACTTTTGTAAGATTAGTAAAATCTCCTTAATTCTTAAATTCTGATTAGCATAGGTCCCAATGAACTAATGAACCAGCAAACAAATGAACTATTTAATAATCGTCGTCATCTTCTTCAATGCCTTTGGCCTGGCGGTAAACAGCCTGCAGCTCCGAAAAAGCATGGTTGTCGCGCTTTTGTTTGGCTATGGTCATGCCGTTTTCGTAGGTAGTAATAGCGTCGGGTTTGCGGTTCAGGGCTTCATATAATTTGCCTAAATGATAATAAGTGCCCACATAACCCGGGTGATTTGTCACCAGGTCCTCATAATAAGTTAAGGCCTTATCTGCCTGATTCAGACGTAGATATTCTGTGGCGAGGGCGTATTTTAAAAATTCGTCTTCGGGTTCGTTCTTTATAAATTCTAATAGCTTATCCAATCTGCTCAACTCCATTTTAAACTCTATCTTTTTTAATTAAATTTGCAAAAACCTATTGATATGAAGATCCTGGTATGTGTAAGTAATGTTCCTGATACCACCACAAAAATAACCTTTACTGATAATAACACCCAATTTAATACAAATGGTGTTCAATTTATACTAAACCCATATGATGAGATAGCGCTTTCGCGTGCTATTGAGTTAACCGATGGCGGTAAAGGGGCGGTAACGGTTATCAACGTTGGTGAAGTAAATACAGAAGCTACTATCCGTAAAGCGCTGGCTATTGGCGCTACAGACGCGGTGCGTATAAACGCTAAACCTCACGATGCCTGGTATGTGGCTTACCAGATAGCTGAGTACGTGAAAGCCAATCCGTTCGACCTTATTTTGACGGGCCGCGAGTCTATCGATTATAACGGCTCAAAAATTGCCGGTATGCTTGGCGAGTTGCTTGATCTGCCTTCGGTATCTATCATCAAAAAACTGGATGCTGCTGATAAAGAAGCTACCGTTGAACGCGAGATAGAGGGCGGTAAAGAGCTCCTGACCATTCCCTACCCTTTTGTGGCCGGTACTGCTGAAGGCGTTGCTGAACCTAAAATACCCAATATGCGCGGTATCATGTCGGCCCGTACCAAACCCTTAGCGGTGGTTGAACCAGTTGAAGTAAAGACTTATTCGGAAGTATTGAGCTATGAAACTCCTGCCCCTCGTGGACAAGTAAAATTGGTTCCTGCTGATGATACAGCGAAATTGGTTGAGCTTTTGCATACCGAAGCACGCGTTATTTAAAAAAGAAACAAGAATCAAGAGCCAAGAATCAAGATAAGAAATTCAGAAGATGGGAGATTTAAAAAATATAATTCAACATAGCGATATATTTTTTCTTGATTCTTGTCTCTTGATTCTTATTTCCTAAAACCATAACTCATTTTAATATATGTCAGTTTTAATATATGCGGAAAATGCCGGTGGTAAATTCAAAAAGTCAATTTTTGAAGCTGTTACCTATGCCCGTGCCATTGCCGATCAAAATAAAACCAATCTTGTGGCTATCTCCATTGGCGATGTCAGCAAAGATGAATTAGCCGCGTTAGGTAAATACGGTGCCGAAAAAGTGCTGAACGTATCTGGCGATAAGCTCAAGAATTTTATCAACCAGGCTTATGCCTCTATCATTGCCGAAGCCGCAAAAAAGCAAAGCGCCGATATTGTGGTATTATCCAATACATTCTCTGGCCGTGGTTTAGCGCCACGTTTGGGTGTGAAACTACAGGCCGGTGTTGCTGACGGTGCCGTAGCGCTGCCAGAGCAAAATGGTGGTAAATTCACTATCAAAAAAACTGCTTTCTCGGGCAAAGCATTTGCTATTGTAGAGTTAACATCAGCCAATAAGGTTATCGCCCTGGTGCCTAACTCTTATAAGGTGGTGGAAACCGGGGGTACTGCCCAGGTAGAAGATTTTGCTGCCGAAACCAAAGAGTCCGATTTTAGAGCCGTGATCAAAGAGATCGTTCGCTCTACCGATAAAATATCCCTGCCCGATGCGGAAATTGTTGTTTCTGCCGGTCGTGGCCTCAAAGGACCCGAAAACTGGGGCATGGTAGAAGAGCTCGCCGAACTGCTTGGCGCGGCCACAGCATGCTCTAAACCAGTATCAGACGCCGGTTGGCGCCCACACAGCGAACACGTTGGTCAAACGGGGATCGCTGTCAGTCCAAATTTGTATATTGCGATAGGAATTTCAGGTGCTATACAGCACCTGGCGGGTATCAGTTCTTCAAAAGTTATTGTGGTGATCAATAAAGATCCGGAAGCTCCTTTTTTCAAAGTGGCAGATTACGGAATTGTTGGCGACGCCTTTGAAGTTGTGCCTCAATTAATAGCGGCCGTTAAAGAATATAAAGCTTCAGCATAAATTATATAGGTGCGATGGGTAATAACATGAAAAAAATTAAGCTGGATATAGTAGGGTTATCGTACAGTCAGACACAATCGGGCGCTTACGCATTAGTTTTAGGCGAGGTAAGCGGCCGGCGACGGCTCCCTATCATTATCGGCAGCTTTGAAGCACAGGCCATAGCTATCGAGATAGAAAAAATGACCCCGAGCCGCCCGCTTACGCACGATCTGTTTAAGAGCTTTGCACAAGCTTATCAGATCGAGGTGCAGGAGATCATTATTTATAACCTGGTCGACGGTATATTTTACTCCAAATTGATTTGTAGCGATGGTAAACGATCCATCGAGATTGATGCCCGCACATCAGATGCTATTGCGGTAGCTGTAAGGTTCGACTGCCCTATTTTTACTTACGAGTTCATCCTGTCTACCGCAGGTATAGTTATTGAAGGCAATGATTTTGTTTATCTCGAAAACATCAACGAAACCCAGGAAGAGAAAACAGTAGGCGCAACCGTAGGCAGCGGATTTGCCTCATTGAGTATAGACGAACTTAAAACCAAATTACAAGAAGCGCTTGCCGAAGAATCATATGAAAAGGCAGCCAAAATACGCGATGAGTTAAACAAACGCAAAGCATCGTAGAGATTGTCTGAACCTTGATTAAAGGATTATATGATTACCTCGATTTTAATGAAAAAATTATTTAATCCTTTAATCAGGTAAATCAGGGTTCAGATGAATTCTCAAATTTCCTGATTCACATTAATTTCACTACTTTCCCTTTTTAATTTAATACTGATTTTATTATTTAAACCCGGCGTTGTATGAATATTAAGTTTCGCTTAATAGTGATGAATTTTATGCAGTTTTTTATATGGGGTTCATGGCTACTAACTATAGGGGTATACTGGTTTCAAAATAAACAATGGTCGGGTGAGCACTTTGGTGCTATTTTTTCAACCATGGGCATCTCGGCTATCTTTATGCCCGCCCTTACCGGTATTATTGCCGACCGCTTCATAAATGCCGAAAAGCTTTACGGGGTAATGCACATTTTAGGAGCAATGACCTTATTTTGTTTACCGCTTGTTACCAATCCGATCACGTTTTTTTGGGTGATGTTGCTGAATATGGTGTTTTATATGCCAACCCTATCATTATCCATAACCGTGGCCTATTCGGCGTTAAAAAACAGTGATAAGGATATTGTAAAAGATTACCCGCCTATACGGATATGGGGAACTATCGGCTTTATTGCTGCATTGTGGACGGTGAGTCTTACCCATAACGAAACCTCGGCCAATCAGTTTTATATCTCATCGGCGATGGCCCTTGTATTAGGTTTATATTCTTTTACATTGCCTAAAGCTCCTCCCCTTATGGGTAAAGTTGCTCATAAATCATTTGTAGAGCAATTGGGTTTAAAAGCTTTTACTCTATTTAAAGTACCTAAGTTTGCTATATTTTTTGCATTCTCACTTTTGTTAGGCGCTGCCTTACAGTTGACCAACGCCTATGGCGATACCTATATCCACGATTTTGCTACTGTGCCGGCTTATAAAGATACCATAGCAGTAAAGTATCCTGCCATTATCATGTCCATATCCCAGATCTCCGAAACGTTGTTTATCCTGGCTATCCCTTTCTTCCTGCGTAAGTTCGGTATCAAGTATGTGATGCTGTTTAGTATGCTGGCCTGGGTGTTACGATTTGGTCTGTTTGCTTTCGGCGATCCGGCCAGCGGACTTTGGATGATCATTGGTTCCTGTATCGTTTATGGTATGGCCTTTGACTTCTTTAATATTTCGGGTTCATTATTTGTCGAAACGCAGGCAACACCCGAAATCAGGGCCAGCGCCCAGGGCCTTTTCATGATGATGGTGAATGGCTTTGGTGCCTTTTTTGGCAGCATAGGCAGCGGCTACATTATTGATAAGTTCTTCACCCATGCCGATCATAGTAAAAACTGGCACGGCATCTGGCTAACCTTTGCAGCTTATGCACTGGTTATAGCGGTTATTTTTCCTTTTATATTTAGATATAAACATAACGCGGCATTAAAACATGCCATTGCACATGCATAAAGCAATATTATCTGAATCAGAATTTATAGAATTTGAAAATTAACAGAATGTTACTCGATTATTCTGAAAATCCTTAAATTCTGTAAATCCTGATTCAGGCAACTATTTCTTGCCTATGGCGTATTGTATGCCGCCCAAAAGATGTTTCAGGTATAAGGGATCGGCATATGATTCATCGGTATGGCCCAGTTCGGTATAAAAGGCTCTGCCGCCATCAAAACTGTGATACCAGGCCATGGGGTGATTATCACCATTTTCGCCGCCGGTATAGCTTTTTTCGTCTATTTTGATCAGTACATGCAAATCGTCGGCTATCCATTTATAGTTGTACCACTCATCCCAGCGTTTCCAGGTTTCGGGCAAATGTTTGGTGGCTATAAAATTGCGGTCGACCACATTCAGCGTAGCTTCCTGTTGTTTGGGGTGACTTTTAAAGTAAGCACCCACCAGTTTGCCATACCAGGGCCAGTCATACTCCGTATCAGTAGCCGCATGCACGCCTACAAAGCCGCCACCTGCTTTTATGTATTGCTCAAAGGCAGTTTGTTGGGTATCATCCAAAACATTACCAGTGGTGCTTAAAAATATCACCGCGGCGTATTGTTTGAGGTTGTCGGGTGTAAATTTTGCAGCGTTGGTGGTACTATCCACATCAAAATTATTTTCCTGGCCTAATTTCATAATAGCCGGTACGCCAACCGCTATCGAGTTATGATGAAAGCCCGCCGTTTTACAGAAAACAAGCACTTTGGGTTTCGATTTTGCATAAAGCAACGTAGTGCTTAATAGCAAACAAATAAAAAGTAGTTTTTTCATAGTTGATTAAGTTTATGTCGTACTGAAGTTGTTTCAGCATCCTACAAGAAGATCTACATTGTATGATCAACCTTGCTTGTGGGATCCCGAAATAAATTCGGGATGACGTGTATGTTTATTTTATCCTTGTTCTTTGCTCTATTTATCTATGATCCTTTTATATATTTCCCTTCTTCAATTCTCCAACTGCAAAATCGGCTGCACGAGCGGTTAATGCCATATAGGTTAATGAAGGGTTTTGGCAGGCGGACGATGTCATCGCTGCACCATCAGTACAGAACACATTTTTGGCATCCCATACCTGATTATGCGCATTCAGAACAGATGTTTTAGGGTCAAGCCCCATGCGGGCGGTGCCCATTTCGTGTATGCCGTCACCAACGTTGTGGCCCCTGTCGTGCGTTTTTACATTTTTAACGCCGGCACTTTCCAGCATCTCTTTGGCTTCTTTTACGATATCGATGCGCATTTTCTTTTCGTTGTCCCTGATAATGGCATCCATGGCTAAAACAGGTAAGCCCCATTTATCCGTGCGGTTTTTATCCAGGGTGATCTTGTTATCATGATAAGGCAGTAATTCGCCAAAACCGCCTATGCCAATCTCCCAGTCGCCCGGTTCGGTTATCGCGTCTTTATATTGCGCGCCAATGTTCAGTTCGGCAATCTCGCGGCTCCAACCTGTTCTGCTTGCACCACCCTGGTAGCCAAAACCACGCAGATAATCGCGTTTATCGCCAAATAAATTGGCAAATCGTACCACATAGATGCCATTGGCACGGCGACCATAATAATATTTATCCTCAAAACCTTCTACATGGCCAGATGCGCCCAGGTTATAATGATGATCCATAATGTTGTGCCCCAGTTCGCCGCTGCTGCTGCCCAATCCGTCGGGCCATACATCCGTTGCCGAGTTCATCAACACCCAGGCACTGTTTAAAGCCGAGGCATTCAGAAATACGATCTTGGCATAATACTCATAGGTTTGGTTGGTTTCGGCATCAAGCACTTCAACGCCGGTAGCTTTTTGCGTATCCTTATCGTACAATATTTTAGTAACTATGGAGTATGGCCTAACCGTTAGGTTCCCGGTGGCCAAAGCAGCCGGTAAAGTGGAGGATTGTGTACTGAAATATCCACCAAAAGGACATCCTTCCCAGCAACGGTTACGGAACTGGCACTTGGTACGACCAGGAATGGCCGCTGTAAGATTAGCCGAACGACCGATGATCATATGCCTGGTGCCATTATAATTCTTTTTCAGCCGGGCAGCTACATCTTTCTCCACCCAGTTCATATCCATTGGTGGCAGGTAATGCCCATCGGGTAATTGCTCCAAACCTTCTAATGAACCGCTTATGCCGGCAAACTTCTCTACATGATCATACCAGGGTGCCAGGTCTTTATAACGGATAGGCCAGTCAATTGCCCAGCCATCTTTGGCATTAGCTTCAAAATCATGATCGCTCCAGCGGTAGCTTTGCCTGCCCCATAAAATAGAGCGGCCACCCAACTGGTATGATCGCCACCAGTTAAAGGGTTTAATTTCGGTATAAGGCGCTTCCTGCTCATTAACCCAATAATCCATGATGGGCTCATAAGCCCCCCAGCCACGTGATATTACCGGTCTGACTTTGCGTTGAGCCTGTGTTGGACTGCCACGGTGCGGCATATCCCAGGGATTGTTATTGGCGGTTTTATAATCTTTGATGTGTTCAAAATTACGGCCGCGTTCCAGCATAATGGTTTTCAGACCTTTTTCGGTTAATTCTTTAGCCGCCCAGCCGCCGCTAATGCCCGAGCCAATAACTATAGCGTCATAAGTATTGGCGGTTTTAGCCTTGCCGTTTACATTGTTTAATGGCATAATTTCAATAAAATTAAAGGTTGGTTTTGCAATTGGATAAACAATAATATCAATTAAAACTAAACAAAGCAATGAACTGTCAATAAAAAAACAATCGATTGTAATTTATAGGTTACAAACAGGTCAGATTAAAGTATCATACAGATCACATATAATCATATTCCTGTAAACGCCTCTCGCAAAACAACGGTAGTTTTTCTACTTTTACATATTATACCCCTACTGCCATGCTTACTGTAAGTGAATTATATATTTATCCTATCAAATCATTAGGAGGCATATCATTATCCAACGCCGAGGTTACCGACCGCGGGCTAAAATATGATCGTCGCTGGATGCTGGTTGATGAACAAAACCGTTTCCTAACCCAGCGAGAATATCCGCAAATGGCGTTGCTAAAAGTGCAGGTTGAAAACGACGGACTGTTAGTTACCCACCACCTGAACGGATCGGTTGCCATACCATTTGAGCAACATAACCAGGGCAAACAGGAAGTGGCTATCTGGGATGATACCTGTGCGGGCGTATTTGTGGATTCGGAATTGGACAGTTGGTTTAGCGCCGCGCTGGGTATAAAATGCCGACTGGTGCACATGCCCGAAGACACGCATAGGGAGGTTGACCAGCGGTATGCGTCACCGGGTATGATCACTTCTTTTGCCGATGCTTATCCTTTTTTACTGATAGGTCAGGCTTCGCTTAATGATCTGAATAGTCGCCTTGCCGAACCATTACCCATGAACCGGTTCAGGCCTAACATTGTTTTTACCGGCGGTGAGCCTTTTGCAGAAGACCTGATGAACCATATACAAGTAGCCGGTATCAACTTTTATGGAGCCAAGCTTTGCGCACGTTGTGTGCTCACTACTATCGATCAGCTTACGGCGGTAAAGGCTAAAGAACCTTTAAAAACATTGGCGCAATACCGGCTGATGGACAAGAAAATAATGTTTGGGCAAAATCTGGTTCATGAAGGTACCGGCATCATTACCATTGGCGATACCCTGAATGTATTAAGTACCCACACCGAAGAAAGATTCCTGGTGCCTTATAAATGAAAAGACATATTGCCCATATTACCCTGGTGATAGCCGATTATGATGAGGCCATTGCTTTTTATACCCAAAAGCTTGGCTTTGTATTGATAGAAGACACCATTTTAAGCGAAACAAAGAGATGGGTTTTAATAGCGCCGGATAAAGATGCACAATGTTCTATTCTGCTGGCGAAGGCTGCGGGTGATGAACAAAAACAAGCTATTGGCAATCAATCGGGCAAGCGCGTATTCCTGTTTTTGTATACCGACAATTTTTGGCGCGATCATAAGGCCATGACTGCTCAAGGGATCAATTTTGTGCGGCAGCCGGTTACCGAGAATTATGGTATAGTAGCGGTTTTTGAAGATCTTTACGGTAATTTGTGGGACCTGATACAACCTTCCGATAAACAACCAACATGAAACCAACTATTACCATTGAATACTGCCCCAAATGTAACTGGATGATGCGCGCCGCTTACATGGCCCAGGAACTGCTGACTACTTTTACTGATGATGTTTATGGCGTAACCCTGCACCCAAGCGAAACAAGTGGCAAATATACCATCAGTGTTAATGATAAGGTATTGTTCGACAGAAAAGAACAGGGGCGCTTCCCGGAGATCAAAGAGTTAAAACAGCTGGTTCGTGATCAGGTTAACCCGGATAAAAACTTAGGGCACTCGGAAAAAGAGAGGCAAGAAATAAGAATCAAGAATCAGGAAGAATAATAGTAATCGATTAATTTAATCCCTTGTCCTGATTCCTGGCTCTTATCTCTTGATTCTATACCCTATACAAGTATCCTATAGTATTACTGGATATTTTTATTTATAATTGTGTACCTTTGTTAGTTTTATTTTAAAAAATGCTATCTAAAAAAACTAAATACGCAATTAAGGCATTAGTGATCCTGGGTAAGAACATGGATCAGCCGCCAATGCAAATTTCAAAGATCGCTGAGGCCGAACGTATCCCCAAGAAATTCCTGGAGCAAATACTGCTCGATTTACGGAATGCAGGTTTCCTGTACAGCAAAAAAGGTGCAGGTGGTGGTTACAGCTTAAATCGTGATCCTAAAGAGATATTCCTCGTAAGTATTATGCGTATCACGGATGGCCCTATTGCTATGGTGCCTTGCGCCAGTCTTAACTTTTATCACAAATGCGATGAGTGTCACCAGGAAACTACCTGTGGCATCCGCGATGTATTTGTTGATGTTCGTGATGCCACGTTAAAAATATTAAGTGAGACCAGCATCGCTGATATCATCTCGCGGGAGCAAACGCTTATTCATACTTAAAAAGCTTATTGACCGCTGTTAAAATTTAAGATAATCCTTAAATTGCATTGCTTTTCGGAAACTTGTAAACCGGGGCGCCTTATCACTTCATATCCAAAAATGAAATATTTGCTTATACCCCTGTTTTGCATTGCTTCGGTTGTCAATATTTCCGCGCAGACTGTACATTTTTATAGCGGAGCAAAGATTCCTGATTATGATAGCATGTCATTTCGTATGTTTGAGCAGGACAGCACGTCGCTGTATGCCATCCGTTATGATAAAAAGGATTATTTCTTAGACATTTATGAGAAAGAGCTCTTAAAGAACGAGGCTCATATAAAAGTTCCTCTCCCACCTAAAGATTCGATCCAGTACAGTTTTGAAAATCTTTTTGTTTTCAAAGATAACTTCAGTGTATTCTACTCCTATTTCGACGAAAAAAACTTATGCAAAAAGTTAGAAATGTTGAACTTTAAAAGAAATGGAGAAAAAATAGGTGCAGCTAAACTGATAGATACTTCAGGCGGAAAAAATGCGCGGAAAGCTGGCAGTTTTTCTATCCTTAATAGCAAAGCAGCTAAAGAGTTTCTTTCATACGGGTATAAAACCGTAAAAGATAGCACATATATCAACATCAATCACTTTGATTATACAGGAACCAAAACCCGAACACAGAATATCTCATTGGGCAAAGACCCCGGATATGAAGTTTATTCGGCGTTTGATGATAAATGGGATCTGTATCGCTTAACCAGAAGTAGGTTAAGGAACAAAAATGTTAAATGGAACGTTATAGTCTACTCTCCTTCGTCCAATACTCCGCAAATCATCGAACTGAAGCAACTCTCAAAAGATACTATTTCCCTGTCGGGCAGAGGCATGTCCTACGTCGATGATCATGACCAGATTAATTTATTATTACCTTATACAACTCCGTCTTCGGATAAAAATGCGGTGGGAGCATATATTGTACAGATAGATACAAAAAGCTATAAGTTGGTAAAAGAAGTGGCCATTCCATTTAAAACCGGCAGTAGTGGTGATAGTGATAATGCCGATAATGATGATTTTTCTTTGTCGTCATGTATCCCCATGCAAATTATTACTACAGCCAATAATGGATTACGGATCGTATTTGAAAGCAGGCTCAGAACCACCACAACCTATTATGGTATTAAACTCCAAAATGAGTTTGATATTGGCGATATTATTACTGTTGATGTTGATAGCAATTACGTTGCAAAACAAATTAACCGTATAAAGAAAAAGCAGCATACCAACGAAGAAAAATTTCAGTTTACCGGATACGCGCCTTTAACTTATAAGGGAAAAAGTTATTTCCTTTACAATGAGCTCCCCCGAAACTTACAATGCCCACCAGATGAAATGAAGAAGGTAAACTCTTCAAAAACTGATGAAACTGTGGTTATTTACGCAACAATAGATAGCGGTAAGGTGCAAAGAAATATACTGATTAATAAACCACCAAAATCAGATACGGACGCAATTTTTCCGAGTTCTGTTTTCCGGGACAAAAATAAAAAGCAAGTAATTTATTTACTCCGGAAAAAGGAAGCTGATATGTATCTCACAAAGATCTTTATCGAGTAAGCAACAGTATAATTATTTCAATCTAATTCTGGATACGCGCTTCTTATAATCTCACCAAACTGTCAAATGGTAATTTTTTTCAATTAAATTCTACCATTTCCCTATAGTATGTATATATTTGGGGAATGAATACCTTCAACAGGAATATTTACTACAAAAATCTGATGTGTTATTGCGTGAGAGACAATAAGGCCAGGCTATAATTTTTGTATTAACCATATACGCCTCTTTAGCCTAAGCCAAAGAGGCTTTTTTATAATTGATAAAACGATAAGATATGCAGAGCTTCAGAACGGAACTGGAGAACCCGATAGTTGAAAAAGATATTATTGATCTTGAAAAAAAGATCAGGGCTTTTCGTGAAGGTAAAATTCACGACGAAAAGTTCAGGAGCTTACGTTTGGCACGCGGCATTTATGGTCAGCGCCAGCCGGGTGTGCAAATGGTGCGTATCAAGTTGCCATTTGGTAAAGTTACTTTCAAACAGCTGCTGCGTATTGCCGAGATATCTGACGAATACGGAAGCCGTAACCTGCACTTAACCACCCGCCAGGATATCCAGATCCATTATGTGAGCCTGGAACGTACACCTGAACTTTGGGCCAAACTGGAGCAGGATGATATTACCCTGCGCGAAGCTTGCGGTAATACCGTCAGAAACGTTACCGCCTCCCCTGCTTCGGGTATCGATCCGCAGGAACCATTTGATGTTTCGCCATATGCGCATGCTACTTTCGAGTATTTTTTACGCAACCCGGTATGCCAGGAAATGGGGCGTAAATTCAAAATCTCTTTTTCATCAAGCGATGCGGACACCGCGTTTTCTTACATTCACGATATCGGCGTTATCCCGAAACTGAAGGCCAATGGCGAGCGTGGCTTTAAAGTGCTTTTAGGCGGTGGTTTAGGCGCCCAGCCGCTGTTAGCCAGCATTGTAGAAGAATTTTTACCCGAAGATCAACTCATCCCTTATATCGAGGCCATCATCCGGGTGTTCGATCGTTATGGCGAACGCAATAACCGTAACAAGGCCCGATTGAAATATCTCATTCAAAAACTTGGATTAGAGGAAGTTTTACGTTTAGCGGCTATCGAAAGAACGGCCATCAAAGTAAAAAGTTATACTATCGACCGTGATGCGGTTCCACAACCTGCCGTTCCGGAAGAAACCGCTTTTGCCGAAGTAAGCATCAGCAACCCTTTCCGCTATGAGCAATGGTTGGCTACCAACGTGTTTGAACAAAAGCAAAAAGGCTTTTATGGCGTATACATTAAAGTTCCCGTTGGTGATATCTCCTCAGATACCGCCCGTGAACTGGTAAAAGTATTACAGCCATTGGTTGCCGACGAGATCCGCGTTACCCAAAACCAGGGATTACTGTTGAAATTTGCCCGCAAAGAGGCATTACCAGCCCTGTACCAAGGCTTGGCTAAGCTGGAACTGGCTGCGCCTGGTTTTGACAGCGTGGCTGATGTAACCACCTGCCCTGGCACCGATACCTGCAACCTGGGTATCTCCAACAGTATGACCATGGCCCGTGTACTGGAAGACCTGATCTACAACGAATACGAAGATTTTATTTATAACCGCGATATCAAGATAAAAATAAGCGGCTGTATGAACTCCTGCGGTCAGCATGGTTTGGCGCATATTGGTTTTCACGGCAGCTCATTAAAAGCGGGTACCAAAGTGTTGCCGTCTGTACAGGTGATGCTGGGAGGCGGTACCGTTGGCGACGGCGTTGGTCGTGCTGCTGATAGGGTGATCAAGGTGCCTTCAAAAAGGGCAACCGATGTTTTACGTACCCTGCTTGATGATTATAAAGCACTTTCAACAGAAGGTGAACTTTATAATGATTACTACGACAGACAAGGTAAAGACTATTTTTATCGCCTTTTGAAACCCCTTGCCGATTTGACCAACCTAACCGATGATGAGTTTGTTGACTGGGGTCACCAGGAAACTTTTGTTACCGCCATTGGCGTTGGTGAATGTGCCGGTGTGATCATCGACCTGGTGGCAACGCTGTTGTATGAGTCGGAAGAAAAACTGGGCTGGGCCAAGCAATCATTCCAGGCCGGTGCATGGTCTGATGCCATTTATCATGCCTATAATACACTGCTAAGCTCAGCTAAAGCGTTGTTACTTGATAAAAGTATAAACACCAGTACGCAGGCCGCTGTTATTCGTGAATTTGATGCCAATTATGTAGAAAAAGGCGAATTTGATATCGAAGGCAGCTTTAACGACCTGGTTTTACAGATCAACCAACATGAACCTTCTCAAGAGTTTGCTACAGCTTACTTAGCGCAGGCAACCGCGTTTTTAGAAAAAAGTAAAGCAAAAAGAGAGGCTTTGGTACAATAATAAAATTGTTAAAGAATAGTAAGCATGTCATTATTGCCCAAAGATAGCAGCATAACCAAGGTTCAGAACCAGGATACTGGGGGCAATCAATTGTTTCCCGTGTTTTTAAAGCTGAACGACCTGCATACCGTACTGGTAGGCGGAGGTAATGTTGGGTTGGAAAAACTGACCGCTATTTTAAATAACAGCACCCAGGCCAAAGTAACCGTGATATCCCGTGAGTTTCTAACGGAAATACACGAACTGGCTGCTCAATATGACGGCTTAACCGTTATTCAGAAATCCTTTACCGATGATGATCTGAATGATGCCGAAGTAGTGATAGCCGCTACTAACGATAGCGATCTGAACAAATATATCCGCCAGGCAGCACATGACCGCAAATTGCTGATCAACGTGGCTGATAAACCTGAGCTTTGCGATTTTTACCTGGCATCCATCGTTCAAAAAGGCGATTTGAAGCTGGCTATATCCACCAACGGTAAATCGCCAACCATAGCCAAACGCTTAAAGGAAGTGCTCAACGAAAGTATCCCTGACGAGTTGGATACCACTCTGCAGCAAATGAGCGAACTGCGCAATACCCTCACCGGTGATTTTGCTGACAAGGTTAAAACTTTAAATAAAGTAACCTCGGTACTGGTTGAGCCTAAAATTACCGTTAATAAGAATTTTATCTGGCTTATCTGGTCAACCATTATCATTTCCCTGGCGGTTGTTATTTCCGCTTTGTATTACAGGGAACCTCAGTTTAAATCATTTATAGAGGGTGTACCTCCACAGTTTTATTACTTTTTGGGGGCTGGTTTCCTGTTTGCACTGGTTGATGGCGCTATAGGTATGTCATATGGCGTTACTTCTACCAGTTTCTCCCTCTCAATGGGTATCCCTCCTGCATCTGCCAGTATGGGTGTCCACCTGTCAGAGATATTGAGTTGTGGTATAGCCGGCTGGATGCATTTTCGTATGGGTAATATCAACTGGAAGCTTTTTAAATTATTGGTAATACCCGGCATTATCGGAGCTATTACAGGTGCTACGTTATTATCATCATTGGAGCATTATAGCATGTATACCAAGCCGGTAGTGTCTTTATATACATTAATACTTGGATGGGTTATCCTGTCAAAAGCTTTTAATATCAAGCGTAAAAAATCGACCGATAAAGTAAAGCGCATTTCGTTATTAGGTTTAGGTGGCGGCTTTATTGACGCGGTTGGCGGCGGCGGTTGGGGATCAATCGTATTGTCAACTTTGATAGCTGGTGGCCGTAGTCCTATATTTTCATTAGGTACTGTAAAATTAGCACGTTTTTTTGTTGCTATAGCCGGTTCTATTACCTTTATTAGTTTGGTAACCAGCGATCATTGGCCTGCAGTAGCTGGTTTAATATTGGGTAGCGCATTGGCATCGCCTATAGCGGCCCGTATCTCTAATAAAATATCCACCAAAACCATTATGGTTTCTGTAGGTATTATCGTAATACTGGTAAGTATCAAATCGATAGTCGCCTTTATTACCAAAGTTTTGTAACATGAGTGAAGTAGTTAAACATATACAAAAAGTAATTGCAGGTCTCGACCCTGTTGAGGCCCTGCGCGAACTCGCCGAGCTGTTTCCCGGCGAAATCGTGTTCTCTACCAGTTTTGGTTGGGAAGATCAGGCCATCAGCCACATGATATTTGCCAATAACTTGCCAATTAAAGTTTTTACCCTTGAAACCGGCCGCCTTTTCCGCGAAACCTACTCTGTTTGGAGCAGCACTATGGACAGGTATAAACAACCCATACACGCCTATTACCCCGACCGCGATCTGCTGGAAGAAATGGTAAACAAAAAGGGCCCCAACAGCTTTTATGAGTCTGTAGAGAACCGTAAAGAGTGCTGCGGTATCCGAAAGATAGAGCCCTTGAAACGCGCGCTTAAAGGCAATAAATTATGGATCACCGGTATCCGTGCCGATCAATCTGCCAACCGCCATGATATGGAAAACGTAGAGTGGGACGAGCAAAACCTGCTGGCCAAGTTCCACCCTATTTTTAGCTGGACATTAGATGATGTTAAAGCCTATATCAAACAATATAACATTCCCTATAACTCCCTGCATGATAAAGGCTTTCCCAGCATTGGCTGTATGCCTTGTACACGTGCTGTTGCCGAAGGCGAGGACTTCCGCGCCGGCCGCTGGTGGTGGGAAGATCAGTCTAAAAAGGAATGCGGACTGCACGAAGTGAAACAGCATTAAACAAAGACGCTTTTTTGAATTATACACTCAAAGCCGGTATGGTCATCAGAATCATCCGGTTTTTTTGTTTTAGAATCTTGTGATTAATAAGTCCGTCATTGCGAGCGCAGCGTGGCAATCCCCAATTGGCAGAGCCGCTCTGTATAGTTAGGGATTGCCACGCTGCGCTCGCAATGACGTAATAGTGTTGGCCCCTACGCCTCACCCCACAAAAAAGCGAATGAGCATTGCTGCCCATCCGCCTTAAAAACTATATAAAACGTATTAAAAAAAAGCTTATTTAGGTTGTTGGCCGCTTAACAAGCCATCCAGGGTAACCGATACATAGTACAGACCGCCAATAGTTGGGCCGCCGGCATACTGAATGTACCGCTTGTTGAAAATATTGCTTGCGCCTAACTTAAAGGTGGCATAGTATACGGGTACGCGGTAGGTAACCTGCGCATCAACAGTGCCAATAGCGGGTACGGTACCGGTAACCAGCGGGCTTTCCCACAGGAATGACTCCTGCCATTTGTAAACTACGTTGAAGCCAAAGTTTTTAACCACTTCACGATTACCGAATGATACGTTGCCCGACCATTCCGGTGTATTAAAGCCCGTTACAAAAATATCAGAGGCCGTTTGAGCTTTTAACTTGTTAAAGCTTACGTTGCCTGATATGGTATATCTTTTATAAAAATTATAGGTAATACCTGCCGATGAACCGTAGTTGTGATAAATGTTTTTGGCGTTGGTGTACACCCGGTACCTGCTTTGCCCCTGGCTGGCTGCATTGGTTGAAGTTGCAGAAGTTGGGTCGCGGTTAATGTCAAGCATGGATAATACGGCCGCGTCTGTGCCCACAGTGGTTCCATTGGGTACAAACACCTGCACCTGGCCTAAAAAGCCGTCATAACGGTTAGTATAGGCATCTATGTCGATGAATACTTTGTTATCGGCAACAATGCCTTTGTAACCAATCTCGTACGAGGTGATCTGCTCCGGACGTGCTGGTGGCAAATCGGCTACTTTCAGCAGGTTCCTGTTAGCCAGGGCATTCGCATCTGTGCTACCTCCCGGTGCTGCGTTTACAGCAGCGTTAAAATTGGTTACCGATGTTTGCGTGTAGCTGTTGCCCAGGTAACCTAATCCATCATTTATAAATGGTAAACTACCTACACGTTTCACCCTACCATTGTTTACGTATGACAAAGCTTCAAACAATGATGGAAAACGGTACCCGTTCTGGAAAGTGAACCTGAAGTTATGGTTTTCATTCACCGTATAAACGGCGGCTAAACGTGGTGTAAATTTAGGATCGAAGTAAGGGTTGTAATCCCAGCGGATAGATCCGAATAATTTCAGCTTCTCGTCAAAAAAAGTTTTGGTTACCTGGGTAAACGCGCCATATTTTTTGTAGATCACATCTTTACCAAAACTTCCGTTGGCCAAAGGTGTATTACGATCAGCAATAGGACGGGTAAAGTCAACAAAGTTATTTCCATCAGGTATGATGGAATATACGCGAACATCACCGCCAACCAACAGGTCGATCACCTTGGCATACCGGCTCAGGTCCCATTGGGCCTCAGCATTATACATGTGGCTTTTTTGAACCAGGGCGGCGCCACCGGTCACCGGTGCATTCGGGATCTGGCTCGATTTAATGTCCCAGTTGTTGATACCTATGATGGTTTTACGCAGATCATTAAAGGCCTGTGTGCCTGGCTCTACCCTGCCCTTATCGGCGGCGGCCCTGGCAAATTGTTCCGCTGCGGCCAGGTTAGCCGATGTTAATTTACCACCTGCATATGATTTAAGCGCGTTACCGTATAAAGTGGCCCAGGCCGAGTTGCTGGCGTGGTTCAGGTCGAGATTATCAGCCAATGGCTTTACGTTGAATGAATTACCTGTATTCTCGATAGACTCATATGTGCGAACCAGGAACTCTTTTCCCTTTAACTCCACTTTATGGTTCTGTACGGTAGCACCATCGAGCGATATCTTGTTACCACGCTGAAAAACACCATCCATGCGGCCATAACGGTAGGTATATGATAAAATGGTATTCGGCGTTATTTTGTAGGCCAATGTACCATCCAGTTTTAAGTTGGTTACATGCGGATCAACCAGGTCCACCTCATTATAGCCGGTACGGGCCACATTAAGGTTGGGACGGGCCACACCATCAACAGTAATACCTTTAATTACAACCGTATTACTACCGGCAAGCGCGTCATCGCCATATTTGTTCCAGCCGTCATAAGCAGCGTTGCTGGTACCTGTCAGTTCGGGATACGCCGGGTTGGCGGTTTTTAAGTTTGTCGGGTTTTGATCTTTTTGAGTGTTTGATTGCCAGTCGGTTCCCTGCAAATAGCTAAAGTTTACTTTGAAAGCGAATTTATCATTAAAAGCCTTCGCAAACCTTAAAGCATCTTCGGTTAATGAACTCGCACCCAAAGCATCATTACCCACGTGGTTTAAAGCCTGGCGATGGTAGAAGCTCAATCCCTGGTATTTAAAAGGGTCTTTGGTAAACAGGTTCGATAAACCGTTGATGGCATTGGTGCCATACAAAGCTGCGGCCGCACCCGGAGTGATTTCGATGCTGGCGATATCCAGCTCGGTTGGGCCAATGGCATTACCCAGCGGTACACCTAAAGTAGCCGATTGCATATCAACCCCATCAACCAGTTGCATGAACCTGAAGTTGTTGGGGCTGTTAAAACCGCGGGTATTAGGTACCTTAAGGGTGATACTCGTGGTGGTCATCTGTACGCCTTTCACGTTCTCCAGCGCGTCATAAAAACTTGGGCCAGGCGATTGTTTCAGCGCGTTGATGCTCAGTTTTTCGATAGCTACGGGTGAGCGTAACAGTTTTTCTTCCTTACGGGATGCGGTAACCACTACCTCGTTGATGAGTAATGATTGTGAGGTAAGCTGAATATTTAAAGCGCTATTGGCATTCTTAATGTAAAACTCCTGTGGTTGAAAACCCACAGCGCTAAAAATCAGTGTGTATGGTAATTTAGCGCTTGTAGTTAAGGCGAATTTACCGGTACTGTCTGTAGCCGTTTTGTTGGTAGTACCTTTTATACTAACGGTGGTGCCTACTAAAGGTTGTCCGTGATCATCTTTTACCTGTCCGCTTAAAATATACGAGCCATTGAGCTGTGCATAACTGATGGCTGGTGTAAGCAAAAGAAAAAGTACAATAAGTCTTAACGAATTTGTAAAGATTTTTTTCATGTAGTAAGGTTGGGTGGTGGTGGAAACTAAAATTTGGGTTGATTAAATGTTTTTGATAGATGTAGAGATCAAAAGCATCAACAACAGGCAGTAGAGCACTGCATATTTACAAAGGGCATTAACGTAATTTTATAATAATGATACATTGTCTATAGAATTAGTCGACAAAAATAGAAAAAAAATAGGTTTAACAAATTTTTTTTCTATTTTAATTTTGAGCCTGCTTTATCAAGCCAGTGATCAAATACTTTTTAAACCTTTTAAAACGCCTCAAAAATTTGTTAAAAAGTGTTAAAATGGCGTTAAAATTTAGTTAAACTGGCCTAAAAGCATCCCATTTTGCCCGGCTTTTGATTAAAAAATGTTAAAATTTAAAGTTTAAAAAGTTTCGGCGTAACTAGATAATTTAGACAGCGTCCTTTCCGGAGGGGCCTTCCTCCCTCCTCCTTTCAACTACATTTCGGCAGATATACTTGGTAATTAGTTACACAATAATTAATAGTTTATATGCATATAAAGGCATAATCAACAATAATTTATTAAAAATTATTAATTTTTGCCCATAAACTAATGTAAATAATAAATACAAGAGCCATAATGGCTGTATTTTATAGTGAAATGATAATTTTTTGTTCAAAATGGTTAATTTATACCTTAAAGCGAATTAATATCAATCAAAAAATGCTATTTTTGGATCAAAATACGATCAGCAGGAAATGGCCTTCAACTATCAGCGCATCATTATCAAAATAGGCTCTAACGTTTTTACCCAGGAAAATGGCTTACCCAACCTGCAACGTATAGAACACCTGGTTGAACAGATAGCGGCGATCAAAAAACAAGGCAAGGAAGTAATCCTGGTATCCTCAGGAGCAGTGGCTTCTGGTCGCAGTTTGATCACTATTTCCGAAAAATATGATGCCATTGCCGCAAGGCAGTTATTGGCTTCCATTGGTCAGGTAAAGCTGATCAATACCTACTCCAGTCTTTTCGAACGCTTTGATATCCTTTGCTCGCAAGTGCTGGTCACCAAGGAAGATTTCAGGGACAGGATGCATTACCTGAACATGAAAAACTGCCTGGAATTGTTGCTACAGCACCAGGTAATACCTGTGGTGAACGAAAATGATGTGGTATCAGTAACAGAATTGATGTTTACGGATAATGATGAGCTTGCCGGTCTTATAGCCTCTATGCTAAATGCTGAGGCCCTTATCGTGCTAACCAATGTTGATGGTATATATAATGGCAATCCAAGCGCGCCGGGATCTTCTGTAATTGAAGAAGTTAACGGTTCTGTAGTTGATTTCTCTGAGTTTGTTTCTTCCGGTCGTTCTCAATTTGGCCGGGGCGGCATGATCACTAAATCAACCATGTCGCAAAAAACGGCACAACTGGGCATAGCCGTACATATAGCTAACGGAACCCGCGAAAATATCTTGACCGATGTTCTGGAAAATAAAGTGATACATACCCGCTTTACTCCTACAAAAAAAGCGTCAGGGAAAAAGAAATGGATAGCGCATTCCGAAAAATCGGCAACCGGCATCGTTCAGGTTAATGATGGCGCAAGGCTTGCGTTAACATCTAATAAAGCCACAAGTTTATTACCGATAGGCATAGTACAGGTAGTAAGCGATTTTAAAAAAGGCGACATTATTAAACTGGTTGACGAAAAAAACAAACAAGTAGGCTTAGGTATAGCCGAATATGGTGCTGATAGAGCTCGTGAACGCGTTGGGCAGAAAAACCAAAAGCCCTTGGTGCATTACGATTATCTTTATTTACAAGGTTAACAGCGATGGGATACGATAATTATTTTCAAAAAGCCCTTGTAGCGGGTAGAAAGCCTACCTTTGCTCCTGCATTGATTAATCAGGTATTGCAGGATGTGGCATCCGAAGCAATTGCCCAAACCGATTACCTGCTGACCGAGAACCAGAAAGACCTTGACCGGATGGATAGCACCGATCCTAAATACGACCGGTTGAAACTTACCGCCGCTCGCATTGAAGCCATAGCGGGTGATATGGTGAATGTGGCCCTTTTAGATAGCCCTCTGGGTAAACAGCTTTCGCAAACCAATATGCCCAACGGTTTATCCATAACAAAGGTTAGGGTTCCGCTGGGTGTTGTAGGTGTTATTTACGAAGCCCGACCCAACGTTACATTTGATGTATTTGCCCTTTGCTTTAAAACAGGCAATGTCAGTATTTTAAAAGGCGGTAGTGATGCCGATTTCTCAAACCGGGCCATTATCTCGGTTATACATAAAATACTGCGTAAACATCAGCTGGACACCGATATAGTTACCTTATTACCTGCTGATCGTGAAGTTACTGCAGCCTTGCTAAATGCCGTTGGCTTTGTGGATGTATTGATACCGCGAGGCAGCCAGTCATTGATTAATTTTGTGAGGGATAACAGTAAAGTACCCGTAATTGAAACCGGGGCAGGTATTGTTCACACCTATTTTGATGAATCGGGCGACCTGGAAAAAGGTGCTCAAATTATAGCCAATGCCAAAACACGCCGGGTAAGCGTTTGTAACGCGCTTGATTGTTTAATTATCCACTCATCACGCGTTACTGATCTGCCGGGACTTACCCACATATTAAAGGAAAAGCAGGTAGAATTATTTGCCGATGAAACTGCCTACGAGGCATTAAAGGGTAATTATCCGGATAACCTGCTGAATAGAGCCGCTCCGGAACATTTCGGCACTGAATTTTTGTCTATGAAAATGGCCATAAAAACAGTAGATAGCTTTAAACAGGCGCTTGAGCATATCGCCATAAATGGTTCAAAGCATAGTGAGGCTATTATTACCGAAGATGCCGAACATATAGCTACATTCTTAAATGATGTAGATGCAGCCGCGGTATATGTCAATGTTTCAACCGCATTTACTGATGGAGCCCAATTCGGCCTTGGCGCCGAAATAGGCATCAGTACACAAAAACTCCACGCGCGTGGCCCCATGGGGCTTGAAGAACTGACCAGTTACAAATGGTTGGTTAAAGGCGATGGTCAAACCCGAAATCCATAATTATAAACCTAATACCTAATACCTAATACCTATACTTTGTTGCAAAAAAAAGGCGCTTGAAAAAGCGCCTTAAATTTTTCCTCACTGTTCGGTCTGTGTAGTTATTTAATCAGGTAATTTGCTATAGCAACAAAACAAATAATCACTAAAATCACTCCTTGCAGTTTTTGCTCTAATGTTAACTGGCTTATCATTTTAAATTAATTAGGGTATAGCAAATTTAAAATGTAAACCGGATGCCACAAGAGCGTAATACACTTTTGCATTTTTTTTAACAAAAAACTTACATGCTTTTTACAATGGTCACCAGTACATTTATTCGTTAAAATAATCGCAAAAAAAAGCTTGCACTATTAAAATTTGTGTAGAGACTACACACTATTAAAGTGTTAAATTTTATGCTCTATGATTAAGTAAAAAGCATTTTTTAGATAATTTTTATAATCGGGCATTTTTTTTAATCTTAAATATACAAACATAGTATATCCTGATTTTAGCTGTTATTATCTTCTGGGAAGCAATTTTCTTTCTAAAGAAACTGTATAATCATCATGAATTATAACTTAATGTAAATTTTATAATAAATTGATTATCAGTAA
The DNA here is from genome assembly GCF_052045695.1 of Mucilaginibacter sp. 22184. Taxonomy (NCBI): domain Bacteria; kingdom Pseudomonadati; phylum Bacteroidota; class Sphingobacteriia; order Sphingobacteriales; family Sphingobacteriaceae; genus Mucilaginibacter; species Mucilaginibacter sp. 22184. Next base: position 283,019 of record NZ_JBQEPI010000005.1, read on the forward strand.
CTATTAATTAATAGTTAATCTATTGAGATTTAATAGGTTTCTCCATTTTACCCTCGGCTGACCAATAAAGTATTGACATCAAGATCAAAAAGGTATCTTTGCAAAATTATGAGTAAGCATGGCAGGATCTTAGTGGCAATGAGCGGGGGGGTTGATAGTTCGGTAGCGGCAGTGATGTTGCATGAACAGGGCTATGAAGTTATTGGCCTTACTATGAAAACCTGGGACTATGCCTCATCTGGTGGTAGCTCAAAGGAAACCGGCTGCTGCAGCCTTGACAGCATCAATGATGCCCGTGCACTGGCAGTGGGTTATGGCTTCCCTCATTATATATTAGATATCAGAAGTGAATTTGGCGATTTTGTGATCGACAACTTTGTGGATGAGTATCTGGCAGGCCGTACCCCTAACCCATGTGTGCTTTGCAACACCCATATAAAATGGGATGCGCTTTTAAAACGTGCCGATAAACTCGACTGTGAATTTATTGCTACAGGTCACTACGCTAATATCCGTTTGCAGGATAATGGTCGTTATGTGATATCAAAGGGAAAAGACGAAAATAAAGATCAATCATATGTATTATGGGGGGTATCTCAGCAGAACCTTGCACGTACAAAATTCCCTTTAGGCAGTTTTTCTAAGCCCGAGATCAGACAAATGGCCTTGGATATGGGACAGATTGAACTTGCCGGCAAAAGCGAAAGCTATGAGATATGTTTTGTACCCGATAACGACTATAGAGCCTTTTTAAGACACAAAGTAGAAGATCTGGATGATCGTATAGGCCCGGGTAACTTTACGCTCACCAATGGCACTGTAGTGGGCAAACATCAGGGCTATCCGTTTTATACTATAGGGCAACGTAAAGGTTTGGGCATAGCTTTGGGACACCCAATGTTTGTTACGGCTATAGATCCACATACTAATACTGTTGTTTTAGGTACGGCAGATGAACTGGAACGCAAACAAGCCTGGGTTAAAAACCTTAACCTGGTTAAATATGCCACTATCAATGAGCCTTTAGAAGCTATTACCAAAATACGCTACAAAGATGCGGGTATGCAAAGCAGCATTGTACAAATGGGCGAACATATGAAAGTTGATTTCCATCATAACGTTTCAGGCATAGCACCGGGACAGTCGGCTGTCTTTTATGAAGGAAATGATCTTTTGGGTGGTGGCTTCCTAATGTAGGCCTTCTATATTGCTTGCTAATGGCATCTTGTTGCCGTATGCTTTTAATTGCCAAAACGCCTTAAAACTCCGCTTTACGAATAATCCTGCATTCCAACTATTTATACGTTTAGCCGTAAAAGCTTATAAGCTTTTACCAAAACAAATTTGCGTTTCACTTTCTTTATGTTTTATTTGCAAAAAAATAACTGCTTAAATGGCCAAAAACCTACTCATAGTTGAATCTCCGGCGAAAGCCAAAACCATCGAAGGATATCTTGGGAAAGACTTTACGGTTAAATCGAGCTATGGTCATATCCGTGACCTGATAAAGTCTGAAGACGCAATAGATATTGCTAATAACTTCACCCAGAAATATGAAGTACCGGCCGATAAAAAGCAAGTTGTCAGCGAATTAAAGAAATTAGCTAAAGAAGCCGAAATGGTTTGGCTCGCATCGGACGAGGACCGCGAGGGTGAAGCCATATCCTGGCATTTATTTGAAACACTGGGTTTAAAAGATGCCACAACCAAGCGCATTGTTTTTCATGAGATAACCAAGCCAGCTATTTTAAAAGCTATTGATACACCACGTAAAATTGATTACAACCTGGTTAATGCCCAGCAAGCCCGTCGTGTATTGGACAGATTGGTGGGTTTTGAGCTCTCCCCCGTTTTATGGAAAAAAGTAAAACCTTCTTTGTCTGCTGGTCGCGTACAATCTGTAGCTGTAAGGCTTATCGTTGATCGCGAAAGAGAGATCAATAAGTTTAAGTCAGAAGCTGCTTTTAAAATAGTAGCCATATTTGGTAAAGGTAAAGAAGCATTTAAAGCCGAACTTCCCGAACGTTTTAGCCAGCAGGAAGATGCCGAAAAGTTCCTGGCTGATTGTATCGCGGCCGATTTTGATGTTCGGTCGTTAGAAACGAAACCGGCAAAACGCTCACCCGCGGCGCCGTTCACAACCTCTACGTTACAACAGGAAGCCAGCAGAAAATTGGGCTATTCGGTAGCCCGTACCATGCAGGTTGCTCAAAAGCTATACGAATCAGGTAATATTACCTATATGCGTACCGACTCGGTTAACTTGTCAGAAACCGCTTTGAATGCTGCTCAGCAAGAGATCGTTTCGGCTTATGGTGAAAAATATCACCAGCACCGTAAATATAAAACCAAAAATGCCAGTGCCCAGGAAGCGCACGAGGCAATAAGGCCAACTTATTTTAATAATCATACCATTGATGGCGATTCATCCGAAAAACGCTTGTATGAGCTGATCTGGAAACGCGCTATTGCTTCGCAGATGAGTGAGGCGCAGTTTGAAAAAACAACCGCGAAGATCAGCATCTCCAGCCGCAAAGAAGAACTGACCGCCAATGGCGAAGTAATGAAGTTTGATGGTTTCCTGAAAGTGTATCTGGAATCGGAAGACGAGGAAGATGATACACAACAGGATGGTGAGAACGCTATGCTTCCGCCATTAACAAAAGGCCAGCGCTTGGCATTACAGGAAATGTCGGCAACCGAACGTTTCTCTCGTCCACCAGCACGTTATACAGAGGCCAGTTTAGTTAAAAAGCTGGAAGAGTTAGGTATCGGTCGTCCATCAACGTACGCCCCTACTATTTCAACTATCCAGAACCGTGGTTATGTGGTTAAGGAAGAGCGTGAAGGAAAAACACGCAACTTCAGGGTATTGACATTAAAGGGCGATGCGATCCTAAAAGAGAATAAAACAGAAAATACAGGCGCAGAACGAGGCAAACTTTTCCCTACCGATATTGGTGCTGTAGTGAATGATTTTCTGGTTCAGTATTTTAAAGGTATTGTTGATTTTAACTTTACGGCAAGCGTTGAAAAACAATTTGATGAAATAGCACAGGGTTTAAAGGAATGGACAGACATGCTCCATGATTTTTATAACCCTTTTCATAAAGAAGTTCAAAGCACCATTGAAACCGCAGATAAAGCTACCGGTGAGCGTGAATTAGGCGTGCATCCGGAAAGTGGCAAAAAAATATCCGTACGCATCGGTCGTTACGGCCCCTTTGTACAGGTAGGTGACAGTGCTACGGAAGAAAACGAAGAAAAGCCACTTTACGCGAGTTTAAGAAATGGCCAGAGTATAGAAACTATCAGCCTTGATGAAGCACTGGAGTTGTTTAAATTACCAAAAGTTGTTGGTGAGTATGAAGGCAAGGTGATGAAAGTGGCTATCGGTCGTTTCGGGCCTTATATCAGCCATAACAGTGCGTTTGTTTCTTTACCCAAGGAAATTGATCCACTGGACGTTACCGAAGGACAGGCCATAGAACTGATCAATGCCAAACGTAAAAAAGATGCCGAGAAACTGATCAAATCTTTTGACGAAGATCCCGAGGTTAAGGTGCTTAATGGCCGTTGGGGCCCTTATATTGAATTTGGAAAGCTCAATGTGAAGATCCCCAAGGATAAAGATCCATTGACGCTTACCTACGAAGATTGCAAGGCCCTGGCTGATGCTACACCGAAAGATGCAAAAAAAGGGCGTTTTGGTAAAGCGTCGGCAGCAAAACCGGCGGCTAAAGCACCGGCAAAGAAAAAAGCGGCAGCAAAAAAGAAATAATTTAGTGAATGGTTTATTACGTTGATTAAGTGAATAGTTTTTTTATCATTTTATTTAACTACTCACCTAATCAACCATTCACCCAATAAACTAAACATGATAAAAGACCTCCCCGAAAATAACGTACAGGATATTGCAGTTGCGGTTGCCTTGGAAAGTGAGAATATAGAAAGCAAAGTATGGTATGTATATCTCATCAACCTCAAGAATGAGCCTATTGAAAATGTGCTGGTTACATCCAAAGGTTATGGTGAAAAGGACGGTGTACAGGTAAAAACGTCAACACTAAGACACATGTTCCCGGAAGTTCCCGGGCAGGCATTTAAGCTTATTGAACCCATTGACGAACAAACCTTTGGCCTTAATAATGAGTATTGGCTCAGTTATTATATTGGTAAAAACATCTACGATAAAAAATTCATTTTTTTGCCCGAAAGTATAGTCGAAATGAATTTCATCAAGCTGCCGGTTTTGAATAAACCAGGTGTTATGATACGATAATCCTGCATAAAATAAGTTTCCGTTTAAATTATTTATTCTCATAAATTTCATAATTTACATGACCATAAATAAACCTATTCCATGGAGAACGGATATACCAGATTCCGCAGGCGTAAAAGCATCATTACCTTAGGTGCATCACTTGCACTCATCTTATTAGTTGTTTACATAATTGCTATCGGTCGTAAAAAAACGACTGTAGATCCTGCATTTAGTAAATATATTGAATCATATACTACCGGGGTTATCTCAAAAGAAAGCACCATTCGCATTCGTTTGGCCGGGCAAGTACAGGTTACCCATCAACAAAATGAACAACTAAGCGATGGTCTTTTTGATCTCTCGCCCTCTGTAAAAGGTAAAGCCCATTGGGTCGACGCACGTACTATTGAATTTAAGCCTACTGATAAACTTGATCCCGAAAAAACATACACGGTAGATTTTGATCTGGGTAAATTGATCGAGGTACCACATCAGTTTGACCATTTCAAGTTCGGTTTTCAGGTAGTGAAACCCGACTTTAACGTAAGTTTTGCTGGTTTAACAACCGCCACAAATACCTCTATCGATGAAATGAAACTGGATGGTACCATTCAGACTGCTGATACAGAAGATCCGGCCCTTGTTGAAAAATTGGTAACGGTTAATTATGAATTTCCTGTTAAAATAAGCTGGGAACATAATACGGGAACCAAAGCTCATCATTTTAAAATAACAGGATTAAAAAGACAGGCGAATAAGGTAACTGCAGTCACTATCAATTGGGATGGCGGTAGCCTTAATGTTGATAAAAAAGGTAACCAACATTTTGATGTGCCGGCGATAGGCGATTTCAGAGTATTGGATATACGCGCCGTACAGGATAATGATCAATATGTATTGGTGCAATTTTCCGATAATATATTGGTTGGACAGGAGTTGAATGGTTTGATAGGTATCAATAACATTACCGACCCAGCTTATACCATTGACGGTAGTACCGTGAAAGTTTATTCGCCCGAGAGTCTTCAGGGTAATTACAGCATTTTTGTAAATGAGGGTATTGAAAATATATCACACAAAAAAATCACGAAAACCTATACTGCCAGTGTGTTTTTTGAGAACAGGCTACCGGATATAACCATACCTGGCAAAGGTGTTATCCTCCCCGATTCCGGAAAATTAATGATGCCTTTTGAGGCCGTGAATCTGAATGCTGTTGATGTTAGCATCATTAAAATATATGAAAGCAACGTACCCCAGTATTTTCAGAGCAATGGCTTTGATGGAGGGCAGGAACTACGCCAGGTAGGTAAACCTATAGTTCAAAAAACCATCAGGCTTGATAATGATAAAGCACTTAATCTGAATAAGAAGAATCGCTTTGTGCTGGATCTCGACCAGATGATCCGCACAGAACCAGGTGCGATCTACCGTGTCGTGATCGGTTTCAGGAAAGAATACTCTTTGTATAACTGTAGTGTCCCATCAGCAGGCGTAAAAAGTAATAGCAGCGACGAAGATGTATATAACGAAAGCGAATATTACAACGATAATAGCAAGGTAAACGACGAGGATGACGACTTTTGGTCGCGGTATGATAATTTTTATCCTGAAGGTTATAACTGGCAGGACAGGGACAATCCTTGTACCCCATCCTACTTCACCAAAGAGCGTTGGGCAACGCGCAACATTATAGCATCAAACATTGGCCTTATTGCTAAACGCGGCACTAACAATAGCATGCTGGTGGCGGTAACCGATATTTTAAGCGCCCAGCCTATGAGTGGCGTGGATATGGAATTACTGGATTATCAAAAACAAGTGATTTACAAAACCACATCGGGTGGAGATGGTATAGTAAAGTTTGATCTTAAACGTAAACCTTATTTGCTGGTGGCTAAAAAAGGCGCTCAACGTGGTTACCTGAAACTGGATGATGGTAGTTCCCTCCCACTCGCCCGTTTTAATGTAGGTGGCGAAGAGATTCAAAGCGGCCTTAAAGGTTTTATTTATGGCGACCGTGGTGTATGGCGTCCTGGCGACTCCATATATACATCCTTTATACTGGAAGATAAACTAAAAACATTGCCGCCAGATCATCCGGTTCAGTTTGAGTTATATGATCCCAATGGCAAGTTATACAAACGTATTACCAAAACAACTGCTTTGGATGGTTTTTACAGTTTCCATACCGCTACAGAAACCTCCTCGCCTACCGGCAACTGGACAGCCAAGGTAAAAGTTGGCGGCGCTTTGTTTGAAAAGAAGATCAAGGTAGAGACCATTATGCCTAACCGAATGAAGCTAAGTCTTTCATTTGGCGGAGCTGCGGAGCTAACCAAAGGCAATAATGCCAATGGCAAGCTAAGTGCGCAATGGTTGTTTGGAGGGGCTGCACAAAACCTCAAAGCCAAGGTCGACGCGTTTTTAACGCCGCAAACCACCAGCTTCAAAAAATACGAAGATTATGTTTTTGACGATCCGACACTGGCCTTTAATACACAAACTCAAACTGTATTTGATGGCAAACTCAGTGCCGATGGTGTGGCAAATGTAGATGCCAATATCAACGTAGAAAAACAGGCCCCGGGACAGTTAAGGGCCAATTTCCTGGTTAAAGTATTTGAGCCGGGAGGAAATTTCAGCATACAGCAAACAACATTACCCTATAACGTATACTCAGGCTATGTAGGCATAAAAACACCCCAGGGCAGCGAGCTTTCGGGGATGTTGGTTACGGATAAGGATCACCAGATTGATATTGCGGATGTAGATGTACACGGTAACGCGCTGGCCGGTACCCGTACTGTGCAGTTGGAACTGTACAAAGTACAATGGCGTTGGTGGTGGGATCAAACCGGCAATGAGACAAGCAACTTTACGCAGGATAAATATAATAAACTCATCAAAGCTGCATCCGTGCAGGTTACCAATGGACATGGTAAATGGACGTTACGTGTACCTAAAGCCGATTGGGGCCGTTACCTGGTCAAGGTGAAGGATGAGCAAACCGGACACTCTACCGGAAAATTCATTTATATGGACTGGCCAAACTGGTCGGAAAGGTTACAGCAAACCAACCCTACCGAAGCAGCTATGCTATCGTTCACATCCGACAAAACCAGCTATAACGTTGGCGAGCAGGCCACGTTAACTATACCAACCGCAGCTGCTGGTCGCGCATTGATCAGCTTTGAAAATGGCAGCAAGGTTTTAAGAACCACTTGGATAGATACTAAAAAAGGGCAAACTCAGTATCGATTTACGGTTGATGAAACCATGGCCCCGAATGTATTTGTGAATGTTACTTTATTACAAAGACACTCGCAAACAGTTAACGATCTGCCAATCCGTATGTATGGCGCTATTCCCTTACAGGTTGATAACCCGGAAACCATCCTGAAACCGGTGATCAGTATGCCCGATAAGATCCGCCCCGAAACACAGTCGGCTATTACCGTATCCGAGGCATCTGGCAAGGAAATGACCTATACCATTGCCATTGTTGATGAGGGTTTACTGGATATCACCAATTATAAAACGCCTAACCCACATGAAGCATTTTATGCCCGGGAGGCACTGGGCGTAAAAACTTGGGATCTGTTTGATTATGTGATAGGCGCGTTCGGCGGCGGTTTGGAACGAATTTTAAGCATCGGTGGTGATGGAAACCTGGGCACCAACAAAAACGTATCTGTAAACCGTTTTAAGCCTGTTGTAAAATTCCTTGGGCCATTTCACCTTGGCAAAGGCGAAAAGCAAACCACACCCTTTAAACTGCCTCAATACGTAGGTTCTGTTAAGGCTATGGTAATTGCCGGGCACGATGGCAGCTATGGCTTTGCTGACAAGGCTGTAGCCGTGAAAAAACCATTGATGATATTGGCCACATTACCGCGTGTACTTGGCCCTACAGAAAAAGTGCAGTTACCTGTTACTGTATTCGCGATGGAGCCTAACATTAAAACGGTTACCGTATCTGTTCAATCAAACGCGTTCAGTAATCTGGCTGGTAATAATTCCAAAACGATAACCTTTGCTAAAACAGGGGATCAGCTGGTTACGTTTGATTTGGATGTTAAGGATTTTGTAGGTGTAGGTAATGTAAAGATCATAGCCAAAAGTGGTTCAGAAACCGCTGCGTATGATGTGGAGCTGAATGTACGCAACCCTAATCCACCAGTAACCCGTGTATTGGAAAAGGAACTTAAACCGGGTGAGATCTGGAATACGGCATATCAGGCTATTGGTATCAGCGGTACCAATAAAAATACGCTCGAAATTGCATCTATTCCCTCTTTAAATCTGAGTAAGCGGCTTGATTACCTGATAGCTTACCCGCATGGTTGTGTAGAGCAAACCACATCTTCGGCGTTTCCGCAATTGTATTTGGGGCAACTGCTTGACCTCTCACCTATTCAAAAGGCTGAGGCCGAACGTAATATCAAAGCCACCATCAGCAGGCTCAATGGGTTCCAGATACAGGGCGGCGGATTGAGCTACTGGCCAGGCTATGGCGACGCTGACGAATGGGGAACCAACTATGCGGGCCATTTTATGCTGGCAGCCCAGGCTAAAGGTTACAGCATGCCTATTGGTTTTATTGAGCAGTGGAAAAAATATCAAAAGCAAAAAGCGCAAACCTGGGCTCCTGATCCGCATAAATTTTATGGCGATGATCTGAACCAGGCCTATCGTCTGTATCTGCTAGCCTTAGCTGGTGCTCCCGAATTAGGTGCTATGAACCGGCTCAGGGAGTTTAAATATATAAGTATCGAGGCCAGATGGCGCCTGGCAGCTGCTTATAAACTTGCCGGGCAACCCGAGGCGGGTTTACGGATGATCACTAATTTGCCAACTACCATAAAACCATATTATACGATGTATGGAACTTATGGATCCGATCTGCGTGATGAGGCGATGATCCTGGAAACACTTACCCTATTGGGTCAACAGCAAAAAGCAGCCGGATTATTACGTACTGTTGCTTCGAGATTATCCCAGGATGATTGGTATAGTACGCAAACCACAGCTTACTCACTTATTGCCATTGCGCAATATTGTGGACAAAACAAAGCAGGCAGTAAGCTTACTTTTAGCTATGACGGCGGGGTATCAAAAGGCAATATCAGTTCGGCTTCCTATATGTGGCAGGCAGCTTTAGCCGTCAACGATGGGAAAGTAATGGTTAAGAACAATGGTAGCAACAAGCTATATATAAGATTGATACAAAAAGGCCAGCCATCATCCGGGCTTGCTGTAAAAACCTTTATTGACCCGCAGGTGATGGAAATGAGAGTGGGTTATTTTACCATGAATGGTAAGCCTATTGATCCTACAACCTTAAAACAAGGCACCGACTTTGTGGCCCAGGTAAATATCAAAAATCCGGGCAGACGTGGCAGATATGATAACCTGGCCCTTACGCAGATATTCCCGTCGGGTTGGGAAATATTAAACAGCCGGATGCTGAATAACGATGAGGTATTCAAATCATCTCCATCTGACTATCGAGATGTACGGGACGACAGGGTAAACACTTATTTTAGTTTGGTTGAGGGTAAAGAAGTAACCTATTATGTAATGCTGAATGCGGCTTACGCGGGACATTACTATTTACCCGCAGTATATTGCGAGGCTATGTACAACAACTCCATCAATAGCTTGATCAAAGGACAATGGGTTGATGTGGTAAAATAAGTTGGATTAACTGTTGAGTTGCCCGTAAATTGAAATTTAACCGATAATGTTTATGCAAAAAGTGGGTTTACACTTTTTTTGATAAAATTAATTAACTAATTGATTATCAATAATATAAGTCAGTTTTAACCATAAAATATGTAAATCATGTAAACCCACTTTTTGGTTAATTGAGTCAATCCAACCCAAGGCTTTACATCAAATTTTCGATTGAGTATCCTGATAGATCAAATAAAAAAGAGGCTGATCATGATTGATGATACAGCCTCTTTTTTATAAAGGGTGGTTTTCCTTATAAGGAAAATAACTTATATGCCAATGCAAGGCTAAAAACGTTTACCCGTGTATGAGAATTATCGTTGCCATAGGCAATCTTATTTAAACCACCTTCGTAGCGCAAATCAACTGAAAAACTGCTGATATCTACACCGGCACCTATCTGAAAACCATAGTTGGCACTTTTATAATCTAAATGGGTTGCTTTGTTGGCAGCATCATCAATACTTTGATCCTTATTAACAGCAAACGAAACTACCGGGCCACCATAAAACCGGCCACCCAAGCCAAATGCACCGATTTTACCACCTAATAATAAAGGCACATCGATACTGGTGAATTTAGCCGTATTTTCATTGTTCTGATCGTCTTTTACTTTGATGTTTTTACCGGTAACATAAAGTTCTGGCTGAAAATTAAAGCCCAAACCGCCTACCCTTGCCCAGACACCCGCCAGGTAACCCGCACGGTTACTATTATTAAAAACGCCGTTTGACGGGAATGCAGTGTAATTTAAACCGCCCTTTACACCAAAGGAAAAGTTCGGTATTATCTGGGCAGAGGCCATACCGATAGTGAATAAGCAGATACTTAAAGTTAAGATAATTGTTTTTTTCATGTTTGAGCGTTGTTTTTAAGGTGAAGCGATCTAAATTAAAGCTGCTTTAAAATAACAGTTTTATAATTAGCAATATCCGGCGTATAATGTTTTATAATTTTACACAAAACGTTATACGCCGGATATCAGGATTTAAAATCTGAGAATAAAAGTATAAATTTTTTACAGAATCACTGTAATTCAATTTACCAGGACAGGCGTCCCATATAATAATCAAGCACTTTGTTATAGATATAGCAATCGTACCGGGCGTTAATGAGATTGATGTTGGCCTTATCAAAGTTATTTTTGGCTACCACAAAATCAACTGATGTAAGTACTCCTGCATTGAAACGGATCTCGGCTGTTCTGAATGATTCTTTGTATGCTTTAACCTGCTCCACTAATACATTGTACCTGTTATAAGCCAGCGTCATGTTCACATAAGCTTGTTCAACATTCTGACGCAATACATTCTTAGTGTTTTCCTCAATATATTTTGATTCCTGCAGATCAATTTTAGCAAGCTTCACCTTATTTCTGTTTTGGAAATAATTTAAAATCGGCACTGTTAATCTAACACCAAACTGTGTACTATAGTTATTTTTAAACTGATCATAATAACCTATGTTTTGATAACTGTTTTTATACTGCGTTGCATAAACTGGACTTTCGCCTCCTGTGGGAGTCTTAACAAACTGCTTGGTTTGCACAATAGAGGAATCGATAACTGTAGAATTTTGTGCGGCGCTTGAATAGTTTGTGGTTATTCCTCCAAATAGGGAAACAGTGGGTGATAAAGCCCCTTTGGCTACTTTTACTCCCCTTTCGGCACTTTGCCGTCTTAGTTCGGCTGCCTTTATATAAGCCAGCTGTTGTAAAGCGGTATTAAATATCTGATCGGCATTTTCACTTGTTTGTTTAGCAACATCCTGTACGCTTATAGGTTCCAGTTTAATGTTTCTGTTATAAGGAATGTTTAATATCTGCATCAGGTTTAATTTTGATGCTTCCAGGTTATTTTTAGTAGTTACCAAATTAAGTTCATTATCACCATAAGTACCTTTTAAATCATACAAATCAGAAGGTAGTTTATTAGCACCATCTTTTTCCAGTATTTCCAATCTTTCAACTTGCTTTTTGGATACATCAAGCTGATTATAGGCCTGGGCTAATAACTCGGTATTATCCAAAACCAAAAGATAAGCGGTTATCACGTTAATAGTAACCTGGTCCTTGGCCTGTTGAAAATCCATTTTACCAGCCTGGTAAGCTAATGAGGTTTGTTTAATAGCATTCAGATTTTGCAAGCCGCTGAACAGGGTTAAGCCGGCGTTTAAGTTGTAATTACCCGATGTATATGATTGAGTTACATAACTGTTTGTAAATACGTTGATACTACGCCCGCTGTTAAGACTATGATCAACCTGGCCGTTTAATGTTGGCAGCAAATTATCTTTAGCCTGTTTATAATTCACGCCCAGACGCTGCATTTGAAGGTCATTTTGTTGTACTACCAGGTTGTTTTTTATAGCAATATCTATGCATTGCCTTATGGTAGTTAATGTATCTGTTTGAGCGTGTACATTGATGGCTGATAACACCATTAAACCGAAAAATATAAATTTAAAGTATCGCATTATGATATGATCAGAGTTGTTTTGATGATTCGATTTTACCATCTAAAAGGTTAATGATACGCGAACCGTATTCAGCATTTTTTTCAGAATGCGTTACCTGGATAATAGTAACTCCATCTTCTTTATTTAGCTTACGGAATAGCTCCATGATCTCCTCTCCTTGTTTGGAATTCAGGTTGCCGGTAGGCTCATCTGCCAGCAGCAATTTGGGTTTGGCTATCAGTGCACGGGCTATACCCACCAATTGTTGCTGTCCACCAGATAATTGTGCCGGAAAAAGATCTTTTTTGCCCACAATGTTGAAGCGATCCAATATGTCGGCCACCATGGCTTTGCGCTCAGCGCCTTTGAAATCCTGATAAATTAGCGGTGTTTCGATATTTTCATAAACGGTAAGCTCATCAATCAAGTGGTAAGCCTGAAAAACAAAGCCAATATATTGTTTATATAAAGCGGAGCGCTGTTTTTCTTTCAACTGATGTACTGCATGACCGGCAAAGTAATGATAGCCTTCGGATGGTTCATCAAGCATACCGACGATATTAAGCAGCGATGATTTACCAGAACCCGATGGCCCCATGATGGATACAAACTCGCCCTCATCAATTTCAAGGCTAAGGTCATTAAGAACAAAATTTTTAAGTCCGCTTACCTGGTAATATTTCGAGATATGTTGGAGTGATAGCATTTTTAGTATTTATTTTGACTGGTGTATATTAGTTTTTGTTTAAAAATATCAATTCAATTCTGCCAATCAAGTATCAATAACATACCAAAATATTAATAACCTATAAATCAATTCATTATATCATATAAGCGCTATAAATACTGTTCGCTTATGTAACAGGAAGCGTACGGTTATGATACAATGAAAAAGCCGAAAGTTTAATTCAGAAGGCCAAAGGCCCTCTTTTAATAAACTTTCGACTTTTCGGTTATTCGCTTCTTAAACTTTTAACCGGATTAGCTATCGCTGCTTTGACGGCCTGAAAACTAATGGTTAAAAGTGTAATTATAATTGCCACAAATGCTGAGACAAGGAACACACCTGGCCCTATAGTTATCCGGTAATCATATTTCTGTAACCAATTTTGCAGGAGGTAATGCGCAATAGGCGAAGCTATTATACAACTAATGATAACTAACATTACGAAATCTTTGGATAGCAAAAACCATAGCTGGCTCACCGTAGCACCTAATACCTTACGTACACCTATTTCTTTTGTTCGTTGTTCTGCTATATAAGCTGCAAGCCCAAATAAGCCAAGACAGGAGATACATATAGCCAATGCGGCGAAAACACCAGATAGCTTACCTATTAATACTTCCTGACTAAATTTTTGATTATAATCATCATCAACAAATTTATAGGTGAAAGGATAGGCTGGATTATATTTAGCAAATATTGAACTGATTTTTTCAATTGCGCTATGCGGATTTACATTTGGAGCCAAACGATATATCAAATTATCTTGCGGATAAGTACTATAAACAAACATTGTCGGATCGGCTTTGGCAAACGGTGAAGTCATTAGAGCATCTTTCATCACCCCAATAATTTTCATTTTATTCCCATTATACTGTATTGGTTGACTTAGAGGTTCTTTTAATCTTAAGCGTTTAATAGCGGACTCATTAAACACCAGGTTTAAGGTATCTGCAGCAATACCTGTGTATTCCCTCCCTTGTTTAACTTGCATGCCCAGGGTTTTAAAATAATCACCTGTAATATAAACTACTCCCATTTCAATGGTCTCGCCGCCGAACTTGCCTGGCCACTGATCTATATTGTTGTGAAGGTAAATATCAGTAGCCGGACTGGAAGCTTGAGTGATACTTTGCACAGCACCGCTTTGTAGTAATTCGTCTTTTAATGCCTGATAATTTTTGCCCAGGTCGCTATTAGAACTAGTAGTCAGTAAACGATTAATATCGTATCCGGAGGGCCGGTTTTTGGCGTATTGAATCTGTCTGTAAATTACTATCGTACCTATGATCAGCGCTATTGAGCAGCTAAATTGCGTTACTACTAGTATTTTTCTTGAATAAGATGCTGAACGTCCTAGCTGTATTGTCCCTTTTAAAACTTTAACCGGATTAAACGATGACAGATAAAATGCGGGCTTACTGCCTGCAATAAGTGCGGTAAACAACACGCAACTGATCGTTATTAACCAAAATGGAGCGCTTTGGACAGGAATACCAATTGTTGTACCCGTAAGCGCATTAAAAGGTGTCAATGCTATTTGTACAAATAGTAATGAAAACAAAAATGCTATAAATGTAATTATGGTTGATTCTGTCAAAAATTGAAAAATCAGCTGCTTGCGTTGAGAGCCTATGGCCTTCCGGATACCAACTTCTCTGGCTCGTTTTTCAGATCGTGCAGTTGTTAGATTGATAAAGTTAATGCAGGCAATCAATAAAACCAAAACTCCAATTATACTAAAAATCCTTACATATTCAATAAATCCTCCGCTAGCCACCCCATTTTTCCAGCTGTTATACAGGTGCCAGTCGCGCATAGGGTGTAAAATAACTTCGGAGTTTTTAGCATTGATGTTATTTTCACCCTTTTCCATATTTTTTATCTTCGGAGCTAACTGACTATACGGAACCCCTGACTTTAGTTTCACATATATCAAAAAAGCATTAGCCCCAAAACTTTCGCTACGCGCCTGTTTTACATAAGCTTGAGTAGCTTCCATATAAGCAAAAGGTATCAGGTATTTGAATTGAAGAGACGAATTACCTGGCAAATCGTCAAGCACACCGGTTACCTTTAAATCATTCTTGTTATCAATCCGTACCGTTTTATTTATAACGTTAACAGAACCAAATAAGGCTATAGCAGTAGCTTTTGTTAACACTATAGAATATGGATCTTTCAGCGCGTCTTTCATATTTCCCTGTAACATGGGGTATTGAAACATTTTTAAAAAATCGCTGCCTACTTGCGAACCATTAAGATAAAACTTTTTTTCGCCTACCATTAAACCATGAGAGCCGTTGCCGTCAGTTTCGGCCGCGTATTCTATTTCTGGAAAATTGTTTCTAAGCGCGTCGGCAAGTTTTAAAGATGTACTGCTGAAAGTAAGTGTTTCACCATTGCTGTTAAAGTTGCGCCAAACCTGATAAAGTTGTCCATAATTCGGAAGAAACTTATCGTATGAATATTCATTATTTACCCAAAGGGCAATAAGTAACGCAACGGCCATTCCACCTGCAAGCCCTAAAATATTAATGGCGCTGTAAACCTTATTGTTTACTAAATTTCTCCAGGCTATTTTAAAATAATTTTTGATCATGATGCTTTAAATTGGAAAACTTTAATTGCAGCAAATTGCGCCTTACTCACTCCGTAAACTCTTAACAGGGTTAGCGGTCGCGGCAATAACCGATCGGTACCCTACAGTTATAGCAGCAATGATAAATGTTGATAGTATTGATGCCAGAAAAATACCAGGACCAATAGTTATGCGGTATTTAAAGTCCTGCAGGTAATTGTGCATAACCCACCAGGCAAGAGGTGCGGCAATTACAAAAGCTATAAGTAACAAATAAGTAAATTCTTTGCCAAACAACCATAAAATGTGCTGGGTATCTGCCCCCAATACCTTACGCACCCCTATTTCTTTGGTTTTTCGAACAGCCATAAAGGATACCAGGCCATATAATCCCAGGCAGCCAATTAGGATAGCTATACCAGCAAATGCCTCTACTAACTTTAACTGTATATTATCCATTTCATAAAATTTCCCAACGCTGTCATCAAGAAATTGATATGAATAGAGCTCCTCAGGAAAAGTGTCGTTCCATATTTTTTCAAGAGCGGGTAATGTTGTTTTAGCATTACGCATATTAATTTTAACGGCCAATGTAGAGTATGACCGATAGTCGGGCATGATACAAATGGGTGATATTTCAGTATGGAATGAATAATTGTAAAAATCTTTTACAACCCCGACTATAGGTGCAGTAACTGATCTTCCATCTACAGAAAGTGTTTTACCTATTACATCCTGTGGTTTAAGATTGAGCTTTTTTACAAAGGTTTCATTGACTAAAAACTCGCGCGTAGTATCGGAAGGGAAAAAGTTACGCCCGGCAACTAACTTTACCCCAAAGGTAGCAAGGAAATTTTCATCGCCCGGTTTTGTATTGATGCCCCAATGCTCATCTTCGGCCCTTTGATTAAAACGAACATCGGTACTGTTATTGGATTGCGCCGCAGGAGCCTTATAGCAATAGGATGTTTTTTCGACACCTTGCACTTCATTAATACGATTGCGCATGGTGCTCAATTTAACCTTATCATTTTTTGGTACAGGCAACAATACAACAGCATCTTTATTAAAACCCAGATCAGTGTTTTGAGAATAATGCAATTGCGAAACAATAATTATTGCGCCTATGATCAGTATCTGAGAAATAGAAAACTGAGTAACCACCAATATGCGGCGTAATGAAAATCCACCCACATGTTTTTGTGAAAGTTTGCTTTTAAGCGCCAGTATAGGCTGAAAACGTGCTAATACCAAACCTGGGTATGATCCGGATAAAAACACAACCAGTACGCTTATCAGAACAACAAAAGTCGTATACTGCGAAAGTTTAAAGGCCATCTGTGAGTGAAACAAATTATTTATTACCGGTAAGGCAAGGAATGATAAACCTATGGCTACTATAACAGCTACAAAAGTGATCAGAGCAGTTTCGGCAATAAATTGCCAAAATAATTGACGTGGAAGACTGCCCAATACTTTCCGCACGCCTATTTCTTTGGCTCGGTTCAATGCCTGCGCTGTGGCCAGGTTAACAAAGTTTACACATGCAGTAATGATCAGAAATAAGCCTATAAAAAATAAGGCCCACAGATACTTCTTGTCGGCATAACCGTCCAGATCGGCATTGAAGTGAATGTCCGAAAGAGGTTGCAGTTTAAACTTCCATACCTTTAAATCGCGCCCTTTATAATGCTTGCTTACAATATCGGCCATCGCATTATTGGCACTTGCCATAGTGGTAGATGGTTTTAATAAGGTAAATACTTCGCTTCCGCTAAAAACACCTCCCCAATTTTCTTCTCGCCGTTTATCGGTATATTCATCCATGTTGCCGTACGAAACATATACTTGTTGTTTACGGTCGGTATTGGCTGGCAGATCTTTTAGTACACCAGTAATGGTAAAGTTAACCTTATTATCCAGGCGGAAAACTTTTCCAATAGGATCAGTATCGCCAAAATACTTACGTGCTGTTTTTTCGGTCAATATCGCTTCGCCGGGTTTTACCAGGATTGTTTTTTTATCACCTTTTAAAAGGGGGAAATTTAAGATATTAAAAAATCCGGGCTCAGTAAATGCAACCCCATCTTCCTCATTAAATTTTTTAACCTGGTTGCCTTCGGTAAAACTGATCAGATTATCATGAAAGCTGATCACACGAGCTGTTTGCTCGGCCAACGCAAAATCGTTACGAAACGTTTTCCCTAAGGGCTGAGGCACTCCCTGCGACCGACCAATACCATCATCATGCCATTCTGTATACAATCGATAAATCCTGTCTGGATTTTTGTGGAAATTATCAAAGCTGAGATGATAACTAATCAGTGTAAAAATTAAAATACCGCAGGTGATACCTAAAGCCAGGCCTATTACACTGATAAACGCGTATGCCTTGTTACGTTTTAAATTACGCCAGGCAATTTTAATATAATTTTTGATCATAAAGGTTAAATTCTATATGCTGATTTTTAAATCTTACTTCAATAAATTATTACTCCCGGTTACTCGCTTCGTAAGCTTTTCACCGGGTTTGTTAGTGCCGCTTTTATCGCTTGAAAACTAATAGTTACTAAGGTGATAATTATGGCAGCTGATGCCGATAACAAGAATACACCGGGGCCTATAGTTATACGATAATCATACTTTTGTAGCCAGTTTTGTAAAAAGTAGAAGGCCACAGGCGATGCGATAACACAGCTTATACCTACCAGTAAGATAAAATCCTTTGATAACAACAGCCATACCTGGCTTACCGACGCGCCTAATACTTTACGGATACCTATTTCCTTTGTCCGTTGTTCTGCAACGTACGCGGCCAGGCCAAAGAGTCCCAGGCAGGAAATCAAAATAGCCAGACCGGCAAATATTCCAGCTAATTTCCCAACCAGTACTTCCAGATTAAATTTATGGTTGTATTCCTCGTCAACAAACTGGTATATATACGGATAAGCGGGATTATAGGAATCAAATATTTTTGTAAGTTTTTTGATAGCATCCTGTGTATTGGCGTTAGGCGACAAGCGATACATGACATTATTGGCTACATGCCCATGGCTGAAAATAGCTGGTTGAACCGGTGTAAAAGGCGATTCCATTAAGGCATCTTTTACTACTCCAATTACACGTACCGGAACAGAAGAGTTCCCATTCCAGGTGATTAATTGGTTTATTGGATTTTTTAAACCTATTCTTTTTACTGCGGCTTCATTAAGTATAACACTGGTTGAGTCTGCCGTCCAGCTATGGGTAAAATCCCTTCCTTCTTTCAGAGTCATCCCCAGGGTTTTAAAATAATCATTTGATACAAAAATAGCTGCGATGTTCACGGACTCTTCATTGGCGCTTTTGCCGGGCCATTTATCAAGTGACATATGACTGTATATACTGGTAACCGGGCTTGAAGCTGCTGCCACGCTTTCTACATATCCACTAGCCAGCAGATCATTTTTTAAAGCATCATATTTTGTATTCAGATCTCCGCTCATGTCGGTCATCATTAATCTGGCCGAATTATAACCGGTTGGCCTGTCCTTAGCGTGTTGTATCTGCTGGTATACGATAATCGTACTGATGATTAATGCGATAGAACAACTAAACTGGGTTACCACTAATATTTTACGAGGCAGGGATGCCGACTTGCCTTCCTTGATCGAACCTTTTAAAACCTTCACAGGGTTAAATGACGACAGATAAAATGCTGGTCTGCTGCCAGCTAATAAACCGGTCAACAGCACATACATCAACATAGCAATCCAAAATATTGGATTTGCATATGGTATACTAATAGCACTATTAACTAAGGAATTAAAATATGGCAAAGCCAATTGTACAAACAGTATTGAAAATAAAAAGGCAATAAAAGTAATGAGGATAGATTCGGCTAAAAACTGTATGATCAGGTCTTTGCGTTGCGAGCCTATTGCTTTACGTACACCAACTTCTCTTGCCCTTCGCTCGGAACGGGCGGTTGAAAGATTCATGAAATTGATACAAGCAATAAGTAAAACGAGGATCCCAATAATGCTAAACATCCTAACATAATCAATAAAACCACCAACAGCTTTACCGTTTTTAAAATCAGAGTACAGGTGCCAATCTTTTAAAGGATGCAGGATCACCTCAGGTTTTCCTGGTCGCATTTGAGGACTATGTTCATACACCAGGTTCTTGATCTTAGGTGCAATTTGTTCAAGGGTTACCCCTGTCTGTAACTCTACAAAAGCATTGAATGAGTTGTTTGTCCAGGTAGTGCGGGCCGTTTTCATCCAACCTTCTGTTTGCTCCTTAAAACTAAACGGAGTTAAAAAAGTGAACTGTTTGGTAGCGTTTTTAGGGATATCTTTTATTACACCAGTTACTTTTAAATTTTGTTGATTATCAATACGAATAAATTTATTGATAGGATCGGTATCACCAAATAAGGCCTTAGCTGTCGATTCATTTAAAATAATGGAGTAAGGGTCAGTCAAAGCATTATTCGCATTACCTTTTACAAAGGGGTATTGAAATATCTTTAAAAAGTCCGGAGCCGCGGCGCCACCATTCAGATATAGTTTTTTATCGCCAACCAATAAGGAATGCCATTGCCAGCCCACCCAATCTGTTTCGGCAACATACTTTATACCAGGTATGTCTTTTCGTAACACATCGGCCAAAGGTATAGCCAATGCTGTTTGTGTATGCTCCCCATCGTGTTGGGTGGTGAAATTTAACTGAACCTGGTATAATTGCTTATAATTGGGCAAGAATTTATCATAGGAGTATTCATTCACTACCCATAATCCAATAATCAGCGCAACCGCCATACCGGCTGCCAATCCTAATATGTTAATGGCGCTGTAAATTTTATTGTTGACGATATTTCGCCAGGCAATTTTCAGATAGTTCTTGATCATAATTTTTAAAATCTCTAAGTTTTAAACCTTAAATACGAAATCAGCTTATTCATTTCTCAAACTATCCACCGGATTGGATAATGCTGCTTTAATAGCCTGAAAACTAACGGTTGCCAACGCTATTAACATGGCCACTACCCCGGCTATCGCAAAAACCATCCAGTTTATAGTTATCCTGTACTGATAACCTTGCAGCCAATTGGTCAATGCCCACCAGGCTACCGGGAAAGCGATCAGGCAGGAAATACCCACCAGTTTTAAAAAATCTTTTGACAACAAACCTGTTAATCCGGCAACGGAAGCGCCCAACACCTTTCTGATCCCAATTTCTTTGATCCTCCGCTCTGCTGTATATGCTGCTAAACCAAATAATCCTAAGCACGATATGAAAATAGCAAGCGATGCAAATACGCCTGCAAGCTTTCCGGTTAATGTCTCTGTTTTAAACAGCTGGTCAAAATCGTCATCCATAAATTTGTACTCAAAAGGATAAGCCGGGTTATTAATCTTCATGACCGCTCCTACTTTCGCCAGCGCTTCTGATAAATTTACATTGCTTTTAATGCGTATGCTTAATACATTAGTTCCGGTTATCTTATTATATAATACAAGTGGTGTGCTCACAGCGTACATGTCATTATAGAGAAAGTCTTTTACTATACCCGCTATTTCAAACTCTTTTTTGCCTACATCTCTCAGAATCCCGCCTACACGACCCTCTTTGCCCATTTGCTTCGCCATGGCCTCATTAATAATTACGCTATTGCTATCCAAAGACGAATTGGTGTAAAAATCTCTGCCCGATAGCAGTTTCATACCCATAGTCTGAACAAATTGCGGACTTACATCCTCAAATGATATCAACGGGTTTTGTGACGGCGCTTTCCCCGTCCACGAATAATTATCAGTATTCTTCCATACCTGTATTACAGGAAAATCGCTTAATGAGGCATTCTCAACTACGCCACTTTGTTTAAGTTGCTGATAAACACTTTCAAAATGCTCAGTTAGTTTACCCTGGGTAGTTATGTAGATCAAATTACTTTTATTGTAACCCAAGTCTCTGTTTTTTACGTGCTGTATCTGCTGGTAAATAATAATGGTGCCAATAATGAGTATTATGGAGATAGAAAACTGAATGATCACCAAACTTTGCCTGATGAAACCAGCTCCTGCCGGTAGTTTTATATTTTTAAGTACAGTAACGGGATTGAACGAGGAAAGATAAAATGCCGGATAACTACCCGCCAGCAGGCCTGTAACGGCGCCTATCAGCAATAAATAAATAAGATGAATTGGTTCAAAAATATCAATAGCCAGCTCTTTTTGAACCAAATTATTAAATGAAGGTAATGCCACATATATAAGCCCAACAGCTATAAATACCGAGATAAACGACATTATAATAGCTTCGCCAATGAATTGGGCTATCAACTTTCCTTTACCCGCCCCCATTACTTTACGTACACCTACCTCTTTCGCCCGTTTCTCTGACCGGGCGGTTGAAAGGTTCATAAAGTTAATGCAGGCTATAATTAAAATAATGAAACCGATGATGGAGAATAAACGAACATATTCGATGCGGCCGCCATCCATTTTTCCGTTAGTGAAATTATTGTGCAAATTCCAATCGTTCATGCCAAAGAGAAAGCATTCGGTTTTGGTACCACTATTTTTACTGGTTAAGTAATGTTGTAATTTTTTATTAACTCCTGTAAGGTTTGCAGATGGTATCAATTCCACATAGGTAATTGCCCAGTTAGCACCCCAACTTTGCATCCAGGGAAATTTATGATCGATATTAGCTATTGGAGCCAGCCAATGAAATTGGAATGTTGAGTTTTTAGGCAGATCATTAAAAACACCGGTTACTGTGTACTCCTGTTCATTATTTATCTTCAATGTTTTACCCACAGCATCTGCAGTCCCGAAAAACTTTTTAGCCATCGTAGCATTAATAACAACGGAATGCAGCTCCTTGAATGCATTTGAAATATCTCCGTTTACGAACGATAGCTTTAACATCGAAAATATTTCAGGATCGGCATAGCTACCATCTTCGGTTATAGCCTTTTCGCCCAGAGAAAATAAAAGTTGGTCTGATCCGGCTGTACGGGCAATGGCTTTTATTTCAGGGATTTCCATCTTCAATGCCTTAGCCATTGGGCCGGGTGTTGCAATAAAAGTGGACATTTTACCATCATAAGTCTGGTTCTCATAAATGGTATACAGATTATTTCGCTTTTCGAAATTATGGTTAAACGTTAATTCGTCCTGAACCCATAAAAATATAAGCGAAGCACAAGCTATACCCGTAGCTAAACCTGCGATATTTAAAAAACTATAAGCCCGGTTTTTAAGCAGGCTGCGAAGCGTGGTTTTAAAATAGTTACCTATCATGGCAATTGTTTTATGTTTATTCGTTCCTTAAACTTTTAACGGGGTTTACCAGAGCGGCCTTTAACGCCTTGTATCCTACCGTTAGCCAGGCTATCAAAACAGAAGCTGCAATAGCCAGGATGAATACCCAAATGCTTAATGATATCCGATAGGCAAAATTTTGCAGCCAACCCGTCATCAGGTACCAGGCTGTTGGCATTGCTATAACAAATGAAATGGCTATCAGCACCATGAATTCCTTAGAGAACAGATAAATAATGCTGCTTACCGATGCTCCCAATACTTTACGAATGCCAACCTCCTTGGTACGCTGAACAGCCATAAATGATACCAGGCCATATAAACCCAGGCATGATATAAA
Organism: Mucilaginibacter sp. 22184; assembly: GCF_052045695.1. Lineage (NCBI taxonomy): Bacteria > Pseudomonadati > Bacteroidota > Sphingobacteriia > Sphingobacteriales > Sphingobacteriaceae > Mucilaginibacter > Mucilaginibacter sp. 22184. The sequence goes on from NZ_JBQEPI010000005.1 coordinate 306,440, forward strand.
GATGGCTATGCCGGCAAATATTTTATAAACAAGGGCCATCTGATTTTCCTGCTTATAAAAATCGGCTATATTTTGATCGAGAAAATATCCGTTATAAGCATATTCAGGATAAGTGGTTTCCCACATTTTTTGAAGCTGTGCAACCGTTTTGCTCAAGTCATTAGTTTTGATCTTAATAGCCACCTGCGATTCATAAGCTTTCTGGGTAGATATAACAATGGGTTTTACAGTTTCACGAAGTGAATTAGTTTTAAAATCTTTAACTACACCGCTAATAGGTAATACAGGCCCTGTACCTAAGCGAACAGTTTTACCTATGGCATCCTGAGCATTCTGAATGCCAAGTTTATGGATAAAGGTTTCATTAACAACAATCTGCCTGGCTGTATCACCTACATCATATACCCTGCCTGCTGCAAAATGCAGTTCATAGGTTTTGAAATAATCGGCATCGCCAAATTTTAAAAAGGTACTAAAGCCAGGATCTTTAATAGAATGATTAAAATAAAAATTGGTGGCTGAATTATTTTCAGACGATGGAGCATCCGAAGAAAAACTTACCGACTCTACCTGTGCGTTTTGTAGTAAACGTTGTTTAAAAGAATCCATTTTATGCAGGCTCAGGCTGTCTGTGTATCCGGGTATTACCAGTACCGCATTTTTATTAAAGCCAAGATCGGCTTTGTTTACAAAATCCATTTGGCTTACCGCTACAATAGTACCGATAATGAGCAACTGCGATATAGCAAACTGAGCAACAACAAGGGCTCTGCGTAAAGGAATACCACCGATGGAGGCCGCAGTGATCTTGTTTTTTAAAGCTAACACTGGTTTAAAGCCAGATACGACCAAGGCCGGGTATATACCTGATAGCAGGATCACAGAAAACATTACTATTACCGAAAATACGATGTTATCAACAGTAAACAGCCCCATACTTTCGGGCACACTGGCAATGTGTTTTAAATAAGGCATAGCTATTTTTGCTACAATGAGCGCTAATAAGACCGAGCCGATAACAATTAAAGTGGTTTCACCTATAATTTGTATGATCAGTTGTTTACGGGTACTACCTAATACCTTGCGGATACCCACTTCTTTTGATCTGCCTACTGATTGAGCGGTTGACAGATTTATAAAGTTAATAGAAGCCATAACGATAATCAGTATGGCAATAAATGACAGCGTGTGTAGGGTAGCCATACTCATGATATGATCACCAATGGTATTGCCAAAGCGGGTATCAAAATGCAGCAGGGCTAATGGTTGCGCGAAAATAAGTTTACGCTTGGTGCCCGTTTCATAATGTTTTTTGGTAAAAGATATGAGTTGGTTATCTAAATTATTAATAGAGGTATTGGGAATCAACATGAATACCTGGTGATTACTGCTAATTGCACCCCACTCATTTTCGTAATAGTATTCTTTAGGGTGTTGTTTCCAGGTGATATATGATACCATTATCTTAAATGGGAAATCTGTATTCTCCGGTTGGTCTTCAGTAACACCAGCTATTTTAAGATCAATCAGGTTGTCCATTTTCAGGGTTTTACCTATGACGTTAGTCCAGTCGCCAAAATATTTCACCGCAGTGCTTTTGCTGATAACTACTGCATTAGGTTCGGTTAAAACAGAGGGCGATCCTGCAATCCATTTAAAACTGAAAATATCAAAAAATTGAGGCTCGATAAATACAACCCCTACGCTTTCCGTGAACTTTTTATCACCTGTGTTTTTCCCTGCACTCAGATCCCGAACCGTGAACTGACTGCCATAGCTGGAATTCAAAGCGGCTATTTTGGCTTGCGGAAGGTCAACCCGTAAAGCATCCGTGGCTGGAGCTGGCAAACCTGGAGTGTAACTAAACCCATCTTCATGGATTTGCTTAAGCACAATGTGGTAAATATTTTTAAAATTGGGTTGGCTTGCGTCAAAACTCATCTCGTAACGAATGATAATGAAGATCAGCAAACAGGCAGAAATACCCAATGTTAACCCGGCTATATTTATGGCAGAATACCCTTTATGACGAATGATGTTTCTCCAGGCTATCTTAAAATAGTTTTTTAGCATTTTCTATAATTTAATCAGCATTAGAGATTAAAACACATACCAAAACACAAAATAGCTGTATATCAATAAATTATACAATTATTTAAGAATAAAGTGTTCGTAAGTGTAACAACACCTGTACGATTATGATACAGTGAGTAGGAGCTAATTACTTGGCTGGAGGGATTACTTAAGTAGGTGTTTTACTTTTTTAGGATAACCGGTCAAGCATTAAGATAGTACCTGTTAAATTAATGTTACAAATTCAAAGAGGTTAATCAACCATTAAAGCACTTTCTCCAAGACTAAATATTTACCCTTTGTGCCGACAGAAAAAAAACCTAATCTTTTACACATGTTTAGTGCTTTTATATTATCTTCTTTTACCTCAGTGCAACATTTCCTAAATCCTTTAAGGACCAGGTCTTTCAAAGAAAACTCAACTAATCTTCTACCATATCCCATTCTCCACACCGAGGGAGAAACTATGAGCATAGATATAAACCCAATTTTGTTTACATGATCATTAGCATAATACGCTAAAAAACCTTGTAGAACATCTTGCTCAACCACAATAATAATGCAGGCCTTTTCAATAAGTTTATTAACGTAAGTATTTAAGTCATCAAGTTCAAATATGCCGCTGCCATCATTGATTAATTGACTCACTAAATCAAGAATTTTTTGTTTCATAAGGATGTAATTTATACGATGAAATTCGGTACAATAGCACAATCTATATGAATATTTCTTGATAAACGAAAAGACAGTAAACTATGTAAACTTAGTTTACAGTTGTTGTTTTAATTTTACATAATTTTCACATGTCACTCATTGCGTAAACTTTTAATCGGGTTAGCAATAGCTGCCTTAATTGTTTGAAAGCTTAGGGTACACAAAGCAGCCAGCAACATGCCGGCACCACTCAAAACAAATATCCACCAGCTGATGGAGGTACGATCGGCAAAGCTTTCCATCCATTTATGCATGGCATACCAGGCCAGAGGCGTAACCAAAACAAAAGCCAGCACAATAAGCAGCACCAATTCAGTTGATAATAAAGCGACTATTTGGGTAACAGAGGCACCTAATACTTTCCTTACTCCTATCTCTTTGGTTCGTAAATTAGTTGTGTACATGGCTAAACCAAGCAAACCAAGGCAACTGATAAATACAGACAAGCCAGTAGCCCAGGTTAATAACGTTGATGTATGTTGCTCCGCATCATAAAATTTGGCAATATTCTCATCAAAGAAATGATATTCAAAATCGTCTTCCGGATAGATCTCTTTCCAAGCCGATTCCATAGCCGAAATGGCCTTTTTCCATTCATTACCGCCGGCTGATTGTGATTTTAACGCGATATGGAATGTGCCGTTATTATAGTGTTCATTACCTTTACTGGTTAAAATAGCCAAAGGTCTGATTGGCGAATGCAGGGATTCATGATAAAAATCGGCAACTACGCCAATGATCTCCATCCGGGTATCGCCGTTGAAATTATTTATCAGCTTACCTACTGCATCTTTAGGATTTTTAAATCCAAATACTTTTGCGCAGGTAGTATTAATTAAAAAACCTTTGGTTGTGTCTGCGGCTTGCAGGTTGCGCCCGGCAAGTAGTTTGATTTTATATACATTAATATAATTTTCATCGCCATATTTTTCTTCCAGATTTATTTTGATCTCCTTTTTCCCGTCTTTATAGGTTGCTTCTGTGGAGTTGCTCGAGCTGGAAGAAGGCGCATCCTTACCCATAGCTATCATCTCTATTTGAGGTATAGCTTTTAGTTTGTTCATAAATACCTGATTACGGCTAACCGTACGATTTTTCCAGGGAGAGTTGATAATTATAATAGCATCCTTTTTAAAACCAAGGTCCTTATGCAGTGCGTAATATATTTGTTTGCCCACCAACACTGTTGCCATGATAAAAAACTGGGCAATTACAAACTGTAAAACTGTTAACGATTTACGCAGCGTAGCGTTACGTGTTTTATGACTATTTGAAGCGGTCTGGTTTTTAAGTACTAAGGCAGGTTTATACCCTGATAACAAAACGGCAGGATAAAATCCGGATAAAATACTGACCACGATTGTTAATATGAACAAAAAAAGGATCAGATCCGGATGTCCCAAAATATCCACTTTAACACCCTGCGGAATAAAATCGGCAAAAAGCTTTAGGATCACCGGGGCTATGGCTACGGAAGCAATTACAGCAATTAAGGTGATTAAAAATGTCTCGCTTAAAAACTGGATAATAAGTTGCACCCGGCTGCTGCCCATGGTTTTGCGTATACCTATTTCTTTAGCCCTCTGTGTAGCCTGTGCGGTAGTTAAATTCACAAAGTTGATGCAACCTAATAATAACAGGAACAAAGCGATCATCAACAAACCATACAAAGTTGTTTTATTGGCGGTGCGATCTCCCCCTGTATCAAAAATTCCATATGTGCCATTAAAATGCAGATCACTTAAGGGTTGCAGGGAGAAGTTCCTGGTGTTGCCTTTATCCTGAGGCTTTGGCGGATTATTTTTCTTTAATATTTCATTTAACTGTTTCTCGATATTAGCAACAGTAGTGTGGGGTGATAACCTGATGAAAAGCTGGGAAGCAGATGTTGTACCGCCCCAGTTTGTTGGTCTTAATTCATTTTGAAGAGCTAAATTTGAATTTGCTGAAGCAGCAGATATAAAATCATGAAAAGTAAAATCATTATTATCTTTTAATGTTTCAACAATACCGCTAACAGATGTGGTTAGCGTATCGTAAGTAACTGTACGCCCCAACATCTGGTTATAAGACAAGGATGGAAAATATTTTTTAGCCTGATCGGTGGTCAATACAACCTGATTAGGCGCATTTAACGCGGTCTTGGCCGAACCGGCCTTCCAGGTATAATTAAACAGCTCAAAGTAATGACCGTCAGCCAGCACAATATTGTCTTGTAACTTAAATTTAACAGGAACGCCTGATTTTGCAGGAATCAACACATTAGGTTGATTAAGCGTAAAGAATGGAGCCGAGATAGCCACCCCGCTCACAGATTTCATTGCTCCGGGCAACGCGCCGGTAACTCCCCTGTTGTTAGTCGCCTCACCAGAGAATGTGTAATTAGAAACTATACGGTATATGCGGTCGCCCTCTGTGAAGGATTGATTGAAGGTAAAATCAAAATGTACGATCAGATAGATTACCAACGCGGCGCTTATACCAATGGATAACCCGATGATATTGATCAGGGTAAAAAGCTTATGCTTACTAAAATTACGTAAAGCGATCTTGAAATAATTTTTGATCATAATGGTATAAATTCTAAGAAACTAATATCTAAACACTAAACAACCTTGGGTTTTGGCTTTTATTCGCTGCGTAAACTTTTTACCGGGTTGGCCATAGCTGCTTTGATAGATTGAAAACTGATAGTTACAAAAGCGATCACAAGGGCAATAACACCCGCCATCACAAACACCCACCACTGTATACTGATACGGAAAGCAAAATCAAGCAGCCATTTACTCATGGCATACCAGGCCATTGGCAAAGCAATAATAGAAGCGATAAGTACCAACTTTAAAAAATCCTTAGATAATTCGGTTACAATCTGTGGGATGCTCGCTCCAAGCACCTTACGTACGCCTATCTCTTTAACACGTTGGCTAATAGTAAATGCCGACAAACCAAACAGACCAAGGCAGGCTATAAATATGGCTATAAAAGAAAATATGGTGAACAAATTGCCTTGCTGCTTTTCGCTATCATACAATTTTTGAAAACGCTCATCCAGAAAGGTATACTCAAATGGAGTTTCGGGCTGTAATTTTTGCCAGGCTTGCTGAATAGCGTTAATGGATGAATTTATATTATTACCCTCGATTTTTATAGATAATCTGCCATAATTATCCCTGCCTGGCATCCTGAATAACAATGGGATAATGCTTTGGTGCAGCGACTCAAAATGAAAATCGTTTAACACACCAATCACTTTGCCCCTTACTCCGCCATAGGTGAGATCTTTTCCTATAGCATTTTCTGAGGTTTTCCAGCCGAGCACTTTTGCAGCAGCAGCGTTGATAACGTAATTATTGCTATCAGTACCAAAATCACGCGAAAAATTGCGCCCGGCAGCCATCTTCATACCAAAAGTAGGTATAAAGCCGTAATCTGTATTTACATATTTAACGTCTGCTTTAACAGGCTGAGATTTACTTCCTTCAAAAACAGATATTCCCTGATCATCCAATAACCTGCCAGATGGAATGCGTGATGAGCGTGCCAGCTCTTTAACCCCGGCATTTTTAGTTACCTCATTTTTAAACGTTTCGAACTGGCTATTGCTGAACGGGTTGGCCATGGTGAGCACATGCTCTTTATCAAACCCCAATGATTTTTGCTGAATATACCTCAACTGTTGAAATACGATAGTGGTAGCAACTATAAGCACAATAGAAACAGAAAATTGTACTACCACCAAAACTTTGCGAAATGATACACCACCGGAGCCTACTTTCAATATTCCCTTCAAAACCTTTACAGGCTTGAATGACGACATGAAGAGGGCAGGATAAATTCCGCTGAGGATGCCTATAAAAAATGGCAATATGAATATAGCCAATAATAATCCGGGCTGATATAAACTGCTGAAACTTAAGCCAAGCTTTGATAAACTATTGATAAACGGTATCAATAACCAGGTAAGTACTAATGCCAGTACCAGCGAAAAGAAAGTGATCAATACCGATTCGCTTAAAAACTGGGTAATTATTTCTTTCCGTTGTGCACCAATCACTTTTCTGATACCAATTTCACGAGCTCTTAATGCCGAACGCGCGGTTGAAAGGTTCATATAATTAATACAGGCTATCAGTAAGATAAACAAAGCAATTGCCGAAAATATATAAACCCGTTTAATATCGCCATTGCTTTCTATTTCAGAATCCAGGTGCGAATGCAGGTGTATATCCAGTAACTTTTGAATATGCAGTTTGCTGTTTTTTGATTCCTGGTAGTTGCCTGGCTGACCTGGGAAATGAACATATTTATCTAAAAAGCCAGGGAATAATGATTCCATATGCTCCACATTATAATTAGGCGGTAAAAGCATATAAGTATAAAAATCATTATTGCCCCAATTGGTATGTAGCTGTTTATCACCATACAGCGTACTATCTTTTAAAGTAATAAATGATAAAAGCATTTCGGGATGCAGGTGCGCATTAGCCGGAAATGGTTTATAAATACCGGTAACCTTAAAATTGAATTGATTAGCCAGCCTGATCTCCTTATTCATCGGATCCTCGTTACCAAAATATTTACGGGCCATGTCTTCGGTCATCATTACCGTAAACGGATCAGAAAGAGCGGTTTTTGGATCACCCTGGATAGTTTTTACAGTAAAAACGTCTACAAAATTTTCATCGGCAAAATATGACCCGTTTTCATTAAGCAATTTATCCTTATAACGCATGGAAACGACACCATTTCCACGCAGCCGGGTTATTTTCTTAATGTCAGGAAATTCATTCTTTAATAAGGGAGCAAATGGCGGAGCTATCGATCCCAGGAAAAGGGTTTGAACCCCGTCTGCGGTGTTGAAACTTCGGGTTACCCTATAAACATCTTTGGCGTTGGTGTTATACTTATCATAACTCAGTTCATTTACGATATAAATCAGGATAAGCATACAGCAGGTTAAACCAATAGTTAATCCAAAAATATTGATGAACGAAATAAATTTATGTCGTGTTACATTGCGTATGGCACTGCGTAAATAATTCTTTAACATGCTTGTAATTATTAAATTTTAAAACCAGACATCCTCCCCAACTATTCTTATAAAAGGAAGGTTAAAATATGTACCAATTATGTAAAATATTAATAAACAGCAAATTACATTTAAATTGATATCCTAACTGTTCGCAGGCGTAACAGTTGGTGTCCGGTTATGATACAGTAAAAAGCAAAAAGCCCGTCAGGCTAATTCCCCAACAGGCTTTTATATATGATTAATAGCTAACTAGTTCACATTCAAATTAACACGACCGTTCCCTCTTACCTGCACCAGTGCGCCTCCCCCATTGAGTTTACCCTGAACCTTTTCCTTTTCTTTGGTACCCTCAAAATTTCCTGTAAAATTAGTTTCTACCTTGTCGCCTCGTAGGTCAAGATCTACACCTTGTTTTGACGGCAGATCCAGGTCAATATGCCCTGAGCTTACATCTATTTTAACATATTTACCTACGCTGTTAAATTGCGCATGAAAACTACCCGAACTGGTTGAAGCTTCCAGTGCACATGATAATTGGGTAAGATTAATACTGCCGCCGCTTGTACCTGTTATCAGCTCGCCGTTAATGCTGTTACCACGAATACTGCCACCGCTTGTGGTTGCATCTATATTACCCTGAAGTCCTTCCAGTTGTAATGACCCTCCGGAAGTTTCCAACCTGATATGCCCAATGCAATTAGCAGCAGTGATGCTCCCTCCGCTGGTTGACAGATCAATATCCTGACCTGAATTACTTACATGAATACTGCCGCCTGATGTTCTGCCTCGAATAGCGCCCGTTAGCCTATCCATGTGCAAACTGCCACCACTGGTTTCAAAAGTTTGTTTACCGGTTAAATTGTCCAGATGGATACTGCCTCCGCTGGTATTCAGATCAGTAGTTACTTGCTTTGGTACAAAAACTTTAAACGATATGTTCAGCGAATTATTCCAGTTAAAAAGGCCCTTGCTTTTGCCTTTGGCTATAGCCTGCACCTCGCCGTTGTTAACGGTTATATCCAGTACATAATTCTCTAAGCGCTTTTTTATTTCATCATTCGAAATATTGCCGATACCATTATTACCGCTGATATATACTTCAACCCGCGGATCCCCATTTCCGGCACCACTCACTGTAATACTGCCGCCCGATGTTTTTACCACAACCGATCTGATGGCAGATTCTTTTAATAATTTGGTCATATAAGGAGCCTGTCCATCACGTTGTGCAAAGGCAATCCAACTTTGGCCGGAGATAAGTAATAACAGTAAATATTTTTTCATGATTGTTTAGTTTGTACACATAAGACCAATATCCGAAGATTATGGTTGCATCCCGTTAAAAATATATCTTATAAATGATTTTCTTCTGTGGTTATTCGCTTTTTAAGCTTTTTACAGGGTTAGCCAATGCCGATTTAATAGACTGGAAGCTGATGGTTAAGAAGGCAATCACAATAGCACCTGTGCCGGCTAATAGTACTATCCACCATTGAAAGTTAACCCGATAGGCAAAACCTTGTAACCATTTGTGCATAAAGTACCAGGCCAATGGCGATGAGATGAGTATGGCTATAAATACCAGTTTAATAAAATCTTTAGTAAGCATGGTTACTATAACGGTAACATCAGCTCCTAATACCTTGCGTATGCCAATCTCTTTGGTACGCTGTTCTGCGGCATATGCGGCTAAGCCAAATAAGCCTAAGCAAGCAATAGCAATAGCCAGCGAGGTAAAAACCACAAATATTTTTCCAACACGTTCTTCTGACCGATAAGTGGCTTCAAAATCCTGATCCATAAAGGAATAAGCAAAATGCTGATTAGGAACCAATGATTCCCATTTGGTTTTTATCTGAGCGAGCAAAGTTGGCAGATTTTGTGTTTGTACCCGTATACTTAAAGCGCCACGGTCTTCTTCCAGAAACAAAGTAACCGGCGAAATATTATCCCGTAAGGAGCTGAAATGGAAATCCTTAATAACACCGATGATATTAAATTTTTTGATGTTTTTACCAGAACTATCCATAGGCCGGTAAATTGGCTTGTTTAAGGGTGAAGTAAGTCCGAGTAAACGTGCGGCTGTTTCATTGATGATCATGGAAGAAGAATCGGTTAGCATATCTGCAGAAAAGTTACGGCCATTGATCAGTTTAATACCAAGAGTATTGATATAATCCTCATCAACCGACCATATCTGAGGTAAAATGGCCCGCTTTTGGTCGAGAGTAGGATCCTGGAACAAGGCCGAGGTATTTCTGTCATCGGCAGTTGGTAAATATCCGGTCATGGTAGCATTAACTACACCCGATAACTGTTTGATCTCCTGTTTGAAAATTTTCGCCTGGTTACCCATTGCGCCTATGTTTTTTACAATGACTACCTGGTTACGATCATATCCCAGGTTTTTATGCTGTATATAGTTAAGCTGATTATAAATAACCAGTGTACCGATGATCAGGATAATGGATATAGAAAACTGGAAAACTACCAGGAAACTCCGGAGCCTGCCACCTTTAAAACCGGCTGACAATTTACCTTTAAGCACATCAACGGGCTGAAACGCTGAAAGGAAAAAAGCCGGGTAAAAACCAGCTAAAGCCCCTATAGTTAATGATATAGCTACGATAACCGGCAGTAGCCAAAACATTGATTGCGAGGTTATAGCCAGTTCCTTATTAGCCATTTGATTAAAGAAAGGCAGCATAACCCATGCTAGCGCCACGGCAATAAGCGTAGATACAAATGTTACTAAAATTGACTCTGTTAAGAATTGAGTGACCAATGAACCACGCCCCGAGCCCAAAACTTTACGCACCCCAACTTCACGTGCCCGGTTGGAGGAACGCGCGGTAGAAAGATTCATAAAATTGACACAGGCTATGAGCAGAATAAACAAAGCAATTGCCGAAAGTATATATACATACTGGATGCTCCCATTGCGCCCCAACTCGCCTATCCGGTTAGAGTGCAAGTGGATATCTTTAAGAGGTATTAAACTCATTTTAAAATAATTACCTGCCTTTTCAAACTCATCGATGGTTAAGTGTACCATGCTTTGCAACTCGATATTGACATGCCTGCGCAAAAAAGCCGGGAGTTGAGCATTCAGTCTTTTATAATCAGCCCCAGGTTTTAGTAAAACATAAGTGTTAAAGTTATTGCTTAACCAGGTTGTTTCTCTGCTTTCAGGGAATGATGACATGGAAAGAAAAAAGTCGTAATTAAAATGTGATTGTTTAGGAATGTCTTTGATAACGCCAGTAATTTTATAATTATCCTTATCATTAAATAGCAATGTTTTACCAACTACATCGGTGCTGTTAAAATACTTTTTAGCTACACTTTCTGTAATTACGGCACTATTGGGTTCCACTAATGCAGTTGTCGGATTTCCATTGATCATGGGTAGGGTAAAAATATCAAACAAGCCAGGATCGCTATAGATCATCATGTTTTCCTGGATGTTCTGATTATCTTTTTTTACGCGCACGCCTCCTCTTGCCTGAAATCGCACCGTATTTTCAACATCAGGAAATTCGCTTTTTAAAACCTGGGCCAAAGGAGCCATGGTTTGGGCATATATGGAATTATTACCACCAAATTTTATTTCAAAATTCACGCGTACTATGCGGTCGGCCTTTTTATTGAATCTATCGTAGCTCAGCTCATCAATCACATAAAAAACAATCAGCAAACAGGTGGCTAAACCAACAGACAAGCCTAAAATATTAATAGCGGTGAAGCCAATATTTTTTCGCAGACCGCGAATGGCAGTTTTGATATAATTTTTTAGCATGATCTTGAAATATTAAAATATTCTTTACTAAAACTCAATCCCACTTTTCTAAAATGCGTTATCTACAAAACATACAATTCAAAGCACAACTCCCCCTATTCGCTTCTTAAACTTTTTATCGGGTTAGTCAACGCGGCCTTTATTGATTGAAAACTAACTGTTGCCAAAGCAATGATTATTGTTAGTAAACCTGCAGCTATAAATACCCAAACCTGGATATTTATACGGTAGGTATAGTTTTGTAACCAAACATGCATGCCATACCACGCTATGGGTGATGCTATCAAAAACGAAATGATCACAAGCGTTAAAAAATCTTTAGATAACAAGGTGGTCAAACTAGAAACTGATGCGCCTAAAACTTTGCGAACACTGATCTCCTTTTGACGATTTTGGGCCATATAAGCCGCTAAGCCAAATAAACCAAGGCACGATATAAATATGGTTAGGCCAGCAAATAAGGTTGCCAACGTACCTGTTCGCTTTTCGTCGTTAAACTTACGGGCATACTCATCGTCGGCAAAATGATACTCAAAGGGATATTCTGAATTGTATTTTTTAAACACGCCTTCGGCACGTTTCAGGTTTTCGGCAGTACTATTTGCTGGGTTTAATTTATAGTGTATCACATTAAACCATGATTTTGGGCCCTGTACAAGCATTGGCCTAACAGGTTCATACGGCGATTCGATGATAAAATCTTTGACCACACCGATAATATGCCAATTACGGTTATCGCCGTTTTTCACGATCTGACCTATTGGATTTTTAAATCCCATAACCTTGGCGGCTGCTTCATTCAGCACCATTGCTGTTGAGTCGGTTGGATAAGTAGCAACATCAATATCCCGACCTGCTACAATTTTTAAACCTATTGTCTTCGCAAAATCGCCATCGGTATTGTAAACAATAAAGTCAATTTTCTGACTCTGATCCTTTCCTTTCCAGTCATAGCCCCAGCTGTCACTCCAGCGCTGCGTAATAGGCGAACTTGTTTTGGTTACCGACATAGCAGCCCCACTGCTAATTAGGTCGCTCCTGATCAATTTGTAGTTCTTTTCAATACTACCCATCATCATCGTATAAACCAGATTATCCTTTTTATAACCTAATTCTCTATCCTGCGCATACTGCATTTGGTTACGCACAATAATGGTACAAATGATAAGCACAATAGCAAAAGTAAACTGTATAACTACCAGTAGTTTACGCGGGGTAACTAAAGCGTTGGCCGCCTTAAACGTGCCTTTTAAAACACTTACCGGCCTAAATGATGATAAATAGAAAGCGGGATAACTGCCCGCTATAGAACCGGTTAGCACTACAAACATTAGAAACACAAGCCAAAAGCTAATATTGCCAAATGGTATAAACAGCTGTTTATCTGTTAATTGATTAAAACCAGAAATGCTGATCTGTACTATAATGAGGGCTACTATACCGGCAATAAAGGCCAGTAATATAGATTCGCCAAGGAACTGGCCTATGAGCGAACCTTTTTGAGCGCCAACCACTTTCCGTATACCTACTTCCCGGGCCCGCCGCTCACTGCGTGCCGTACTCAAATTCATGAAGTTAATGCAAGCAATGAGTAAAATAAACATGGCTATCACCCCAAATAACTTTACCGTATTGATACGGCCACCAACCACTTTGCCATTTTCAAATTCTGAGTATAACCGCCATTTGCTGGCTGGATGCATAAATACATCATCGTCTTTTTGGTCGGAGTGTGATCTGGTGATATTTAAAACCTGTTTATTCAATGCTGTTTCAGTAACATTAGGCTTAGTCAGCACCCAGGTTTGTACTGAATTGTTACCCCAATTTTTCTCATCCTCATGCTCTGTTTTTATCAGGTAGCTCCAGGGTATCAGGTATTCAAAATTAAAACGAGTATTATTGGGCAGTGCTTTCATAACGGCGGTAACCGTAAAATTGTCAACACTATCAATTCTAACTGTTTTGCCGATGGCATTCTCATTGCCAAACAGTTTTTTGGAAAGCTGCTCAGTGATCACGATAGAACTTATTGTATTTAGCGCCGTTTTTGAATTACCTTTTAACAAAGGAAAGCTAAACATGGTCAGGAAACCCGGATCAGTAAAATAACCAGGAACATTTAAGTGTTTATCGCCTACGGTAAACAAAAAGTTAGCTGATGTAGTTCTGGCCACATCTTCTACCCCCGGATATTCCTGCTTTAGGGTTTTAGCCATTACCTTAGGTGTGGTTGGCCAGCACCAAAGTTTACCATCAAAAACCGCACGGTTATAAGCCAGATACAATCGCGATTTATTGGCGTGGAACTGATCGTAGCTCACTTCATTCTGGATCCAAAATAAAATGAGGGCAGCACTTGCCATGCCAATCGCCAAACCAGCTATGTTTATCAGCGAAAATGATTTATGGCGTAATAAATTCCGCCAGGCTATTTTTATGAAGTTCTTGATCATAATGATTGAAATTCTAATTTCTAAACTCTATTTATCTAAAAAATAAATTCTAAATAGCTTTCTGCTTTTAGCCCCTCTACTCATTCTTCAAGCTTTTCACCGGGTTGCTCAAAGCTGCTTTTATAGCCTGCCAGCTTACTGTAAGCATACACACAACTATGCTTATACTTATGGTGGCTATAAATACCCACCAGCTTACATCTGTGCGGTAAGTATAATGGGCCAACCAGCGATTCATGTAATACCAGCTGATAGCCGAACCAATCACAAACGAAATAATAACCAATTGAAGGAATTCTTTTGACAGACTGAACCAAAGGTGGCTGATACTCGCGCCTAACACCTTGCGGATACTTATTTCCTTCTTACGCTGTTCGGCTGCGAATGATGCAAGTCCGAACAAACCTAAACACGATATCACGATAGCCAGTATGGTGAACGAAGTTGATAGCGTGCCCAGTAATTTTTCCGTCTGAAATTTCCCATTAAAGCTTTCGTCAACAAATTTGTATTGAAATGGGTACTCTGGATTATATTTTTTATATATCGCTTCCAGTTTTGCAAGACTTTGTGATACAGGAGCCTTGGGGTTTAAACGCATACCCACTTGCCCAGCCCAGCTTTTATCAAACCCAATGATTACGGGTTTTACCGGTTCATAAGGTGATGCCCAAACAAAATTTTTAACCACGCCTATTACCGTGCATTGTTTTCCCTGCCATTTTACAATTTGGCCTAATGGCTGTTTTAACCGCATCATTTTCACAGCCGCTTCGTTAAGCATTAGCGTTGATGTATCGCCAGTGCGGCTTTCATCAAAATCCCTTCCCTGTAAAACATGCAAGCCAAAGGTTGATGTAAAATGATAGGATACAGCTATCTGGTCAATAGGTATCTTATCCTCGCCGGCAAGCTGTCCGGGCCATGTTACGCCCCAGGTATTGCCATTAGTGTGGGCAATACTACCCGATGTAGCCGCGGCATCTGTTATTGCACCCGAACTGATGGCATCTCTCCTGAAGTTATCAAACTGTTTGATCATATTACCTTCCAGGTCAAACTCTACCAGCCCCTGCTGTAAATAGCCAACCGGCCTGTTTTTGATAAAGCTGATCTGCTTATAGATCAGTATGCTTGAAATGATCAAACAGGTAGCAAATACAAATTGTGTTATCACCAATATCTGCCGGGTGTGCCATATTGTTTTGCCGGTACTATTTACACCTTTTAGTACTTTTACAGGTTTAAATGACGACAAAAACAGAGCCGGATAACTACCTGCCAGCAAGCCAGTTACCAGGGTTACGGCTATGGCTGCAATCCATGCCCAGTAATTAGTGTACGGTATAGTTAACTGCCTGCCGATAAGTTCATTGAACGATGGTAATAGAGCCGACATCAGCAAAAGCGCGAATACAAAAGCAAGGAAAGCTGTAAGTATGGATTCGCCTAAAAATTGCTGTATGATAGCGGCGCGTCTTGCCCCCACAACTTTGCGGATACCCACTTCGCGCGAGCGGCGTTCAGAGCGTGCGGTTGAAAGATTCATGAAATTGATGCAGGCTATCAGTAAGATCCCTATGGCTAATAGCAAAAAGAGGCGTACATATTCAATACTGCCGCCGGTATTTACCCCATTCTTGAAATCGCTATGCAAATGCCAGCTAGTAAAGGGGAATAAAAACAATTTATTCTCCTTATTATCTGCATTATAGCGGGCTACAAGGTTTTTTATTTTACCGCTGAGTGCATCAGCATCTACACCCGGTTTAACCAGTACATAGGTCATAAAGGAATAATTTCCCCAGCCTGAATTTTTGACCCAGGGTTGTGTATTTTCAAAAAGTTTCCAGGATATAAGCGCTTTAAACCGGAAGGTTGAATTTTGAGGCAGGTCTTTTATTACCGCGCTCACTTTTACCAGTTGGGTGCCATTTAACTTTACCGTTTGCCCCATCGGGTCTTTATCGCCAAACAGAGCTTTCACGGCCGATTCGGTCATAATCACCGACGATATATCTTTAAATGCATCCCGCTTGTTACCCTTCACAAAATTAAGCGTAAATATATCCAGGTAAGAAGCATCGGCCGACATCACGTTAAACTTGAGCGGCTTATTGTTATAGTTAAACAATTGATCGTAAGCCCAATTGGTACGTGCGGTGGTTTCTATTTCCGGGTAATCTTTTTGTAATACGCCGGCAAGCTGTACGGGTGTTGCATCGCCGGTACCGATTCCGTTATCGATCGGCTGATTTTTCATTACCTTGTATATCCTGTCCTTCTTCTCGTGAAAACTGTCAAACGTAACTTCATTGTATACATATATCAGCAGTATGAAGCTTACGGCCATCCCCGCGCCTAATCCACCAATATTAATAGCCGAGTATAGTTTATTCTTCACTAAACTTCGCCAGGCTATTTTAAAGTAATTTCTTAACATGGGTTTTAACTTAAATCTACTATTCTATTCGTTTTTGAGGCTATCAACAGGATTAGCAACCGCGGCCTTGATCGATTGAAAACTGATGGTAATAACCGCGATAAACAAGGCAGTTAAACCAGCCAGTACCAAAACCCACCACTGGATATTGATGCGATAAGCAAAATCCTGCAGCCATTTATTCATCAGGTACCAGGCTATGGGCGAGGCTATTAAAAATGATATTAATACCGGTTTTAAAAAATCTTTGGTTAATAAGCTGGTAATTCCAGATACGCTTGCTCCAAGTACTTTGCGGATACCGATCTCCTTTGTCCGTTGCTCCGCAATAAATGCAGCTAATCCAAACAAACCAAGACAAGCTACCAATATGGCCAGTAATGAAAATACCGTTACGGTTTGGGCGGTGTGCTGTTCAGAAACATATAAGTTTTGAATATGGCTGTCCAGAAATTCGTAATCAAAGCTTGAATTAGGCATATTGGTTTTAAAACTACCCTGTAACTGCTGCATAAAACGCGGCAGATCTTTGGTATTATACCTGATAAGCAGTGTTCTTAATGATTCTGGTGCTTTATTCATTTCGTAATATACATAGCCTCCTATCTCGGCTTTAAGTGATTGATAATTGAAGTCCTTTACCACACCACTGATGATAGATTTATCTAACATCTCCGTATCTATCGGTTTTCCAACAGCATCCTGCGGCGATTTGAAGCCAAGATATTTCATAACAGCTTCATTGATCAGCACATAACAAGAGGTATCTCCTTCGGCTAATGTTTGCGGAAGTGAGCTGCCCGCAAGCAGTTTTAATTGCATAGTTTTCACTATGGAACCATCGGTATGGCAGGTTTTTACAGGCAGGCCTTCCTTGTCGGTAATCAGTTTGCGAACACTTCGGCCACTTTCTACATCGCCTGGAACAGACTGAACAGCCGAAAAGCTTTCAACAGCGGCCATGCCTCTCAAATCATTCATGAATGCCGTGAGTTGTTGTTGATTTTGGGCCGATTTTACATTAATGGCGATAATACCGTTTGGATTATAACCAAGATCCCGGCTCCTGATATACCGGATCTGTTGAAGTATAACAATAACCGAAATGATTAAAATAATAGATGACGCGAACTGAAATACCACCAGCCCCCTGCGGATAAGATCGGCAAAGGAGTTTTTCAATTTCAATTTGTTCATGAGCACCAACGGCGAAATGCGCGACAGCGAAAACGCGGGATAGCTGCCGGCTACCAACGTTACAAAACCCCAGGTTGCAACCAAACCCAACAAAATCTGTGGCTCTAAAAATGCCGATGAACTCAATTCAATACCGGTAATGTTTTGGAACCAGGGTTTTACAACCAAAGCAAGCAAATAGCCTACGATGATAGCCATAAGCGAGAGCAAGGCAGTTTCGGTATAAAAGAGCAGCAGTAAGTGACGCTTATCAGCCCCTAAAACTTTATTAACACCTATTCCTTTTGCACGTTTTTGCGAGCGGGCGGTAGCCAGGTTCATGTAGTTGATACAGGCAATTATCAATACCAGCAGTGATAAAAATATCAGCGATTTTACGGTACTGATACTGCCTATCCTGCCGGAGTAACCATCCCTTATATCTGCCGAATAAAGATGGATATCGGCCAAAGGCTGGAATATAAAATTGGTAAAATATTTATTTTCCTTTTTTACATTCTTATCAATAAGCCCGGTGGCAGATGCCTGCACCTTGGCAACATTAGCGCCGGGTTGCAGCAGGCAATAGGTTTCGTAACTGGCATTGCTCCAGTATACATTTTTTCCCATCCATGAATCCTTAATATTATAGATCATATCACAATCGATGGTGCTATTAGCGGGCAAATCGGTGTAAACGCCAGATACATGCAATGTATCACTATTATCTACATAAATGACCTTTCCGAAGGCTGGCTCAGACCCATACAACCTTTGTTTGGCCGATTGTGAAAGCACAATAGATTTTGGCTGGGCAAAAGCGTTTTGCGCATTACCCTCAACAAACTTCATATCAAAGAGGTTAAATACCGTTGAATCGGCCAGGTATAAACCTTTTTCGGCAAAATTTTTATCCCCTGTTTTCAGTGATACCGACGCGCCAAAATCATGTTTAACCAACCTGGCCATACTTTTAACCTGTGGAATGTTTTGAACTATAGCCGGGCCGACGGAGTTGGGTAACTCTGCCCAAACCTTATAGTTATATTGAGCAGTTGTTTTCATATTTACCCGGTAAATGTTTTTAGCATTTTTATACATACGGTCAAAACTCAACTCGTAAGAAATGCAGGCAAACAGTGTTATACAAACGCACATACCAATGGCCAATCCCACCATATTAAGCGAGGTGAAAAGTTTATTGGTAATAAGATTACGCCAGGCTATTTTTATAAAATTTTTGATCATAATAATTGAAATTCAAATTTTAAACGCTAAATCGCTTCCAGTTCCTTTATTCATTTTTCAAGCTCTCAACCGGATTGGCAATTGCAGCTTTGATCGATTGAAAACTTACGGTAACAACAGCGATATGTAAAGCCGCTACACCAGCCAGTACCAAAACCCACCATTGAATATTTATTCTGTAAGCAAACTCCTGTAACCATTTATTCATCAGGTACCACGCTATGGGCGAGGCTATTACAATAGAAATGAATACGAGCTTAATAAAATCTTTAGACAGCATGCCTGCAATAGCCGATACACTGGCGCCCAATACCTTGCGTATCCCTATTTCTTTGGTGCGCTGCTCGGCAGCATACGCGGCCAGGCCGAATAAGCCCAAACAGGCAATGATTATAGCCAACGAGGTAAATACGATAAATATTTGCCCGGTACGCCGCTCCATACGGTACGAAGCATCAAACTCCTGATCCATAAACGAGTAATTGATCTGAACATTAGGGGATAATTCCTTCCATCTGTCTTTTATTTGAGATAGCAACGCCGGCAGGTTTTTGGTATCCACCCTGATACTTAAGGCCCCAGTATTTTCGGCAAGCGTCATCACAACCGGGCTAACGCTTTCGCGCAGGGAATTGAAATTAAAATCCTTTACTATCCCAACTATATGATATTGCTTTACATTATCTAACGAATGTTTGCCCCCCTGGCTTCTATACAGGGTTTTGTTTATCCCATCATTAAGCCCCAGAAACTTAGCGGCCGACTCATTCAGTATAATGCCGTTAGAATCGGTAGGCATATCCTTGGAGAAGCTGCGTCCTGCCACCATCTTCATGTCGAGTGTTTTTACATAATCTTCATCAATTTCCCAGCTTTGCGGGAATAGCGATTTTTTTTGATCAAGGGTGGCATCTTTATAATAGATCGAGGTGTTTTTCCAGTTGGAAGTAGGCAGAAAGCCTGTCATAGTAGCATTAATAACACCTGGAATTTCTTTTACCTCCTGTTTAAACGTTTTGGCCTGCCGGTTAAGCTCAAAAACGTTTTGAACAATGAGTACCTGGTTACGGTTGTAGCCTAGGTTTTTTGTTTGAATGTAATTCAGCTGGTTATAGATCACCAACGTACCAATGATCAGAAAAATAGATATGGAGAATTGAAATACCACCAGAAAACTCCTGAGCCCGCTGCCTTTAAACCCAGTAGCTAATTTGCCTTTTAAAACTTCAACCGGTTGAAATGCCGACAGGTAAAAAGCAGGATATGAGCCTGCAATTCCACCTACAATTAAAGAGATGAGTAATAACGACGGAACTATCCACACCAACGACTGGCCGTTAATGAGCAATTCTTTACCTGATAACTGATTGAACACCGGCAATAAAAACAAAGCCGCTACGAACGCTAACAGGGTTGCTACAAATGTAACCAGTACCGATTCGGTTAAAAACTGGGCGATTAACTGTTTACGATCAGAGCCTAAAACTTTACGCACCCCAACCTCACGTGCCCGGTTTGACGAACGCGCGGTAGAAAGATTCATGAAGTTTACACAGGCTATTAAAAGAATAAAAATGGCTATTGCCGAAAATATATAGATGTATTGCGTAGTGCTATTTGGACTTAACTCACCGCTCAGATTAGATTTTAGGTGAATATCAGTCAAGGGAATGAGGTTCATTTTGAAAAAACTACCACTTTTTTCAAAAGCTTCAATGCTCATATTTACCTGAGCCTGCATTTGGGCGCCACTGAATTTCTTTAATAATGCCGGAAAACTGGCTTCCAATTTTTTGGCGTCGGTACGGTCTTTTAATAAAACATAAGTATTATAGTCGCTTCGCAACCATTCATTGGAACGACTATCTGGCCAGGTAGACATGGAAATGAAGAAATCAAAATTAAAATGCGACTGCTTCGGTACATCACGAATTACACCGGTAACTTTAAACGGGGTATTATCATTTAACAGCAGTGTTTGGCCTACAACATTAATGCTGTTAAAATATTTTTTGGCTGTAGTTTCGGTAATTACAACGCTGTTGGGTTCGGTAAGGGCCGATGACGGGCTTCCGTTGATCATCGGTAAGGTAAAAATAGCAAACAATGAAGGATCGGCATAAGCCAGTCTATTCTCCAGTATAGTGGAATTGCCTTTTTTAACGTGCCAACTACCGGCATTCTTTAAGCGGACAGCATTTTCAACGTAGGGATATTCTGCTTTTAGGGTTTTGGCCAGGGGCGGCATACATACAGCATATTGTACGCTGTTGTCGCCCAGTTTAAGATCTTCATTTACCCGGAAAATTCTGCTGGCCTGGGTGTTATACCGGTCGTAGCTCAATTCATCAATTACGTATAATATGATGAGCAGGCAGGTTGCCAATCCTAAAGCTAAGCCCAGGATATTAATAGCAGTAAACCCTTTGTTTTTTTGAAGACCGCGGAAAGCTGTTTTTATATAATTTTTGATCATTTACTTAAGCGTTAAATATTTACCATTATAAAACACCATTTCCCTATCTTCTTAAAAACCAAAGGCTTATTTCATGCTTTCTTAAAAATTGAAGGATATTTTGAACTATCCCTGTGGAATCAAAACATAAAACTCAGGCTATCCCCTCCCCATTAGGGGAAGGGAAGCGAGGCACTTACTAACTTATATAAACTATTTTTAGGCTTGTGATAAGGCTTGGCTTAAACCATTATGTTTTCCATAACGCTTTGACCGTCAAGCAGGCGAATGATACGGTGGCTATAACGGGCATCGTGCTCAGAGTGTGTAACCATGATAATGGTGGTTCCCTGTTCGTTAAGATCGGTAAGCAGTTCCATTACATCGTTACCGTTGCTGCTGTCCAGGTTACCGGTGGGCTCATCCGCTAGTATTAATTTAGGCTTGTTAACTACCGCGCGGGCAATAGCCACACGCTGTTGCTGACCACCTGATAACTGCTGCGGATAGTGATTGCGACGATGCATGATCTGCATTTTATCCAACACCTCTTCCACCCTTTTTACCCTATCGGCCGATGCCACGCCGGTGTATATTAATGGCAGTTCAACGTTTTCAAATACGGTTAATTCGTCGATCAGGTTAAAGCTCTGGAATACAAAGCCAATATTGTGTTTGCGTAGGTCGGCACGTTTACGTTCAGTAAAATGAGCTACCTCGATATCGTTAAAAATATAGCTGCCAGCATCCGGATCATCCAACATGCCTAAAATATTAAGCAATGTTGATTTACCGCAACCGGATGGACCCATAATGGCCACAAATTCGCCGGTAGCAATTTCAATCGATAGCTTATTTAAAGCTATGGTCTCTACCTCTTCGGTACGGTAGAATTTCTCAAGATTAGTAATTTTTATCATTGGTGCCTCCTGCATCATTTCTGCCACATGGCAGATAGATTTATTTTTTTATGTTTCGTTAAGTTAATTAGTTTTATATATGATGTTTTTGAACTGCTTTTCGTTGCAGTTATACCTATTTATTTTTTCAATACCAGCTCTTGTATATCGCCATAAGTTTCATAGCTTGAGGTAATTACCTTATCGCCAGGTTTCAGGCCATCGGTTACCACAAAGTAATCCGGGCTTTGTCTGTCAAGGTGTATATCTACCTTATATGCTTTTGTACCGTCCTCACTTACTTTAAATATCCAGTTACCGCCGGTTTGCTGGTAAAAGCCACCTTTAGGTAATAATACAGCTGTGGTCTCATCGCTTAAAGCCAGTCTTACCTGTAGTGTTTGGCCTTTCCTGATACCTTTTGGCACTGTACCTACAAATTGCATATCAACCTGGAACCTGCCGGCAGTTATGGTGGTAAAAACCTTTTTGATCACCAGATTATAAGTTTTATCAGCAAACTGAAAATCACCTTTTAAACCGGTATACACACGTGAAAGGTAATGCTCGTCAATATCAACCCTTGCCTTAAATCCCGACTGAACATCAATCTGTCCCAGGTGCTCACCTTGCTTCTTATTCTGACCAACTTCCGCATCCATAGAGGTGAGCTGACCATCAACAGGGGCTCTTAAAGTAAGGCTTGCTACTTTTTTACGCATCAGCTCCAATGTGGTTTTCATGTGCGCATATTGTTCCTGTGATTGCGATGCCTGTTGTTTAACCAGTGCCGTATCCTGCGATAATATTTTCTTGGCTAATTTATAACGGTTAACCTGATAATCGTACATGTTTTTATCAGATTGATATTGTTGCAAACCGATAGCTTTTTGATCGTAAAGATGTTTGTCCAGCTTATATACCCTTTCGGCTTCTTTGTAGGCGTTCTCTACATCAGCCATAGTATTTAGCTTAGTAATAGTATTTTGCTGAGCGTTATTATGCGATATCTGCATCTGGGTTTGCTCGGCATATACAGCAGTTTCCTGGTTAGCCAGACTCAGTTCCAGATCGGTATTGGAAAGTTTTAAAATTGGATCGCCCTTTTTCAAGTTAGCACCGTCTTCAACATATTTCTGTTCTACTACCCCGCCTTCTGTTGCATCAAGATATATGGTGGTTAGCGGCATCACTACCCCATTAACCGGAATAAATTCCTGAAATGGGCCTTTGGTAATGGTACTAATAGTTATACGTTCGGTATCTACATCAAGCTTACTTTTACCCGATGTACCATAAATAACCCCTCCTATCAATAAAGCAAGGCCTGTTATGCCCGCAATTGTGAGTATTCGCTTATTGTTCCAGGTCTTCTTTTCAATTTTTCTGTCCACTGTAGTTTATTATATTTTGATAAGTCATAACAAAAAGATATGCCACAAATTAAATTACTGTAATTCAGTTCATTAAACAGTAAATAGCCAATTAAAGCGTACGCTTCTGTTACAGCAAGTGTCCGGTTATGATACAGTGGGTTGATTTTGCCGTAATCCTTCATTATTGATTTACAGTTTAATACTTGTATTATAATAACTGGTATGAAATTTAAGCAATTTAGTTCAGTAGTTCATTGGCTCATTAGTTCGTTGGTAGCAATAGTCTGTTATATTTGTCAATATAAGCAACGGCACAATGAACAATTGAATCCGTGAACTAATGAACAACGCAAAAACATGATACTAAAAAAGGCTACTATTTTAATTGTCGACGACGATCCGGACGTGCTTACCGCTGTTAAGCTTTTACTAAAAACAGAGGCTCAGGAAGTAATTACCGAGAAAAACCCGGAAAATTTAAACTGGTTGCTGCAGCGCAATGAGGTTGATCTGGTGTTGCTGGATATGAATTTTAACAGCGCTATAAATACAGGTAATGAGGGTTTATATTGGTTACGCAAGGTAAAGGATCGGAAACCCAATGTATGTGTGATCATGATTACCGCTTATGGCGATATTGACCTGGCGGTACGTTCCTTAAAAGAAGGTGCCAACGATTTTATTGTGAAGCCTTGGCACAACGAAAAATTAATCACCACCATAAAAGAACTCCTGGATAAAAAAGAGGGCGTAAAAACTACCAAAACCGCTGTAAAAAGCACCGCCGGTGATACTTCCATCCTGGGCGAATCGGAAGTGATGCAGGATATTTTTTACAAGGTGAATAAAATTGCCCCTACAGATGCCAATATCCTGCTGCTGGGCGAAAACGGAACCGGCAAAGATCTAATGGCCAAAGCCATACACGAGCGTTCGCTGCGTGCAGATAAACCATTTATCAAAGTGGATGTGGGTGCCCTCACCGATACTTTGTTCGAGAGTGAGCTTTTTGGTCATAAAAAAGGTGCTTTTACAGATGCCCGGGAAGATCGTACCGGTCGTTTTGAAGACGCGCAGGGCGGTACCCTGTTCCTGGATGAGATAGGTAACATTAGCCTGCAGCAACAGGCAAAGCTGCTTACCGTACTGCAAAACCGGCAGGTAACACGCCTGGGTACTAATAAAGCTGTTGATATTGACATCAGGTTAATCTGCGCTACCAACGTACCCATGCAGGAACTGGCTAATGAAAATCGCTTCCGGAAGGACTTGATCTACCGTATCAATACCGTCGAGATCAATATGCCGCCGTTACGCAGGCGTAATGAAGATATTACCATATTGGCCCGCCACTTTGCTAAATTGTATGCCGGTAAATACCTTAAACCTTCGGTAGATTTTGATGCCGCTGCTTTACAAAAATTAAAATCATACAATTATCCAGGTAATGTGCGCGAGCTGCAATACACCATTGAGCGGGCAGTGATCATGGCCGACGAAAACATATTGCGGCCAGACGACCTGATATTTTCGATCCTGGAAACAGCACCTGAAACTGTTATTGATGACGACAATATCCAGCTGAGCACTTTGGAGAAGAATGCCATACTAAGGGTTATTGAAAAACACAATGGCAATATAACACGGGCCGCAAAAGAATTGGGATTAACCCGCACAGCCCTATACCGCAGATTAAGCAAATATGATATTTAACCGATATGAATGGCGGCTGTTGCTGCGCGTATTCCTGATGTTCCTGGCGCTGGTTGCCGCCGCCTTTGTTATTGTTAGCGGTAAACCACTTTACCTGGTAATTTTTATACCGCTCATCGTATACGCGGTTATTGAAATGATCCGTTTTCAGAAAAAAGCGCAGGATGAGGTAAACCAGTTTGTGGAATCGATACATTACCGCGATTTTTCACGGCATTTTGACGTTCGCCGGGCACCTAATGAATTGAAACCGCTGCGTAAAGGTTTCAATGATATCAATACTACCTTTAAACTCATCAGCCGCGAGCGCGAAACCCAGTATCACTATCTGCAAAAGATCCTGGAATTGGTTGATACAGGCATCCTCTCATTCGAGGAAGAAACAGGCAACATCAGCTGGATCAATGAGGCCTTTAAGAACCTTATAGGTATCCCCTATCTTAAAACTGTGCACTCGCTTGAAAAACGAGATCCGGCCTTGTATCTGGAATTGATTAAAGTAAAGCCCGGCGATAGTAAGATCATCACCATGACCCGCAACCAGCAATTGGTAAAAATGCTCATCACGGCCAGTGTTATGCGCAGCGATGATATACTATATAAGCTGATAGCCTTTCAGAACGTAAGCGAGGCGCTGGATGAAACCGAATCAAAAGCATGGTCGAAATTGCTCAACGTAATGACCCATGAGATCATGAATTCGGTTGCCCCTATATCATCCTTAGCCGATACGTTAAAAAACAGATTGCAAAGTCCAGAGATCACCGGGGCGATACAGAGCAGCGAACTGGAAGATCTGGAACTGGGTATCGATACCATCAAAAGACGCAGCGAGGGCTTGCTCAAATTTACCGAAAGCTATCGCAGCCTTAACAAGATCACCAAGCTCGATTTGAATAAGATACTGGTACGCGATCTGTTCGAAAACCTGGCCAGCCTGATGCGGCCAACGTTGGAGAAAAAACATATCGAACTGGAGATCATCCTGCGCGATCCTACCCTGGCCATACAAGCTGATATTAACCTCATAGAGCAGGTAATGATCAACCTGCTGGTAAATGCCATAGAAGCTGTAAAAGACCGCGAGGAGCCGCGCTTAATACTATCAGGAGAGTTACAGAACAACAGCAAAACCCTCGTAAAAGTAACCGACAACGGTTTAGGTATGCCTCCTGAATTACTCGATAAGATTTTTATACCTTTCTTCAGTACCCGTAAAACCGGCAGTGGTATTGGTCTCAGCTTATGCAAACAGATCATGCTGCTACACAAGGGTAACATACAGGTACAATCAACCGAAGGTAAGGGATCATCATTTATTTTGCAGTTTATACCGTAGGGCCCCCGACTTCAAATATCATCAAGTTGAGGATACTCCGCAGGAGTAAAAGCTTTGTAGAAAACAAAAAATATGTATTTAGCATGCCGTAGGTATGCAACAGGAGTACAGTACCTACGGCACTAAATTGGAATCAACTTTTTTCTACAAAGCTTTAACCCCTATGGGGTTTGCGGAAATTTTCAACCAAATTGTATCCCCCCTCCTATATATGGGAAGCACCATGCACATACTTTTACCCTTTATTTGCCTCATTTAAAAAGCAACTATTACCTTTGATACAGAATATCTTTTTATAAATAGAGGCAGTACAGTATATGAAAACCTATAAATTTGAGGCATTCACTTCCGATATTGAGAAGAATATCCGCGATGGAATTTATAAGCCGGGTTATAAACTTCCTTCTGTACGCCACTTAAAAAAACAATATCATACCAGCATTAGCACTATTCAAAATGGTTATGACTACTTAATCATACTGGGTTTAGTAACCAGCATTCCCAAGTCTGGCTATTATGTAGCAACGCCTTCAAATCCAAAGCAAAAAAACACATTGCAAGATAATCCCGTAGTCAGAGATGCCATTTTTGAAAGAAATATGGAACTCATAACCGCATCCCGGGGCGAAAAAAAAATAGCAGAATTTAATGTAGCAACACCTGGCGATCTGATGATATCGCAAAAACTATTGCTGAGAACCATGCAGCAAGTGATACGGGAAAAAGGCGCGGGCCTGCTAAGATATTATCCTACCAATGGTTCCGAAGATTTAAAGACCAACATTATAAAACATGCTGCCGGGTACCAGACACGGATCAATCCAAAGGAATTATTGATTACCGATGGCGCATTGCAGGCGCTTTATATTGCCCTATCGGCAGTATGTAATGCGGGTGATATAGTTGCGGTAGAAAGTCCCTGCGTTTTTTCTATACTGGAGGTGATCAGGGTACTTAACCTTAAGGTGATCGAAGTACCGGTTGATCTGGTGAATGGTTTTGATGTCGATTTTTTAAAAAAGGCCTGCCAGAAAAACAAAATAAAAGCGGTTGTCATTACGCCCAATTTTCATAATCCTACAGGCCTATTGCTTGCTGATGAGCTTAAAAAAGAACTCGTTAATGTAATACAGCAATACGATATTGCCGCTATTGAAAATGACATTTATGGCGATTTAAACTTTAGCGGTAAGCGCCCGTCTACGCTCAAAAGTTATGATGAAAGCGGATTGGTTATCACCTACTCATCATATGCCAAAACGCTCGCCCCGGGCATCCGTTTAGGTTGGTTATCGACGGGCAAGTTTCTGAAGCGGGCCGAGCAAATTAAATTTTCAATGGGTAGTACCGTTTCACCGGTCTATCAGGAAACCGTCAATCGTTTATTAGAAACAAACAGTTATGACCGCCATATCCGCGCGTTCAGAACACGATTGGCAAAAAATGCGCACTTTACCATCAACCTTCTATCGGCGCATTTTCCTAAAGGTACATTTATTGTACCGCCTTCTGGTGGTTACAACTTATGGGTAAAGATGCCCGATTATATAGATATGCATGATTTTTACCATCAGTGCGAGCGAATAGGCATTAAATTTACGCCGGGTTATACTTTTTCTTTTTCAGGCATGTTTCCAAATAATTTCAGAATTGTATTCGCAGATCAATATTCTTCCCTAAAAATCAAAGCATTGGAGCTTTTAGGTGAAGCTGTATCAGTATAACTGTACTGGTTATTTTTACATAATCTGTATCTGTATCGATAGTAGCATTGGTTTTAGTTTTGACACCATAAAATGTCAAAATGAATTCAGTAATCATAACCAAATTTACCATCGCTACCCAACAAGGCATGGATACGTTATTATACCTCACCCAAACTATCGCCCGGGAAAAATTTTCGTCCCTGCTCCTACCAGAACAAGTAGAGAATTATCTTTCAGAAAACTTTAGTGAAAAGGCGTTGATGGTTGAAGTCAACAGCATGTCTAATCAATGGCTGGTAGTTTACGCCAATGATAAACCAGCAGGCTTTGCACGGATTACGTCCAAAGGAGAAAAGCCAAAAGCTATAGTACAGAACCGTGTTATCCGGATTGCTGATTTTGGTATACTTACGGCATACACTGAGCCCGCCATCTGTCAATCATTATTTGATAAATGCTTATCCGTTTGCAAGTCCTACCAAGCAACCTGGATCAATGAATATGCAGAAAATCCCTTCATCAGCTTTTTTGAATCCCAGGGTTTTATCAAACAAAATGAAGAATACAGGCTGGATGAACTCCCATTGCCCTCTGTTTGTCTGATAAAGCAATCTGGTTATTGATCAGCAAGTATCGCTCTCCCTTAAAAACACTCAGCAGTTTTCGTCATGCCTTTTATATCGGTAAAAGCAAAACGTTTTTTATCGTCCCTGAATGCAAGATCACGTGTATGGAAAACTGTGGCTTATCTCCTCATCAAAATATATCAAAAATGAAATCAGATCAACCGTTAACTGCCAATCCACCGTCAGTTACAGATATTATTGCACCACCCATGTTCCTGGTCATTATTTTATCACTGGGTACTTTCATCATCTTTTTCCAGGGATTTATGGTCGCGCCGATTTTACCCAAATTGGCCATGTTGTTTCACGTATCCGTTCGTCACGTAAGTTTTATTGAGCCTGCCTATTTATTGGGATATGGCTTTGTTACCCTGGTTTACGCGCCCTTATCAGATAAATATGGCCGCTTTCCAATCATCCTGTTTTCATTAACCTGTTTTATCGTGTTAACCGCGTGCACGGGCTTTTGCCATTCCATCGCGCAGATGATCATACTTCGCTTATTAACGGGTTTAGGCGCCGGTGGTGTGGCACCAATTACCATTGGATGGATAGGTGATAATTTCCCCTATGCCAAACGGGGGCACGCTTTGGGGATTCTCTTCGGATTTATGGCCGGGGGAATGGCTTTTGGCTCCAGTGCGGGAGCGCTGCTAACCGCCCGCTTAGGCTGGCAGATGATGTTTTGGGTAGCAGCAACGGTAGGCGCTTGTATATTATTGGTGTTGATAGCTAACGCTAAACATTTTTTACAGAGAAACACTAAACATGCCGGCGGCTTCCGGATGATGTACCAGTCTACAAAAGAAATATTTTGTTTACCGCGGGGCTGGCGAACTTACCTGTTTGTGCTGTTTAATGGCATGTTTCACAGCGGGGTTTTCGCCTGGACTGGTTATTTCTTTTACAAAA
Source organism: Mucilaginibacter sp. 22184 (assembly GCF_052045695.1). Lineage (NCBI taxonomy): Bacteria > Pseudomonadati > Bacteroidota > Sphingobacteriia > Sphingobacteriales > Sphingobacteriaceae > Mucilaginibacter > Mucilaginibacter sp. 22184. Next base: position 336,410 of record NZ_JBQEPI010000005.1, read on the forward strand.
ATTATAACCTTCATGAACGGGAGATCGGCCTGGCTTTATTAGGATACGGAATACCCGGCTTGTTATTCGGGCCGATGCTTGGCAAGCTTGCCGATAAATTTGGACGCAATAAAATTATCCCGATAGGAATTTTAGTGGGTGCCTTGTCTGCAATAACACTGAGTATAAATTATTCACTGGCCATATCCTGTATAGCTATCGCCACTTTATCCTTAGGGTTTGATCTAACCCAGCCTTTATATGCGGCTATCATTACAACTCTTTCACCCAAAAAAGGTGCAGCCACCGGTTTGTTCGCCTTCTTCCTTTTCATGGGTTATGGCTTTGGAAGCCTGATTTTTAGCCTGATCGTAAATATAGGGCTAAACCAAACTTTCCGGTTATTCGGCATAGTTGCTATAGTTGTGGCCGGTATCGCTGTAAGCAATTTTAAAAATGAAAAATAAACAAACAAAACTTAAGCGATCAGCTGGGGATGGCTATTACTTCATCTTCTGCCGCTATAAAAAGAACAGCTATATTTGAATTGCAAATCCGGCTTATGAACATAATTGGAATTGCACCTTTGAATGCCATAATGAATAAAAAAGCTCAGACAACCGCTACGCTTAATTTAAGGGGAATACGGCTTCTTGCCATATCCGGCAGCCTGCGTTCCGGCTCATCCAACCATCATATCCTGAAATACCTGGGTACGCAGGTTCCAACTGATATCAATTACATCATATACGATGAGCTGGCGCTGATACCGCCCTTTGACCCTGGTTTGGATAATGATACACCTCCGGATGCTGTAGCGCGTTTACGCGGACTTCTGGCCAATGCCGATGGCGTGATCATTTGCACCCCGGAATACGCATTTGGTGTGCCCGGTCAGCTTAAAAACATGCTGGATTGGCTGGTATCCAGCAGTTCGCTGGTTGAAAAGCCGGTAGCCCTCATCACCGCCTCCCTGGGCGGCGAACATGCACATGCCTCGCTCCTGCTTACGTTAGGGGCGTTAAACAGCCATGTTGTTGATGGTGCTACGCTGGTTATTTCCTTTATCCGTTCTAAAATGGATGCCAATGGCCAAGTCATTCATCAGGAGACCGAAAAAAGCTTAAATATATTGATACATAATTTTTTAACTTTAATAACAAATTCATCTCAATAAATTTATCCCCCATGAAAAAGACCATTTTGTTATTCCTTGCACTGGCGGTTGGCTTAAGCAGCCACGCGCAAAACGCTAATCCATCTGCCGATGTGGTATTGAAACAAGCTTATACGCAGGCCGCCAAAGAGCATAAAAAGGTAATGCTGATATTTCATGCCTCGTGGTGTGGCTGGTGCAAAAAAATGGAAGCTTCGCTGAACGACCCATCCTGCAAACAAATGATCGATAACAACTATGTGATAGCTACATTAGACGTACTGGAACAACCCGCCAAGAAAAACCTGGAAAATCCCGGATCTACAGAAGCGCTAACAAAATTTCATGGTGAAAAATCCGGCTTACCATTTTGGTTGATCCTTGATGAAAAAGGAAAAGTTTTGGGCGATAGCCAGGTGCGGACAAAAGGGGCTTCACTGGATACTTACGGCGATAATGTGGGCTGCCCCGCCAGCGAAAGCGAAGTAGCCTATTTTGTTCAGCTGTTAAAATCAACCTCCAAATTAACTGATGCTGAATTGGCCGTTATAGGCAAACGTTTTGCGCTTAATCAACCTGCTCCGGCTGCAAAGCCAGCAGGTACAAATTAGTAACTGGTAATCTTAACTGGCATTTGACAGTGCCCCGGAAATTTCGTATATGAATATCATTAGCCGCCCGGCTCTCTCTGAATAAAAGAGAGCCGGGCTGTTTAGTAAATAACAAAAACCAGCCGAAACCCCACGGATTTTTATTTCATTATTTTATCAAATATTTAATACTTTTTAAAGTTTTCAAAACCCGTCAAAAATTTGTTAAAAAGTGTTAAAATGGCGTTAAAATTTAGTTAAAATGGGCAAAACGGGCACCTTTTTGACCCGTTTTTGGGTTGAAATTTGTTAAAATCCAAGGTTTAAAAAGTTCCTTGGTGCAAAATTTCAATAATTTAAGGCATCATATCTTAAAAATCTCACTGCCAATTTGACAATATCCCGTTCTTTGGAACAGGCATTGATAGTTCACCTCTGGAAATCATATTAAATCAATCATACAAAAATATTATGCAAGAAAAAGGCAGCATTTCGATTCACACCGAGAACATTTTTCCGATCATTAAAAAATTCCTGTACTCTGATAATGAGATATTTCTGCGCGAGTTGGTATCCAACGCGGTAGATGCTACCCAAAAGATCAAACGCCTGGCCTCCCTGGGCCAATACAACGGCGAACTGGGTGATCTGCGTGTTGAAGTGGCTTTTGATAAGGATAAGAAAACGATCACTATATCTGATAACGGCCTGGGTATGACCGCCGAAGAGATCAAGAAATACATCAACCAGATCGCATTTTCAGGCGCTACTGAGTTTATGGAGAAATTTAAAGAGGCCAAGGATGCCAATGAGATCATCGGTCGTTTTGGTTTAGGTTTCTACTCAGCTTTCATGGTTGCGGATAAGGTTGAAATTCAAACACTTTCATACCAGGATGGTGCCGAACCTGCTTACTGGGTTTGCGATGGCAGCACCGAGTTTGAGATTGGCGAAGGTGTACTGGAAGAACGCGGTACCGAAATTACGCTGTACATCAACAGCGAATCTGAAGAGTTTTTAAGCGAGCACAAGCTTCAGGAAATACTGGATAAATACTGTAAATTTTTACCTGTACCTATTAAATTTGGCACCAAAACTGATCGTGAAGATGATGGTGTTGATGAAGAAGGCAAACCAAAATACATTGAGGTTCAACATGATAACATCATCAATGAAACCAATCCTATCTGGACAAAAGCACCGTCAGAATTAAAAGATGAGGATTACCTTAACTTCTACAAAACGCTTTACCCATTTAGCGAAGACCCGCTGTTCTGGATCCACCTCAATGTAGATTATCCTTTTAATCTGACCGGCGTATTGTATTTTCCTAAACTGAAAAATGATTTTGAAGTACAAAAAAACAAAATCAAATTATTCAGTCGCCAGGTATTTATTACCGATGAAGTAAAAGACATTGTGCCTGAGTTCCTGATGCTGCTGCATGGTGTTATCGATTCGCCTGATATCCCGTTGAACGTATCCCGCAGCTTTTTACAAGCCGATAGCAACGTTAAAAAGATCAACAGCTATATCACTAAGAAAGTAGCTGATAAATTGTCAGAACTATTTAAAGCCGATCGTAAAGCATATGAAGAAAAATGGGCAGATATTGGCTTGTTCGTAAAATACGGTATGGTTAGCGAAGACAAATTCTATGATAAAGCCAAAGATTTTGTTTTGGTAACCAATACTAAAAACGAAAACTTCACCTTACCAGAATATAAAGATAAGGTTGAAGCTGTTCAAACCGACAAGGATAGTCAGCTGGTTTATATTTACACCAATGACCCTGCTAAACAGGATGCTTTTATCCAATCTGCTGGTAAAAAAGGTTACGATGTACTGGTGATGAACTCTCCTATCGATAATCACTTCATTAGTCAATTAGAGCAAAAACTGGAAAAAACGTCACTCAAACGTGTTGATGCTGATGTTGCGGATAAGCTGATCAAAAAAGACGATGCGCCGGAAACTGTATTGACCGAAGAACAATCAACTAAAGTAAAAGACATCTTTAACAAAGCCATTAACAAACCAGCATATAATGTTCAAATAGAAAGCCTTAATCCAGACGAATTGCCTGTAACCGTTACGATGGATGAGTTTATGCGCAGGATGAAAGATATGGCAGCCATGGGTGGCGGTATGAGCTTTTATGGTAACATGCCCGATAATTATAAAGTAATTGTAAACGGAAACCATAAACTGATCGGCCGTATACTACAGGAAGAGAATGAAGAAGTTAGGGCCCAATTGTCAAAACAGGCATTTGACCTGGCTCTGCTTTCACAAGGATTATTGACAGGTGCTGAGCTTACCGAATTTGTTAACCGTAGCGTTAATTTGATATAGTTTCGAGATAATTAAAAATAAAAAGCCACCCGTTTTGTACGGGTGGCTTTTTATTTTTAATTATTTTTTAGATTTGATTTAAACAGTTATCAATCAATTAATAAAACGCGTTAAAATGTCAAAATTTAATCCCCAGTTTGATGAGTATATCGCAAAATCTGCCGATTTTGCCAGGCCGATCATGACGTATTTACGGCAGATAATTCACGAAACATGTCCTGAGGTTGAGGAAATCATTAAATGGGGGAATCCACATTTTGATTACAAGGGCGATATGATGTGCATACTCGCTGGTTATAAGCACCATTGTTCTTTCAGCCTTTATAAAGCGGAGTTGATGAGTGATAAAAGAATAATAGAGAGCGTAAAGGCAGGCCAAAAGATGGGATATATGGATAAGATAAAATCTTTATCAGACCTGCCAGCCAAGGAAGCATTGGTAGCTTATATCAAAGAAGCTATGGTTTTAAATGAAAATGGTGTAAAAAAAGCGAAACCTGTATCTGAAAAACCAAAAGTAATTGAAGTGCCTGATTATTTTAATAAAGTACTTATAGCTAATCCATTGGTAAAAGAAATTTTTGAAAATAAATCTCCCTCTTTTCGCAAGGACTATTTAGTTTGGATAACAGATGCAAAAACTGAAGCCACAAGACAAAAAAGAATAGAACAGTCCTTAGAATGGATAGCCGAAGGAAAAGGCAGGTTTTGGCAGTATGAAAAGTAAGTCCGATCGATAAAAAACAAGGTCATCAAATTTGCAAGCCATCCACAGAAACGGGTGGTTTTGTTATTTAAATAATGCTTAACTTTAATAGTAATTAAACCTAAGTATCACTTTATTGTCTAACGAATAAATACTTAACTATGAAACTATTAAAGAATATATCAGTGTTGCTTTTATTGACTTTTATCGGTATAAATATAGCTAATGCTCAAAGTACCAGTAAAGACAAAAAGGCCGCTCGTGCTTTGGCCATAAAAACCCTGGTGGAGGCTCAAAACTATGTATTTAAGGCCAATTACGTAATGCCTATGCGGGGCATAAGCAGATCATTAACCTCTGATTATGATCTAACCGTATCTAAAGATACCATATCCGCATTCTTACCATACTTTGGCAGAGCCTATACTGCTCCATACAACGCTACAGAAGGTGGTATTAAATTTACCAATACCCATTTTACTTACACCTCAAAACCAGGTAAAAAAGGTGGCTGGGCCGTTGTTATAAAGCCAACAGGTAAGGACAAAAATATCAGCGACTGGCGCGACGTGCAAACCTTAAGACTTGACATTTCTTCCGATGGTTATGCTTCATTGCAAGTTACCAGCAGTAACCGCGATCCGATCTCTTTTAATGGCACTATAGAAAAACGGGGAAAGTAGCAAAAAGCGGAAACTAAAAATGCTCAAAGCATTCCTTTGTGCTAATATACAGAGAGTTAGTTAAATATAACATATAATCAGAAGCTTAAGGTTTAAAATCTTAAGCTCTTTGCTTTCTCAGCTTTCCAGTAGGCCTGCATTATCCTTAAGCATTACGCCGGATGATTTCCGTTTGAAAGCCTCATTAATGAGGTAGAATATTTTTTTTGTTGCCTTTGCATAGGATAAACCGCCAGGTCTGATATTAGATACACAATTACGTGTTTCATCTGTAAGACCGGGTTTAGGGCTGTATGTGAGATAAACGCCAAGGCTGTCTGCCGAACTAAGCCCTGGCCGCTCGCCTATCAATACCATGGATAGTTTTGCATTTAATCCATGACCAATATCATCACCAATGGCAACACGCCCCTGTTCAACCAGGCTAATGGGAGCCAACTTAAAACCTGCCGCTGTTAGCTGTGGTATGAGTATTTGCAATAACCCCAGGGAATTTTGATTAACAGCAGTTGCCGATAAGCCGTCCGCTATAATAATAGCGATATCTGTTTCGCTATGATATTCCTTAAGCAGCTGAATGGATTCATCGTTTAACCTTCGCCCCATATCTGGCCTTTGCAGATATTGTTCCCGGTAACTCACCTTACTTTGCAAGTGTAAAACTGGCAAAGTAAACAATTTAAGTAAATCCGTTAAACTACTGATATCTAATTCAGAATATACAGCATCGCGTGCATGAGCGTGAGCCAGTTTAAACTCTAAGAACTGTTTTAAAGGAATACTGGTACCCACCCTGCCGATAGCTATCCTTGCCGTGGTAAACTCTTTCAGTGCCCTTAATGAATGTATCTCCTGAGGGACATTCCTTTTCATGTTATTTAATCATAGCTTTCAATAAACCGTGTGATTGATTTGCCGGCAGCATATTTCCCCCACTATCTACTATCCCCTGTTTAATGAGCCATTTTTCAAACTCAGGCGTAGGTTTTAAATCAAGTACTTTACGCAAATAAAGCGCATCATGGAACGAAGTTGACTGGTAATTAAGCATAATATCATCAGCCCCAGGTATACCCATGATAAAATTACACCCTGCTACACCCAATAAGGTAAGCAGATTATCCATATCATCCTGATCGGCCTGGGTGTGATTGGTATAGCAAACATCAACGCCCATAGGCAAACCGAGCAATTTACCACAAAAATGATCTTCCAAAGCAGCACGGATAATTTGCTTGCCATCATATAAATATTCGGGCCCGATAAACCCAACAACGGTATTGACCAGCAATGGCTTAAATTTTCGAGCAAGTGCATACGCCCTTACTTCACAGGTTTGCTGATCTACCCCCAAATTGGCATTGGCAGATAGTGCACTACCCTGTCCTGTTTCAAAATACATCACGTTCTGACCTATGGTTCCTCGATTTAAGGATAGGGTGGCCTGGTATGCTTCCTCAATTATATTCAGGTTAATACCGAAACTGCTATTGGCTTGCTCTGTTCCGGCTATCGACTGAAAACAGAGATCAACAGGAGCGCCCTGGTTAATTAGTTCTAAAGTGGTAGTGATATGACTTAACACACAACTTTGTGTAGGTATCTCAAACTGATAGCGAATATTATCCATCAGTTTAAGCAGGTTATTTACCGCTGTAGGGCTATCCGTAGCCGGATTGATACCTATACAGGCATCACCACTGCAATGCAGTAAACCATCAATAATGCTGGCAGCTACACCTTTTGGATCATCGATTGGGTGATTAGGTTGTAAACGAGTACTAAAGTGCCCTTTTAAGCCGATAGTATTCCGGAAAAGAGTGATTACTTCGCACTTCTTTCCAACAGCTATCAGATCCTGATTACCCATTAGCTTGGATACCGCCGCGGCCATTTCGGGCGTAATACCAGCAGCTACACGAGTTAAGGTGGCGGTATCGGTTTCATCGCTCAACAACCAGTCGCGCAACTCTCCCACTGTTAAATGACTTATAAAGCTAAAACTTGTAATATCATGACTATCAATAATCAATCTGGTTATTTCATCCTGCTCGTAAGGTATCACTGCCTCGTTGAGAAAGGTTTTCAAAGACACATCAGCCAGCGTTATTTGAGCTGCCACGCGTTCCTCATAGCTTTCGGCAGTTACACCGGCCAGTTCATCGCCAGACCGGTAAGGCGATGCCTTTCCCAGCAAAGTTTTCAGATCCGGAAACTTATAAACCTTGTTGCGTATAGTGTGCCTGTAAGCGCTCATTAGTTCAATTGTTCATTGGTGTTTCTACCCCGCTTCTGTAAATTCAGGTGCGGCCATCATTTCATCGGTTAGCGCTATTTTATGTTTTCCTATCCATATAAAAATCGCGATCACTACAATCAAGCTTCCAAAGAATATACCGCTCACCTGTAAATTAAACCAAATGATGGCGAAAAGGCATACGGTTGATATAATCAGAGCCGTTGCCGGAAACACCGGGTAAAACGGCGAGGCAAATGGTCGCTCAAGATTTGGTTCTTTTTTACGCAGGATAAAAAGGCTCAGCATGCTCATCAAATACATCACAATTGCCCCAAGTACCGAAAGTACGATGATCTGCGCTGTAGTGCCGCTATAAATAGCTATAAAGCTCACTACCCCACCAGCCATAAGTGCCCAGTGAGGTGTTTTGAACCGGTGGTTGATGCCAGCCAGCCCCCGTGGCAAATAACCACTGCGAGCCATAGCAAATACCTGCCTTGACGATGCCAGAATAGTTCCATGCAGCGATGCGATCAATCCAAACAGACCAATACTGGCAAATATTTTAGTGATACCATTTGCTTTACCTAAAACAATCCCTATAGCTTCTGGTAGCGGGTAATCCAGGTTGCTGAGTTTACGCCAATCAGCTATACCTCCGGTTAATATCATAACCCCCAGAGCTAATGCAACCAAAGTAGCCAGTGCTGATATATAACCCCTTGGGATGTTTTTCTTAGGTTCCTTAACTTCTTCGGCAACCATGGCTACACCCTCAATAGCCAGGTAAAACCAAACCGCGAAAGGCAATGCAGCGAATACCCCGGCCCAACCAAAAGGCATCGGATTGCTCAGGTAATTGTCCATTTTAAAATGAGGCGATACGACACCCATATATAGCAATAGTTCGGCTACAGCTAATAAGGTAATGAATACCGAAAATGTGGCTGATTCCTTTACCCCCGATATGTTTAGTACGATAAACGCCGCATTAAATAACATAGCCGACTGCATAACGGGTATAGCCGGGTATAAAAAGTGTAGATAGCTTCCCAATGAAATAGCTATAGCTGGCGACGCCAATAAAAAATCGATCAATGTGGCGTAACCGGCAACAAGGCCACCAATAGGTCCCATGGCCCTATACGCATAAGCAAACGCACCGCCTGCATGTGGAATGGAAGTGGTAAGCTCTGTATAGCTAAAAATGAAGGTGATATACATTACCGTGATCAACAAAGTAGCTATCAGAAATCCAATAGTTCCCGATACGGCCCAGCCCAGGTTCCAGCCAAAATACTCACCGGATATCACCAGCCCCACAGCTATTGCCCACAGGTGAACAGGTTTTAATACTCGTTTTAACTGCTCTGCCGAGGATGCTGCCATATGATTTATTTAATGCGGCTTTAAGATACTTAAAGCCGCTGTTAAATCAAAATGACAGTATATTATGGAATTGTTAAGGGCAATATTTCATTGAAATCATTGAGTCATTAAGTCATTTATATTTATTCAATGACTTAATGACGCGAAGTAAATGACTTAATGATATTTAAACCTTCAAAGTATTCTTCAAATACCCAATACTGCTTGTTATACTGGCCAGTGGATCTTTGGGCATATCGTGCTCTACAAAAAAATGTTTCATACCGGCCGATGCCGCAGCGGCGAAAATGGGTTTAAAATTAATGGTGCCACTACCTACCGGTAATATGGTTTCACGTTTAGCATCCAGATCTTTTACATGCCACAGCGGGAAGCGGCCAGGGTGTTGTTTAAACATTTCAACCGGATTTTTACCGCCTTTGATAGCCCAGGCCAGATCGAGCTCCATTTTTACATTTTTGGCGTCGGTTTCGCTAAGGAGGAGATCATAAGGCACTTTTCCATCAACCGGGTGAAACTCCATATCGTGATTATGATAGGCGAATTGTATACCTACTTTTTTAGCGGCCTCCCCTGTTTTGTTCAGTACATCTATAGTCGATTTGATCTCATCCAACGTAGCTGTAGGCGAATTGGCGCAAACCAGGTATTTAACCCCTCCTTCGGCAGCCTCATCAACCAGTTGCTGCATATTTTCGCGCAAGTTTTTCATGGGTGGTATCACCAGCGGCTTGCCATCGGCCCCTACAGGCATTTTGGCTCCGGGAGGAAGTTTAAATGGGGCCCCAAGCACGTGGTGCGACGTCCAGGCCATACCCAGGTCGTTAACCATAGTTTTGAACTCTTTTGGATTCATACCATAATAGCCGCCCTTTTTGCTAAAAGCCGATTCCAGCTCCTTATAGCCTAAACCCGCTATTTTGGTTAGCGTTCCTTTTACATCTTCATCAATAACTCCAAAAAATGTGAATAGTTGTAAGCCAACCGCGTGTTCGCCTTTTACATTATGGAATAATGAACCTGCTTTGCTGGATAAAGCCACGGCACTAAGAGCCAGTGCACCAGCGCTTTGGATAAACTTTCGCCTGTTGTAATTCATACTGATAATTTTTAGTTTTTATAAGTGGTACAGTAAAACTAAATAATTTTTGTATCGATCAAAATTTTATTGTGTCTTTTTTACACAATAAAATTTTGGTGAATGTTTTTTCCCAGATTTTTCCAATAAATTGACAGTAAAACAGGGGTGTTTTTCGATGCTTTGTCTGGGTCAAAAACTTTTTAAACCTTGAATTTTAACACTTTTTAACAAATTTCGGAGCAAAAGGAATTGTTTTTTGATCGTTTAATTAAGCTTCGCGGCCATTTTAACACTTTTTAACAAATTATTGAGGTGTTTTGAAAGGTTTAAAAAGTATTAATTATCTAATTAATAAATAACTAAATACCAAACAATCGTTTTTAGGTTTATTTTCTCTTTAACTAAAACAGCCCGGATCTCTTACAAAAAGAGATCCGGGCTGCTATCGATATAAAGGTACAGAAAAACCGTCAGACTATCAATATATAGCGTTAGATATACAGGCAATTGGCAATCAGTCCTGTCCAGCCGGTTTGGTGGGCTGCGCCGGCTCCACGACCGTTGTCACCATCAAAATATTCGTAAAAGAGGATGTAATCTTTAAAGTTCGGATCGGTTTGCATTTTGTGGTATTGGCCAAATACGGGGCGGTTGCCGTTTTCATCACGCAGGAAGAGATTTGATACGCGACGATAAAGCTCATTGGCTACTTCCTTGAGATTTACATAATTGCCGGAGCCGGTTGGGCACTCTACCTTAAAATCGTCACCATAATACTCGTAAAAACGATGTAGGCTATCGATGATGAGGTAATTGATAGGTATCCAGATGGGGCCACGCCAGTTGCTGTTGCCGCCAAACAGGCCGCTGTCACTCTCGGCAGGTATATAGCCTATGCCAAAGTCGACACCGTTTACGGCCACATGGAAAGGTTTGTCCTGGTGATATTTGGAGAGGGAGCGGATACCATAATCGCTCAGGAACTCCTTTTCATCCAGCATGTATTTCAGGATCGATTTCATCCGGAACCCCCGCAGTAAACTGATGAGATGTTTACCATTTGGACCTTTCTCGTTCCAGCGCGAAACCAGCGAAGCCAGGTCAGGCCGGTTTTCGGCAAACCATTTCATCCGGTCGCGGAATATGGGGCTATCGCTGATATCACTTTCATTCAACACCTCAGTTGCAAATAAGGGGATCAACCCTACTATACTGCGTACCCTCATTTTAATCGAGCCATCATCCGGGAAGCTAATCTGATCATAGAAAAAGCCATCCTCATCATCCCAAAGCCCTTCATTGTTTTCGCCCAGGTTTGACATTGCCCCTACAATATAAATAAAGTGCTCAAAAAACTTAGAGGCAATATCCGCATAGGCATTATCATCAGCGGCCAATTCTGTAGCTATGCGCAGTAAATTCAACGAATACATGGCCATCCAACTGGTTCCATCAGCCTGTTCCAGGTGCTGACCCGAAGGCAGAGGCATATTCCGGTCAAAAACGCCAATATTATCCAAACCTAAAAAACCACCTTCAAACACATTATTACCCGATGCATCCTTACGGTTTACCCACCAGGTAAAGTTGAGCATTAGCTTGTGAAATATTCTTTCCAGAAAGTAAGTATCACCTTTGCCGTTATTGGCTTCCTTATCGGTTTTGTAAATGCTCCAGGCCACCATAGCATGTACCGGAGGGTTGCCATCGCCAAAATCCCATTCATAGGCCGGTAATTGCCCGTTGGGATGCATGTACCAGTCGCGGGTAAGCAGGATAAGCTGATTTTTAGCAAAGGCCATATCAATGCGGGCCAAGGCAAGGCAATGGAAAGCGAGGTCCCAGGCTGCAAACCAGGGGTACTCCCATTTATCGGGCATGGATACAATATCGCGGGTATTCAGGTGCATCCATTTGCTGTTGCGGGCGGTTTTGCGCTGCTCGGGCGGAGCGGGTTGCGCCGGGTCGCCGCGCAGCCAATGGCGGATATCGCAATAGTAAAACTGTTTGTTCCACATCATACCGCCAAAGGCTTGTCGTTGAATCAAACTCCTGTCAGTATCATTTTTATTGCTGTATATGTCGTTATAAAACTGGTCGGCCTCGGTAAGGCGGGTTTTAAATATCTGGTCAAAATCTTCAAAACTATAGTTAGCATCGGGCGATAAACGCAGTCGTATAGTAATACTTTGTTTTGCGGCTACAGTAATATCATAGTTAATAGCAGCCTTTGTACCTGTATTTTTAGGATTGATAGTATCCGAACCATGTACAATATGATCATTGATGCCATCCTTGGGATATTTGATGCCGTTATCATAATTGTAAAGCCGGCGGGTATTGGTCTCGTTTTCGCAAAATAACAGCTCAGGCGAGCCTTCGGTGTGCAGCCATAGCTGATCAAGGTCCTTGTGCGATACCTCTATCCTGCCTGCTCCATTGGCCGTCAAACGGGGTTTATAGTCATTATAACCCCAGGCCCAGGTATTGCGAAACCAAATGGTAGGCATGATATTCAACGCGGCGTCCTGATCACCGCGGTTGTGAACGGATATTTTGATCAGGATATCGTCCTGAGCGCTTTTGGCATATTCGGTAAATACATCAAAGTAAGCGTCGTTGTCAAATATCCCGGTGTCGATGATCTCAAATTCAGGGTCTTTACGTGTACGGCGTTTGTTTTCGGCTACCAGCCATTCATACGGAAAAACCTGCTGCGGATATTTGTACAGCGCTTTCATGTAGGAATGCGTGGGAGTACTGTCCAGGTAATAATAGATCTCCTTTACATCCTCGCCATGATTGCCCTCGGGGTTACTCAGACCGAAATAACGTTCTTTAATGATGGGGTCTTTTTTATTCCAAAGCGCTATGGCAAAGCAGAGGTTTTGCTGTCTGTCGCAAATACCGGCTATTCCTTCTTCGCCCCAACGATAGGTTTTGCTGCGGGCCATGTCATGTGTTATAAAGCTCCAGGCATCGCCATTGGCGCTATAATCTTCGCGTACTGTACCCCACTGACGGTCGCTTACGTACGGGCCCCATTTTTTCCAGGTAGTATCTTTTAACCTTGATTGTTCTGCATTCATGATAGATGATAATGCTTTTTTGAAGCAAGTGTTTGCAAATTAGGCTTAATTAAGGAAAGATAATAGGATGGAATGGTTTGTTTTACACGAGGATGAGGAAGCCTCACCTAAATGGCGAAGCTCTCATGTAATAATCCTCTCCTTTGGAGAGAACTTTACATAGCACATTTTACTCCCTCTCCTTTGGAGAGGGCTGGGGTGAGGCTTTACAGCCATGCTGTTATCAGGATGATAATTTGACTCACCCGCCCGTTGCCTCGCTCTTTCCCCCTCTCTTCGGCTTCGCCGGAAAGAGGGGGAAAGAATTTTTGTCATGCTGAACGGAGTGAAGCATCTATTATTCAATATGCAAATTGGCAAACAGATCCTTCGCTGCGCTCAGGATGACAAATTCTATTATTTTATTCAGCCCAGGCTTTCCTTAAAAACCTCAGCCAGTTGCCGTGCATCATGTTTTCGATATCCAGGTCGGTATAGCCACGTTTTTTGAGCATTGCGGGTACTTTTTGCAAATCGGCAATGGTTTCCAGGTCATACGGGCATTGCTCGCGACCGAAAGCACCATCAAGGTCGGAGCCCATGCCGATGTGCAGCGCATTGCCGGCTATCTGGCAGATGTGATCGATATGATCAACCATTACTTCCAGGTTGCAGTTCATACCTTTAGGGGTCGACTGTCCCCTCACCCAGTTGGGTACCATCATCCAGGCATCCAGCGCGGCACCAATAACCGCGCCACGATCAATAAGGGCTTTGATCATCTCATCGCTGTACTGGCGATTGTGGTTCACCAGCGCGCGGCAATTGTTATGACTGGCCCAAACATGGCCGTTAAAATGATCAAGGGCTTCCCAAAAACTATCATCGCATAAATGGGTGGCATCCAGGATAACGTTGAGGCGTTCCATTTCTTTCAGTAGCTCATGTCCTTTCGGCCCCATATAGCCTGTAGCATCGGTTCCTTGAGCGTAACGACCGGGGCCGTAATGCGCAGGACCTACGGCACGTAATCCGTAATTATAAGCACGCTCCAGGTGATGTACAGTAACGAAAGAATCGGCGCCTTCCAGACTTAAAATATAACCCACGGGTTTGTTTGCTGTCGATTGGCCATCGTTCCAAAGCGCGAAGTGTTTCTCCAGCGATGGCAGATCGGTTATCTGCACCATTTCGCCGGCATCTTCCATGGCTTTGTACCAGGCTACCTGGCCCTGGGTTTGCGCCCATGCCTGCTCTGGCGAATGCCAGCCCGGCAACGGGTTGTCTGGCGCTACATAACGCCCTATCTGCGTAGCTACTACCAGGCCAATATTGCCTTTACGCAGCTCGGGCAAGGTAACCACAGCTTTGGCACGATCAGGCTTATCAGTGAGGCCTTGTTCACGTTGATTAACTTCGGCCAGCGGACGGGTAAGGTCGCGGTTCCACTCAAGCGCGTTCATGCTCAGGTCTAAATGGGCATCAATTATAAACATATCAGATAGTTATTTTTCTGTCGCGCGCAGCATTTAGCCATTCGCCTTTAAGTGCATTATTTTCAATAGTATATACTCGCTCATATAAAGCAACAGTTGGGCATATATGATGCGGTATACCGTACAATACATCACCTATATGATAAGTGTGACCTTCGCCTGCCTCTACCACCAAATGCTCTTCGCTTTGGCCTATAGGTACCAGTTCGGGCGCATTTAAAAAATAGATCCGTTTGCTTAATTCATTCTCGGCTGATACAGATTTATGGCCAACATCCAGGCAAAGTTTGGTGGCTCCCGGCAGGGATATTACCCTGGAAATAACCAGCGCAGCGGGTAAAAAACCTTGTTCGGCCATGCCCAGCTGATAGCCTTTATCCCAATAAACAAAAGTACCGGGACTGCATTCTACCACTCCTCTTTTGGCGTGAATGGGGAAGGTAGGCGATCCACCGGCTACAATCACAGGTTCGGCATAACCACGCTTTTTGATATCTTCCTGCAATTTTAAAACAGGCTCAAAGCTGGTATTGCAACGCTCGGCACGGGTAGCCAGATCGGCATCATGGATATGACCATCATAAGCGTGCAAGCCTACAGGGTTTAATCCCGGTAATACGGCACAATCCATGTATAATTGCAACGCCTCAAAACCGGCTTTGATACCGGTACGGTTCATACCAACGTTAATATCGAGATAAACATCTACACGCAGCTTGTATTTTTCGGCTACTTGCGATATTTCGCTCGCGGCAGCGGCATTATCAACCAGGCAAGAGAATTTGGTAGCCGGGTAAGCATGCACCAGCTTAATGAAACGGTAAAGCTTTGGCCCAACCGGCTGATAGGCCAGCAACACATCGGGCGCTTTGCATATAGCCAATAATTCGGCCTCGGCAATGGTAGCGCATTTGAACTTGCGGATGCCGGCTTCGAGCAGCAACTGGGTAACCTCTTTATTCTTGTATGTTTTTACGTGCGGACGTAACCTGGCCGCATCATCGATCATGGTTTTAAGCAGATCGATATTGGCCTTTACCCTCTCCGGGTAAACTACCAAAGCCGGGGTATCCAGCTTTTCTATATCGTCAATGGTATACCAGTTTTGAGTCATGGGTGGAGAGTTGGTTAGTGGTGAGGAGTGAATGGTAAGTTTTTTGTCTGAACCCTAATTTTTCACCTTTTGTCTATTTTTCATTGGTGTTCAAGAAGGCTTCGCCGTTTTTGGGATTTAAGGATTACCACGATTAATTATTTAATACCTGAATCTTTATTGTGATTTCCACTCACTATTCACCACTCACTATTCACTAAAATAATTCAAACAGGGCCTCGATCTCAACCGGGATATTGTCTGGTAACGACCCCATGCCTACTGCGCTGCGTACGCCTATGCCATTTTCTTCGCCCCATATTTTGGCAAAAAGCTCACTGGCGCCATTGATAATAAAAGGGTGTTTTTCAAACTCGGGGGTACAATTTACCATACCCAATACCTTGATCACTCTTTTAATTTTGTTGAAACTGCCAATGTTGGCCTTAATGGTAGCCAGCATGGTTAAACCAACCTGCTGAGCGGCCAGCTTACCATCTTCCTGCGAAACGGTATCGCCAATACGACCGATGATGAGGGAAGCATCGTCCTGCACCGGGCCGTGGCCCGATAGGTAAAGATATTTTCCATCAACTAAACATGGTTTATAAACGCCAAGTGGCTTTGGTGCGGGCGGCAGGTTTAAACCCAACGCCGCGAAGTTTTCTTCGGGAGTGTTCATAGCGGTAAAATTATAAAGTTTAAGCAATAATTAACAACAAAAAAGCCGGGGATCTTATCCTCGGCTTTGATTAATTAACTGTATGGTATTCCGTTTAAATTTAATTCCATTGTAAATTATTGGTCTTTCTCAGGGGAAAGGCTGGAAAACCAGAGGGAGCCTTTTTTACCGCGAACCATAATGCCAGCAATACACCATAACTACCGCCGCGTTCTACCCATTCAAACAATTCGTAATGCGGGTAAAATAATTCGCTGCCTATTTTCCAGATAATAAATACCAGCAACAGGTTTTGAAATGGCCGGATGAGTATAGAAAGAGCCGACAATATTTCAAAACCACCAACGATCAGCGCTGTTTTGACCGGATCATGAAAACCCAGTGACTGGTATTGTTTCAGCAGTCCGGCTTTTTGTATCAGGTTAAGCCAGCCATGCCCCAATAGCAATAAAAATGCGATAACTCTTAAGCTGTTTACAACTGTTTTTAATACCGGTGACTCAATAACTACCTGATCGTTCATGCGGGCAAACCATTGCTTTAACGGCATTTTAATGCCACCCTGTACGATTAATAATGCCAACGGGGCACCAAAATTACCAGCACGTTCAATAAACTCCGCAAATGGTTCGCCGGATAAGGGACGCATAGTAGCGGTAACAAGGCCCCATATCACCAGCCAACCCGCAACGGCACGTGTAGGATAAACGAGCATGGATATGCCCAACAAAATATCTACAGAGCCTACAATCGGCATCAGGTGGTACGCCGCATCATGACCAATTCCTACCACCGCGAAATAGTTGCACCATATAGGTTTGGTGATAATACCAAATGCACCATGCCCTATAAAGCACATGGCGCAGGCCAATCTTAGTGTGAAGTAAATTTTTTGATCGGTAGTTAAACGTAACATTTATTTTGATTAAAGATTATGAGACTATGAGATTTTGGGACAAAAGAAATTGTATGGATCATTTTTTTTAATCCTTTATCCAAAAATCCTTTAGTCTCATAGTCAGAAGGTCCCAATACTCTATTTATCCGCTCCATCTGCTTTTCCTCTAAGCACGGCGTATTGACCAACTTTTGCTCCGGTTTGCAGGCCCACTTCACAATCGCTGCGATAATGTATGGCGCCGTATAACCGCGACATGGCAGCATCATGAGCCAGATCAGTAAACTTGCTACCTCTATCGGGCAGCAAATAGGTCAATACCGCCGCCGCCGCTGCGCTAAAATTGGAGTGGCCCGAGGTATATGCCGGAAAGTTAGGTATCCCGGTCAGCGTTTTAATGTTTGGATTGGCTTGAGACGGGCGCTGGTTGAAATAAAAATACTTGGTATCCCAGCATACAATAGCGGCATCCATTTCGGCCATGTTCAGCAGGGCGAAGTTGCGCGCCCAGCGTATCTCACTATAGTTCTGCTTTACAAATTCATCGGCAGCAATAGCGTTCCAATGGCCTGTAGGCGTATAGGTGCCCGCGCCATCAGCCCAAAAGGCCACCTGCTCTTCATGTGCACGTGAATGGTCTTTACTGAAGGATAATACCTCTTCCGTTTCTTTTTTAAACTCAGGTGAATTGGTTAAATAAGGGGGACCTGGTCTTAAAGCAATCACGGTAAGCGAATCAAATAAAAAGGGAGTAACTTTTGAAAACAAAGGCAGCATAGGTGGTCTTTTGGGGGTTTCGAGGCTTACCCAAAACTGCTCGCCTTTGGCAGTAGCCGTTGTTTCAAATCCTTTCCAGATATCAGGTGTGCCAATAGCTTTGCCAGCACGGTCGTTACGTGCACGGTTAGCAAATATGGCAGCCACCTGCTTACCCAATGCTTCGCCCGCGTTAAGTTCGCCGCGGGTATTGGCGCCGGCCATGATACGGTATAGTTTTTCTTCATCGGCCTTTTGTTGTATATAAGCGATCTCTGTAGGAAATAATAGCTTCATGATCTCCACAGTAGTTCCGGCAACAACAGCATCTTCGCTTGGATATGATGGCAGATCGGAAGTGGGTACCAGTGGCTTTATAGCCGAGTCGTTTTTATATGGAGCGGTACGTTTGTACACGTTTTTAAAATGCCAGGCAGCTCTTAGGGCATCGTATTGGCTCGCACTCACGTAGGCATAGGCCCTTGCCGCATATGGTGGGTTAGAGAACGGAAACTCCGGATAATTGAAAGGATTAGCCGAATTTGGCGCCGGGTAGGTACCATCCGGGTTTTGATAAGGTGGCACATTATGTTTAGCTACCAGATCGCGCAGGATCTCGTTCCACCGCAACACTGAGCCGGCGCTCCAGTATTTGATGGTCGCTTTTTGATCATCGTTAAGGCTGCGCTGCAATGCTTTGATCTCGTTAATATCGGCCACATAAGCTGGTGAAGTTAAAGCATCCGGAGCGGCAACATTCAACACACTAAAATCGGTTACCAACACCGGTTTCCAGGTATCGGCATTCAAATCGATATTGGTTGGTGCCAGCGCTGGGTAAGCTGCGGTGCGATCATTAATATCCTTTTTACATGAGCTCAAAAAAGCAACACCTGAAACAAGGACTGGGATTATATAGCGTAATGTTTTTTTCATATTGATCATCTTTAAGTATTAACCTGCTTATTTTTGTTTTTTGGTACTAAAAACGTAATAAACTCCTCCATAAAATGTGCGGGTTTGCCCAACGTTACGTCCGCTTAAAACATAATTACCACCGGCGGTAAACTCCAGTCCGCTAACGGATTGCAGGCTGTATTTTAATATTACCCCAGCCAGTGTCGAGTTCATTTTATTACTGGGGAAAGGCATATCATTTTTACGGATATCAAAACCTCCAAGCGTGGTTATTTTGGTCAATACAGCTTCGGCATTAAATTTTAGACTTCGGTAGCCGGAGCTTACCAGGAAATTGGTCAGATTAGGCATTTGCACCTCGTTGGTATAATGCAGTTCGGTTGTGTAGTACGAATTTCTGTCGATAGTAATATTGCTGCGGCGGATATATTGACCCGCACCAGCTACAAAAAAGCGGCCTACCTGATAGTTCAGTAAACCACGTAGGGCCACATTTTTACTGTGCAGCCCTATGGATAAGGGTAAATAGTCGGCCTGGTAATTACTTAGCGGTATCGTTCCGGAGAGTATAGCATGAAAGCTGAACAAGCCCTTGCCTATTTCCTCTTTTAGGGCCATCCATTTAACTGAGGCTGTCAGGTCCTGAAAATTGTGCTCGCCTCTTAGCGTACCTGCTGTGGCATGGGTAGTTACATAAGGCACCATAAACAATAAATTAATCCGATTTGACAGACCATAGTTTCCACCCAGGCTATAAGTATTGGAGCTTACAGTGCCCAGGTTAAGGTTGTCGCGCTTGAAAGTGCCTTCCCAATAATGATCCCAGCTACTGTGAGTATACATACCGGCGGCACAGAAATAATCTTTGGGAATCATCAATGCATCAGCATCTGTTTGTGCTTTGGCAAATGGGGATAGAATAAGACTAAATGAGATAACTAAACAGCATCTGCAGAAAAGTTCAGGTAAGGTTTTTATCATATATTACAAATTAGGGTGAGGTAAACAAATCAATCGGCAACGAGGTTAACGCATATTGCTAACCTCTTTATAATCAATCGGCAATACTAAAGACAATCAATAACTGAATTATGCTTACAAGCAGATGAAATACTTTTAAGTCTATGATCAACCAGATAGGCATGGCAACCGGCGGCTCAGATCTATTTAGTTTACAGGATTATGGACACAATAAATATATTTACAATAATATAATTATCATGATGGATATTTTAAAACAACCCTGGCCCTGGTATGTAGCTGGCCCATTGATTGGCCTTGTGGTTCCGGCTCTTTTATTGGCAGGCAATAAGGCCTTCGGTATATCATCCTCATTGAGGCATATCTGCGCGGCTTGTTTACCCGCAAATATTCCCTTTTTTAAATACGAATGGAAAAAGGAAAGCTGGAACCTGTTTTTTGTTGCAGGTATTGTGCTGGGTGGTTTTATAGCCACACAATATTTATCGGGTAATCATCCGGTTAATATTAATCCACAAACCACTACCCTACTTAAACAGCAAGGTATAACCGATTTTAGCGGCCTCCTGCCGCATGATGTATTTAACTTTAATCAATTGCTCACACTAAGGGGATTCATTTTCATGGTTATTGGTGGCTTTCTGGTGGGCTTTGGCACCCGGTATGCAGGCGGTTGCACATCGGGGCACGCCATTATGGGTATCTCAACTTTACAATGGCCATCTGTTGTAGCCACATGCTGCTTCATGGCGGGTGGCCTTGTCATGACCTGGTTTATTTTGCCTTATCTTATTAGCTTGTAATATGCCTAACATTAAATATCTCATCATCGGAATGCTTTTTGGGATTGTGCTGGTTAAATCGGAAGTGATATCCTGGTTTAGGATACAGGAAATGTTCCGGCTGCAATCCTTTCATATGTACGGCATCATCGGCAGCGCCATTGTTGTGGGCCTTATTTCTGTTTTACTGATCAAACGTTTCCAGACTAAAACCATATCCGGAGAACCTATCGTTATCCCGGTTAAAAAATTCCACTGGGGTAATGTTTATGGTGGCTTGATATTTGGGCTGGGCTGGGCTATAACAGGAGCATGCCCGGGTCCGCTGTTTGCTCAGATAGGCAGTGGTTTCTTTGTAATTATAGTTACGCTACTGAGCGCCATAGCCGGTACCTGGGTTTATGGCCTGCTCAGGGACAAGCTTCCGCACTGATTTACTGTCGATGATAAACTATGATTTGTTTCAGTTTTAATTTCCACCAGCATCCTGTACATCGCTAATTGAACGAATAACCCGCGCCGGATTTCCTCCTACAAGGGTATTCGGTGGGACATTCTTAGTAACTACAGAACCTGCGGCTACAACCGAGTTTTTGCCTATTGTTACGCCACCGATGATAATTGCACTGGCGGCGATCCAAACGTTTCTTTCGATTACAATAGGCTTTCCGATGGTAACGGAACGACGTTGCGATGGATCAAGGGGATGTCCAGTGGTAATAATACTTACATTCGGCCCAATCATCACATCATCTCCTATGTCGAGCCCGCCAAGATCATAGAAAGTACAGTTCTGATTAATAAAGACATTACGCCCTATACGGATCTCGTTCCCACCAGCGGTATAGAATGGGGGGATCAGCGAAAAGCGTTCATCCACATCTTTGCCAATAAGCTCGCTGAATAGGGCTCGAATTTCATCAGCATCATTAAATGTCAATCGGTTAAGTTTTGTGGTAATCTCCATCGCCTGTTTTACGTTTGCCACCATGGCCGCCGACTCTGGTGTTCTTCTGTAAATTATCCTGGTGTTATCGTCATTCATTATTTGTTACTTTTTTAGCTTATAATTGCCTTCCCCTCTCATCGAAGTAAAGTTAGTAATAGAAGTCTCGGGGAAATTATATTTTTAACCAAAGACTTTACCCAATAATGGAAAAGAAAAAATTAACTGCTGGTAATATTACCTATCTGCTGTCGGCGGCTATTATAGTTATTATGCTGGTAAACCCAACAGCGAAAGCTTTATTGATACGAGGTTTGATTGGTATTGGTTTTTTTAAGCCCGACATCCCTGTTCAGGTATCGAAAAAAGCTTTAGCCGACCCCTTTAATATCTCTTTCAGGGATAGCACAGGAAGGATTTTAAATACAGCCGATTTAAAAGGTAAAGTGATATTTGTAAATTTTTGGGCCACATGGTGTCCGCCTTGTATCGCGGAAATGCCTACCCTTAATGGGTTCTATAAGCAGTATAAAAATGCTCCCAATGTGGTTTTCATACTGGCCGATGTAGATAACAACTATACAAAAGCCAACGAGTTTATGAAAAAACATCATTACGTTTTACCTGTGTATACATTAGCCAGTAATATACCGGAAGACATCATGGACGGAACAATCCCAACTACCCTGGTATTTAATAAAAAAGGCGAACTGGTATTTAGACATACTAATACTGCTAATTACAACAGCGCGGGATTTACAGATTATTTCACTACCCTATTAAACAATAAGTAGCTACTTCAATTAATTGTTTTCTGAACACAAAATATGCCTTATCAATTAAACATGATTTTAATTAAATTAATTGTTGTTATTTTAACACTTATTAATTTTTTTTCTTTTCTTTACAATTCCAATATCAAAACCTCATTCAATGAAAAAGAAAACACTTACCCATCTCTTTACTTGCTTACTGTGTTTTGGTTCGGCTACAGCTTTTAGCCAAACCGGAACGATTACCATTAGTGATAATTCAAAAACCACCATTGATAAGAATATCTACGGGCAATTTGCCGAGCACCTTGGTCATGGAATATATGGGGGTTTTTGGGTTGATAAGAGCCTTCCTGTAAAAAAGCAGGATCGTATCAGGCTTGATGTTGTTGAAGCATTAAAGAAAATAAAGATCCCGAATCTGCGCTGGCCCGGCGGTTGTTTTGCTGATGAATATCATTGGCGCGATGGTATAGGTCCGGCGGCACAACGCCCGCGTATGGTGAACACCAATTGGGGCGGTGTAACCGAGGATAACAGCTTTGGTACCCATGAATTCCTGGAACTTTGCAGTTTATTGAAGTGTGAGCCCTATGTAGCAGGCAATGTGGGCAGCGGCACAGTGGAAGAAATGTCTAAATGGATTGAATACTTAAATTCCAACAGTACAAGCACAGTCGTTAAGGAAAGAGCCAAAAACGGTCACCCGGAACCATATAAAGTTACTTTTTGGGGTGTGGGTAATGAAAGCTGGGGTTGCGGTGGCAATATGACACCCGAGTATTATGTAAACCAATTTAAACGCTATGCCTCTTTTGCTAAGGATTATCCGGGCGCAAGGCTTAAAAAAATAGCCAGCGGCCCCAATGCCGATGATTATAACTGGACAGAAGTATGCATGAAAAACATCCCGCTGCATATGCTTTACGGCCTGTCGCTTCACTACTACACTATACCAACCGGTAACTGGGGTAAAAAAGGTTCAGCTACCTCATTCAGCGAAAGCGAGTATTTCAATACCATGGTAAACTGTCTTAAAATGGAGGAGTTGGTAACCAAACATTCGGCCATTATGGATAAATACGACCCGGAGAAGAAAGTAGCCTTAATAGTTGACGAATGGGGCGTTTGGACAGATCCCGAACCAGGCACTAACCCTGGTTTCCTGTATCAGCAAAACAGCCTTCGCGATGCGCTGATAGCCGGTACCACGCTAAACATTTTTAATAATCACAGCGATCGCGTTAAAATGGCTGCGCTGGCGCAAACTGTTAATGTTTTACAATCGCTCATTTTAACCGATAAAGAAAAAATGGTGCTTACCCCTACCTATCATGTATTTGACATGTACAAAGTTCACCAGGATGCCAAATATCTGCCCATAAAATTAGACGTGCCCGATTATGAAGTTGATGGTAAAAAGATAGCGGCTGTAAATGCTTCGGCTTCACAGGATGCCGCGGGCAAGGTACATATCTCATTGGTTAACCTGGATATTCATCACCCGATAACCATTACAACGGGTTTGCAGGATATCAAATGGTCGGCAGTAAGCGGTCAGATACTCACTTCGGCCAATGTAACCAATATCAACACTTTCGCTGATCCCAACAAAATACACCTGAGTAATTTTACCGGGGCGAAAAAGGATGGCGATAAACTGGTTGTTACATTACCAGCTAAATCAATAGTGACTTTGGAGTTGAATTAATACTTGTCTACACAGTGTCATCCTGAGCGTAGCGAAGGATCTATTAACAGATAGGCATATCGAAGAGCAGATCCTTCGCTACGCTCAGGATGACAAATTGTTCTGTTGAGGCTACTTCACCTTAATCCCCCAAATATCACTCAACGCTTTTTTAGCGGCATGATAACCACACATGCCATGTACGCCGCCTCCCGGTGGTGTGGATGACGAGCAAATATAAAGCCCTTTGGCTGATGTTTTATAAGGCGACCAGCGCAATGCAGGTCTGGTAAACAGCTGCCCAATATCGATAACCCCGCCATTGATGTCCCCCCCAATATAGTTGGGGTTATACTGTTCCATCTGTACAGTATTAAAAGTATGTCTGGCTAATATAGTATCCCTGAAACCTGGTGCAAAACGCTCAACCTGTTGCTCAATAATAGTTGTCATGTCTTTCTCCGAACCATTGGGTACATGGCAATAAGCCCAGGCCGTTTGTTTACCTTCTGGCGCACGTGACGAATCAAACTGGCTTTGCTGTGCTAATAACACAAACGGTTTTTCGGGGTGTTCACCTTTCCAAATACGTTCCTCGCCAATGGCTATCTCTTCAAATGTATTGCCTATGTGTACAGTTCCGGCCTGTTTAACCTGTTCGGCTTTAAAGGGTATTGGCGCGTTAAGAGCCCAATCTATCTTAAATACGCCCATTCCGTAACGATAGCGCTCCAATTGCCATTTATACAGGGATGAAAACCGGTGCCCTGCTATTTTCAGAAGTTGTTTGGGCGTGATATCAAACAATACAGCGTGTGCAGATGGCAGCTGGTTTAATGACTCAATGTACCGGTCGGTTTCTATTTGCCCTCCTATCGAAATAAAATAAGAAGCTAAGGCATTAGCTATTTGTTTTGACCCGCCCTTTGGTACAGGCCAGCCTTTTAAATGCCCCTGCGCCATCAGTACCAGGCCAATGGCTGATGTAGCTAAATTGCTTAAGGGCTGTATGGCATGTGCTGCCATCCCGGCAAATAAGCCTTTCGCGGCCTGGGTTTTAAAACGTTTCTCTAAAAAGCTGGCAGAGGTTAAGCCATCAAGGCCAAATTGGGCCATAGCCAACGGGTGCTTGGGAAAATGCAGCGGACCTAAAGCATCGGGTGCTATGAGCGGCCAGTTTTGTACAACGGGTTTGATGAGTTTGAGGTATGCCTGTTCATCGGCACCTAACAAGCTGGCGGTTTGTTCGATTGATTGGGTTAAAATAGCGGCCGTGCCATCATCAAAGGGGTGCGCGGCCGCTATTTCTGGATAAATATATTCTAACCCGTGCTGTTGCAGTGGTAATGTTTCAAAAAAGGGTGACGCTGCTGCCAGGGGATGTATAGCCGAACATATATCATGAAGGTAACCCGGCAATGTCAATTCAGCCGAACGCAGCCCTCCTCCTATCTCCTTTTTACCTTCTATCAATAATACAGATAAACCGTTTTGTTGTAATAAAATGGAGGCCGCCAAACCGTTAGGTCCGGAGCCTACAATTACGGCATCATAATCGCGTTTTTCGGGCTTCATGTATAAAGGCTGATGTTTAAAAGCTCACTAAGGTATTTAAATAAAGGCTTTTTACCTTAATGATTTTAAAAACACAGCTGCATTTTCAGGATCAATTCAATACCTCGCCTGCGTGGGTAGCTTCGGGCACCTCGATCAGTTTACCGGAACGTACATCATAAATGTAACCGTAAATCGGGATGTTGCCGGCCACCAGCGGATGCTGCCTGATGCGCTGCACATCTTCTACAACACTTGCCTCCAGATTTTTAAAAGTAAGGAAAGCGATGTGCCGCGCTTCGTTTGATCCGCCGCTTTCTTCGGTATTTCGCCATCCATGTTCATCAACAGTGGCGGTTTTCAAACTTTTAGCCAGCAAATCGCGGATAATATCATCGGTAAACAAGGCCATACCGCAATCGGTATGATGGATCACGAACCATTCTTTGGTACCCAACAGTTTGTGCGATATCACCAGCGAACGAATGGCATCATCACTCGCCCTGCCACCGGCATTACGGATCACATGGGCATCGCCTTCGGCCAAACCTGCATACTGGGCAGGATCAAGCCGGGCATCCATACAGGTTAAAATAGCAAACTGCCGCGCTGGTGGTATGGTTAATTCGCCTTTGTCGCCAAAGTGTTTTACATATTCCTGATTAGCCGAAAGTACCTGTTGGTGAACTTTCGACTTTATTTTTTGCAATGGATCAATTACGTTTGACATGGTATCTCTTTATTTAAGATGATGATCAGGCAGATTTTCTGCTGTGGTTGATCAATGCCGATTCATAAACCGAAGCAATAACATCATCGGCAGAAAATGTACCCAGGAAGTCAAAATCAATATGGCTGTATACAATCTGTTTGGATGGGTCGACAATGTAAGTAGCCAATAGCGGCGCATTTACGTCGATACCTGAAAACCTGTTCCAAACCGGATCTTCGTCAGAGAATACCCTGAATGCCTGTGCCAGTTCCTTTTGCTCGTCGTAATAAAAATTAAGGGTAAAACTGTGCTCCCAGGCTCTTTTTTCCAATTCCTCGGTGCGTTCATCGCTGATGATCAACAGATTTCCGCCGCTGGCCTTTATTTCATTATGGATATTGTTAAGCTGTTTAAGCAAGGTAAAACCATGATCGCGCCAGTGATGTGAGTAAAAAGCAATTACCAGTGGTTTATTTAAAAGATGTCTTAATGAAACAGGGCCGTGCACTTCGGCACCGTTAAAAAACTGTTGCCAGCGGTTGTAAGTACTATAGAATTTTAGATCTGGTATATAATTGCCGGCTTTAACAGGCTTCAAAGGCTGGTATGGCTTAAACGGAAGATCAGCATCGGCAACGATCTCTGACAGGTCAAAAAATGGATATTTGGTATTATTATTTGTAGTTAACATTTTTTTATAGCGTAAGATTAAACGAATTGAATTTGATTGATACGGTAATAGTTGAGCGTCAACAACTGCACAATCCGTAAACTACAGGGTAGTCAGCTAATAGCCGGGCAACTGCGGGCTTGTTTAATTGATTTACCAGGTAAGCGTTCATAAAATGTATGTTAAATAATGAGATCAGTAAAATATGATATTAGGCGGGAGAGGCAGAAACTGTTGCTCAACAACAGCAACACATGACCATTGTGCCATCGGCACGATGCAAAACGAAGTGTGTATTTAATATGAATTTACTGCCCGACATGATTTTGAATGTTCTGAAGTTCAAATATACTATAATATCTATATATTTAGTATACATTTTTATAAATTATTTTTTCTCCTTTTGTTTTCTATCTTTCACACAAATAATTCCCTATGCTAAACAGACCATTAAAACAATATATTCTACTTATAATCACCGGTATTTCTATTCTGTTTAGCTGTAAACAAAATCCCAAACACAGGATATCAAAAGCTGATTCCATAAAAAAGAAGATCGTAAAAGAATGGAATAAAACCATCCCCGGAAGCTTTAGCGATCAAACCCAGTCTGTTTTTGATAGTACACAAATAAATATTTTCCTGAAAAAGTACCCCGCCTTTGCCCCCTATGCTAAGGATATTAACCTGTTTTATAACAAGCGCAAGTTTGCTTATGCCTGGTATGAAAAAGGTATATTAATAGAACAAGCTGGCAACCTTGTTGATAGATTAAACAATTTACAAAACGAGGGTGTATATAAGGCCATCCCCTACCCAAAGTCATTGGATTCGCTGGTATTTGACGCGCACCCAAAAACAACCAAGGTTAAGGCTAAAATAAATATCACCACCGAGCTGATGCTTACCGCGCAATATTTCGTCTTTTCGAAACTGGCTTTTCAAGGCATGAGCGACTCGGTGACGCGTGCTGTAAATTGGTATCTGCCCCGCAAAAAAGTGTCTTACAACGATTACCTGGATAGTTTGCTAAAAAAGCCGGGGAAGTCGGGCGTAACTTTATTTGAGCCTGTTTATCGCCAATATGATCTGCTGAAAAACTTCCTGGCCAAATATCGCCATCTGGATACTACGGATAAATGGCAACCTATAATTATCGAAAAAAAGTTAAAACCCGGCGACTCCAGCGCTGTAATAGCCCAGATCAAAAAGCGACTTTACAAGCTGGAAGATTTTAGCGGAGATACGACAAGCAATGTTTACAATGATGAATTGAAAGACGCCTTTAAGCAGTTTCAGCTGAGGCATGGCCTTACTGCGGATGGCATTGCAGGCGCTGGTACTATAGCCGAATTAAACGTTCCTTTGAAAACCCGGATACGGCAGATCATCGTAAATATGGAGCGCTGCAGATGGTTGCCAGTAAGCCTGAATACAGATTATCTGGCTGTGAATATACCCGAGTTCAAACTTCATGTTTATCATGCCGACAGTTTATTATGGAGCTGCAACGTGGTTGTAGGTCAAAAAGTACATCAAACCGTGATATTTTATGGAGAGATGCAGTATATTGTTTTTAGTCCGTACTGGAACCTGCCCGAAAGTATTATCCGGAATGAGGTACTGCCCGAGATAAAAAGAAACCCTAACTACGTTAACGAGCACAATATGATCATCACCGGGAAAGAAAATGGCTTACCGGTGATTAAACAAAAGCCGGGCCCTGCAAACTCTCTGGGTTTGGTTAAATTTCTTTTCCCAAATAGTTACAGCATTTACTTGCATGATACACCTTCCAAATCGCTATTTGGCGAATCATCAAGGGCTTTCAGCCACGGCTGTATTCGTGTTGGCGAACCAGCCAAATTGGCTTCATTTTTATTAAAATACGATACCACCTGGACTTCCAGTCGCATCAACAAGGCCATGCACCTGGGTAAGGAGCAACAGATAACACTTAAACATAAAACACCCGTATTTATAGCCTATTTTACTGCTTTTACCGATCGTAATAACAAGCTTAATTTCCGTAAGGATATATACAACCGTGATGAACAGCTGGCATCAATGGTCTTATCCGGCACAGGTAGTTATTAAACACTACAGGCCTGTTTTCTATATCGCAAATAGATCTTTTTATTTGTCATTTTGACAATAAAATTTGCCGTTATATCATTTAAAGGTTTATAATATTGATAAATTAAAAAAACAAAATATTTTTCTTGGGTTTGTAGGCAATACTTAAAATTTAATTGTCCCTTATTAAATCACTTTATACGCCCGATGCAATCCCGGGCGATTAAGTGTGCATTTAACACCAACATTAATTAAAAAACCCGAAAAAATAGGCCTATGTAAAAAACGCTTACTAACCCTACACAAAGCACAATTACCCGGCGGGAAATTGCTGCCCGACACCATGATTTTTGAATGTTTATAAATGCAGGTGCTGCAATAGTACCTTGTTATTAACTCCCTTTAAATTCAGTAAAATATGAAATTTTTCAAACACCCCATGGGTGTACATAGGCCGTGGATATCAAAATCTTTGCCCTTATGTAAATTAGCCCTTGCTGGTATAGTTCTCATAAATACGCAAACAGCGGCACACGCAACACCTAAATTAACCCACAATTTAAATTTTAATATCAGCAACAATATCGCAAAGATCAGCGGTAAAGTAGTTGATGATAAAGGACAGCCACTGATTGGTGTAAGTATCAGAATAAAAGGCTCAAATGCAGGCGCGCAAACAGACGCAAATGGTAATTTTAGCATTGAAGGCGATAGCAAGACTGTATTGGTAGTTAGCTATATTGGTTTTACCACCCAGGAAATAGCAGTAGGCAACAGAACTTCATTAACTATCACGCTGATAGCAAACACCAACCTCAATGAGGTAGTGGTTACTGCTTTGGGCATAAAAAAAGAACAGAAAAAATTAGGATATGCCCTTACGACAGTAAAGGGAGACCTTCTTGATAAAGCGAAGGAAACAAACGTAGCGTATTCCTTAGAAGGCCGGGTAGCTGGTTTAAGTATTAGTGGTACCAGTGGTGGCGCAGGTTCATCAGCCCGTATATTATTACGCGGGGTTACCAGTACCAGCTCTACTCAGGGTCCTCTATTTGTTATTAATGGCGTTCCAATGGACAACACCCAAAGAGGCCAATCGGGCGAGTGGGGCGGTGCAGATTATGGTGATGGTATTGCCAACATTAACCCCGATGATATTGAAACTATGACGGTATTGAAAGGTCAATCAGCATCTGCGCTTTATGGTACCCGCGCAACAGGTGGCGTTATTTTGATTACCACCAAATCGGGTAAGAAAAATTCAGGTTTTGGCGTAGAATACAACACCAATTACCAGATGGATAAAATTTATGACAATACCGATTTCCAAACCCAATACGGACAAGGTGAGTTGGGTGTTAAACCAGCCAATCTTGCCGCAGCTTTAAGTACAGGTAGCCTGGCATGGGGACCTAAACTTGATGGTTCACAGGTAATTCAGATCGATGGTAAAACTCATCCATATTCAAAAACCAGCGACGATTATACCAAATTTTACAAAACCGGAAACACTTTTACCAATACTGTAGCTTTAACAGGTGGTAATGAAACCGGTGCTTTCCGCTTGTCGTTGTCAGACATGAACAATCACGCTATTACACCAAACAGCGGGCTTAACAGGAAAACCTTTAACTTCAACGGTTCACAAACCGTAATGAAAAATCTGGACATTAATCTGGTTGCCAATTACATATTGGATAACGAGAAAAACCGCTCTGGTTTAAGTGATGGACCAGGAAACCCCAACAACGTACAGTTTTTGGCACCCAACCAGGCCCAAAGCACTTTAGCGCCGGGAACAAAAGCCGATGGTTCTGAACAATCATTTACCAATGATATATATGTAACCAATCCTTATTTTGCAGCTTATAATTTTATAACCAACTCAAACAGGGAGCGCTTAATATCTTCGATATCGGCCAAATATAGCTTAACTCCCTGGGCATATGTGCAAGGCCGTATAGGTTATGATCAGATCCATGACAAGCGTTTTAGGGTAGAGCCAACCGGAACAGCATATGTGAGCGGCAGCAATGGTAATTTAAAAACACAACAAACACAAACAACCGAATTTAACGCGGATGTATTATTAAGCGCCAAGCACGATTTGATTAAGGATTTCCTTAACCTTGACATGTCTGTGGGTGGCAATATTCGTAAAAGTAATTATGACGGTACTTATATCAATGCCAACAACCTTATCCTTCCTTACTTCTATGACCTTTCAAACGGCGCGCAAAGACTCGCTGGAAATATTGGCTCTGATTCTGGTACTTTAGATGATGACCCTAAAAGACAGCAGGTGAACTCAGCCTATTATACTGCTGATTTTGCCGTGAAAAACTTTTTGGTTTTAAGTACATCCGGACGCTATGATTATTATAGCAGTATATCAAAAGCTTTAGGTCCTGGTCTTTTCACACCTTCTGTTTCTGCAAGTTTTATATTCTCTGATCTTACGCATATCAATGGTCTTGATTTTGGAAAGCTGCGGGTTTCATACGCAAAAACAAGTAATCCAGCGGTTCCATTTACAAACCAGGTTTACTATAGCGTGGCTAATTCAATTAATGGTGTTCCTGCGGCTACCTTTTCTTCTCAATTACCCAATGTTAATCTAAAACCATTTACTTTAACCGAGTTTGAAATTGGTACCGAGTTAAAGTTTTTGAATGATCGTTTAGGATTGGATGTAGCTTATTTTGACAGAAAAACTAAAAATGAGATCGTTAGCGGTACTCTTGATTGGTCAACCGGATACACTAACTATTATATTCCATCAGCATCTGTTGGCAATAAAGGTATAGAAGTTGAAATACATGGCACACCTGTAAAAACAAGTACATTTACCTGGTCGCCTTCTTTTAACTTTACTTATATTAAAAACAAAGTATTAGAAACCGATCTTGCAGGTGCAAATTTAGGCTTAGGCACTTATCGTCCGTTAAATGCAACTACCGCTTTTGTTAAAGGTCTTCCGGGCCCGCAAATTATGGCTAATGATTACAAACGTGACGGCAGTGGCAATATTATATTTGATGCTACAGGTAATGCCGAAACTACTGCACGCATACCTATGGGAAGCGTTGTACCTAAATTTTACGGTGGCTTTAATAACGATTTTACCTATAAAAACTTTAACCTGGGTTTCCTGGTTGACTATCGTTTTGGCAACAAGGTATTATCGGCAACTAATTATTACAGCATTTTCCGCGGTTTAAACAAAATGACTCTTGAAGGCCGTGAAACAGGCGTGGTTGGTGTTGGTGTAACCGAAAGTGGTGCAAAAAACACAGTTAATGTACCTGCCGAAACATATTATCAAACGCTGGCACGCAACGTTTCTGCCTTAAATGTTTTGGATGGCAGCTTTATTAAACTGCGCCAGGTTTCGTTTGGTTACAGTATCCCCAAAAATATTTTAGGCAACAGTCCTTTCAACTCTATCACCGTTTCATTAGTTGGTAGAAATCTTTGGACAATCATGAAACACACAGACAACATTGACCCTGAATCAAATTTTGCGCCAGGCATCAATTATGCCGGTATTGAAGGTACAAGCGTACCTCCTGTCAGGACATATGGGTTAAATGTGAACTTTAAATTTAAAAAATAACAGAGATGAAAAAACAACTGATATATAGTTGCCTGCTTATGGGTGCCACCTTTATAGCGGGTTGTACTAAAAATTTCGACCAGATCAATACAGATCCTACTAAAGTAGCCCCAACTTTGGTTACTGCACCCTTTTTGATGTCACAAGCTCAAATTAAATTCTCAAACTCCGGATATGATCAATTACTTTTTCAAAGTATGTGGGTGCAATCATTAGCATCTACTTATGATTACTACGGAAATGGCGATAAATATATTTATGCTGGCAGTGGACGCGATTATTTCTCAAGAACGTGGAATACCAGCTATGGTTCATCTACTTTAATTGATGAAATGAAGAATGTTATTAAGGGTAATGCGGCTCTTTCTAACCTTGACAATTGCGGAACCATCCTGCGGATGATGATATTGCAACGCATCACTGATGCTTATGGCGATGTGCCATTTTCGCAGGAGGGACAAGCCAAAGAAGGTATAGTTACACCTGTTTTTGATACTCAGCAAAGCATTTATACCTCGATGCTTGATCAATTGGATAAAGCAACAACAGCTCTTGATGCATCAAAAGCCGGGCCCACTTCTGATCTTTTTTATGGAGGCGATGTTTCCAAATGGAAAAAATTGGGCTATTCGCTAATGCTAAGGGCAGCTATGCGTTTAACTAAAGTTGACGCGGTAACCGCTCAGAAATATGCAGAAATGGCATACAAGGGCGGAGCCATGGCATCTATTGATGATAATGCAAAAGTAAAAGCCGACAATACAAACGGAAATGCTAACAGCGACGCCAATGCATTACTGGTTACAGATGATTTCAGGGAAGTACGATGGTCAAAAACCCTGATAGATTATATGAAACTAACCGCCGATCCACGCATTAGCGCTATTGCCGAAATATCAACCGGCACTGGAAAAAAAGCTAATGAAACCCAGATAGTTGGTATCAATACAGCAAGCCTACAGGTAGGTATGCCGAATGGTTATGACCTAAAAGGTGGTGCTACTGACATCTCAAACGCTCCAGGCTATCCAGGCACAAGCCCTGCTAATCCGGCGGTTACAGGTGATGCCGCTGCTCCTGATGGTAAATATTCCCGCCCTCAGTTTGCAGTATATGATGATCGCAACCGCTATAATTTTCTGATGACTTACGGCGAAAGTGAGCTTTTATTTGCCGAAGCGGCTACAAGAGGTTGGAATACAGGTACTGCTGCCACACACTATGCAAATGCTCTTACTGCTGATATGGCAACCTTAGCTCAGTTTGGTACAACATCTGTACCCGCAGCAAGCATTACGACCTATGTAGCAGCTCATCCTTTGGTTGCGGCTACAGCTTTACAACAGATCAATATGGAGTATTTCGTTACAACATCAACAACATTTAACTTCAACGAAACCTGGTCAAACTGGAGACGGTCAGGATATCCTGCTCTAACAGCAGTTTCTTATCCCAACCAATTTGCTACCACTATTCCGAGAAGGATTCCTTATCCACTTGGATTACCATCAACAAATGCTGCTAATTATGCAGCGGCTGTTGCCAGGCTTACTGGAGGTGATACCTTCACAGCCAAGGTATGGTGGGATAAATAGCATACTTTTTTTCTAAGCAAACAGGGAGACATTATTTGTCTCCCTGTTTGCTTTATACGCTTTATAAACCTTATTTTTAGAACAGCAGTGTGCCTAACCGATTTGTGTTTTAAATAAACCTATTATGTCTGTTTTTAAATTATTCACTCCTAAAGGCGGCATCAGACCTTTCATGATAATTATCGCAGTGCTATGTTTTACCTGCACTCACTTGCATGCACAGCAAACACTTTTTAAACTGCTACCTCCTGAGCAAACAAGCATAACTTTTAAAAACGATCTTATAGAGGATGAACATCTGAATGTATTATCATACGAATATTTATACAATGGTGGCGGAGTGGCTGTAGGTGACATCAATAACGATGGGCTCGAAGATATCTTCTTCACCAGTAATCTTGGCCCTAATAAGCTTTACCTTAACCTGGGCAATTTAAAATTTAAAGATATAACCAAAGAAGCCGGTACCGGACTGGCCGGTCGTACAGGTAATTGGAAAACAGGCGTTACCATGGCCGATGTAAATGGCGATGGTCTTTTAGATATTTACGTATGCTACTCGGGCCTTGGCGATAACAGCAAACGCCGCAATCAATTATTCATTAATAAAGGCAATAATAAATTTATAGATCAGGCCAAAGAATATGGCCTGGACGATCCTGGTTATAGTACTCAGGCCGCATTTTTTGATTATAACAATGATGGCAAGTTGGACATGTTTCTGCTTAATCATAATGTAAAAAAGATAAGCAATCTGGAATTTGCTCAAAACAAAAAAGAAACCGACGAACTGGCCAGCAATAAACTTTTTGAAAACCAGGGAGGACATTTTATTGACGTTTCAAAAAAAGCTGGTATTATACAAAACCCACTTACTTTTGGCTTAGGCGTTGCCATTGCTGATATCAATAAAGATGGTTTTCAGGATATTTACGTAACCAATGATTATAACGAACCCGATTACATGTATATCAATAACGGGGATGGAACTTTTACTGATAAAAGCAAACAAAGTTTAAGGCATCTTTCGCAGTTTTCAATGGGGGTGGATATTGCCGACATAAATAATGACGGTTTGCCGGATATCATGACCCTTGATATGCTGCCACCAGACAATCGTCGTCAAAAACTTTTGCAGCTGCAGGAAAATTACGAATCATTTGAATTAATGCTACAGCAGGATCTGTATAAGCAATACATGCGTAACATGTTGCAGCTTAACAATGGTGATGGTACTTTTAGTGAGATCGGTCAGCTGGCGGGTGTTTCTAATACCGATTGGAGCTGGTGTCCACTTATGGCCGACTTTGACAATGATGGGTATAAAGACATCTTCATATCCAACGGTTATTTCAGGGATTATACCAACAAGGATTTTTTACGGTACTGGGGCGATTATAAGCTTAAGAAAGCCATGGACAAAGAACCATACCTGTTAATGGACCTGGTAAAAGCTATGCCATCCACTGCCCTCTCGAATTATGTTTTTCAAAACAATCACGACCTTACTTTCACCGAAAAGAAACAGGATTGGGGTATCAATAAACCAGGCATATCAAGCGGAGCAGTTTATGCCGATCTGGATAATGATGGTGACCTTGACCTGGTTACCAACAACATCAACAGTGAAGCATCCATCTATCAAAACATGACGATGGAAACTTCTAAAAAAAGTTATCTGGCCGTCAACTTAAAACAAGACGGCCCAAATGTAAACGCCATAGGCGCTAAGGTATTTGTATACAACAACAAACAGGTACA
This sequence comes from Mucilaginibacter sp. 22184, assembly GCF_052045695.1. NCBI lineage: Bacteria > Pseudomonadati > Bacteroidota > Sphingobacteriia > Sphingobacteriales > Sphingobacteriaceae > Mucilaginibacter > Mucilaginibacter sp. 22184. The sequence continues at coordinate 372,655 of NZ_JBQEPI010000005.1, forward strand.
ATACCAGGAGGTTAACCCGAATAGAGGTTACCTATCCTGCGTATCTACCGTTCTCAACTTTGGTCTTGGCGATCAAAGTAAAATTGATTCTATACGGATAATATGGCCCGATCAAACTTCACAATTATTGACTGATGTGAAGGCTAATCAGCGTTTAAATGTTGCCTATAAAGCAGGCTTAGTAGTTTATAAACCAGCAGTCAGGGGAAGTAAAAGTATCCTAACGCAAACCAAACCCATTATTGACTATAAACATACCGAAACTACTATAAACGATTTTAAGCGTCAATTGCTGATGCTCTTTATGAGCTCCAAAACAGGGCCGGTTATAGCCAAGGCCGATGTAAACAAAGATGGTCTCGAAGATCTATTTATTGGTGGCGACCAAAATACCCCGGGTAAAATATATATTCAAAAGCCAGGCGGTACATTTAATACAAGTGAAGTGTCAGATCTGAACCATGAAAATACCTCCGCGGCCGTATTTTTTGACGCCAACGGCGACGGTTTACCGGATTTGTATGTGGCTAAGGGAGGATATTCATTAGTAGAGCCCAACACTCCCGACTTACAGGATAAGCTATATTTTAATGACGGCAAGGGGAATTTCACTTTATCAACCACCTCTCTGCCACAACTAAATACCGGTAGTAAATCATGTATACGCCCCTGCGATTATAACAACGATGGTAAAATAGATCTTTTTGTAGGCGCTAATGTTATTCCCGGCCAGTACCCTGTAACGCCCAAAAGCTACCTGTTAACTAATGCAGGTGAGGGTCGTTTTGTTACAACCGACGTACCATTTGCAGCTTGTGGTATGGTAAAAGACGCCCAATGGGTTGACTTAAATAATGATGGTCGTAAAGACCTGGTTATTTGTGGTGAATTTATGCCTATCCTGGTTTATATCAATACTACAAACGGCTTTGTAGATGAAACCGCCAAATACTTTGATCACCAGGAAAATGGCTTTTGGAATACTTTGACTATTACCGATATAGATGGTGATGGCAAAGCAGACATTATAGCGGGCAACCTGGGTACCAATACGCAAATACATGCCTCAATTACCGAGCCTGCCGAAATGTATTATGCCGATTTTGATGGCAATGGCTCTATCGACCCGTTCTTTAATTTTTATATCCAGGGAGTGAGCTATCCATTTGTAAGCCGCGATGAGTTGAACGATCAGATATACCCCATGCGTAAAAAATTCAACTCCTACAAAGCTTACTGTGATGCTACAATGAAGGATATTTTTAGTCCGGATGATTTGGCTAAGGCTACGAAACTTATCGTTAACGACGTGCAAACCAGCTGTTTTTTAAACAGGAATGGCAAATTCGTAAAAGCGCAACTACCGATTGAAGCCCAGTTTTCGATGGTAACCCAAATAATCACCGCCGACTTTAACCATGATGGCAAACCAGATCTTCTGCTGTTAGGCAATCATTCCGACAACCGCTTAAAACTAGGGAGCTTTGATGCCAATTATGGCTGCCTCTTAACCGGAGATGGTAAAGGTGGTTTCAAATATGAAACAAAGCTATCATCTGGACTTTCGGTTACCGGAGATGTAAAATCAGCGGTAGAAACAAAAATAAACGGCTCAAAATATATTTTGATAGGCATATCTGGCCAGCCATTACAATTTTATAAGGAAAACTAATGATCAAAAATATATTCATCTTTTTGCTGGTATTGTGCAGTGCAATTCCGAGCTATGCTCAAAAGAATAAAAAATTGTTACCCGATTATTTACAGCTGGATAATACGGTCAAGGCGATATCGGCAGTAATGATACATGATGTGGTGAATCCACCGGCAGCTGCCCGTTATTATAACTACGTGATGTTGGGCGCTTACAACCTTACGGCTTTAAATAACAAAGAGATAGTGCCGCTTGCCGATTTTATAAAAAGCTATAAGGATGATAACCAACTGAGCATTGAAAAAGATAAATACAATTATCAAATTGCCGCGATATACTGCATGCTTGAAACAGGTAAACAGATGCTTCCATCTGGCTTTATGCTGCAGGATGCTGAGGATAAATATGTTGCTTTGCTAAAAGATAATAAAATAGGTGATGATATCATCAAGCAATCTATTGCTGCGGCCACAGAAATGACTGCCAAAGTGATCAAGTACTCCAAAGGTGATAATTACAATAAACTAAGCGGCAGGTTAAGATATACCCCTATAAAGGGCGGTAAAAATTGGTATCCTACTCCCCCAACCTATATGGAGGCTGTGGAGCCGAACTGGAAAACGATAAGACCGATGCTTATCGACTCATCCAATGAATTTGTACCGGTACGGCCAACGCCATTCAGTACCGATAGCACGAGTGAATTTTATAAGCAGGCTTATGATGTTTATAAGGTTTCCAAAAATCCCCCGATGGAGCAGGTGACTATCGCCAATTTTTGGGATTGTAACCCATTCGCGGTTACCACATCTGGTCACATGATGATCGGTTTTAAGAAGATCAGTCCGGGAGGGCATTGGATGAACATCGCCGGTATTGTATGTAAAAAAGCTAATTTAAGCTTTGATCGTTCGGTAACTGTACTCACACTTGAAGCTGTAACCCTCATGGATGCCTTTATTAGCTGCTGGGACGAGAAATACCGCAGTAACGGGATCCGCCCGGAAACTTATATCAACAAGTATATCGACATTACCTGGACGCCTTATTTGCAAACCCCGCCATTCCCCGAATATCCAAGCGGGCATGCGGTACTTTCCAATGCATCCGCAGGGGTTTTAACGTACCTGTTGGGCGATAAATTTGGTTATACCGATGATTCGGAAGTGCCATACGGCGTTGGCCCGCGCAGTTTCAAATCTTTCTATGAAGCAGCCGAAGAAGCTTCCATATCCCGTTTTTACGGAGGCATCCACTTTAAGGATGCTATCGTTTTTGGCAACAAACAAGGCCGGTTGGTGGCAGCTAAGGTTATAGAAAAAATAAAAGCTGCAAAAATCACCAGGCAAAATTGATTCGTATGAAAATAAGAGCATTTATTTTAACCGGGCTTTTTGTTTTAACCGCTCTTATTTGCCTCAATTCATTTACTGCCAAAAGATATTTGCCGGCTAACGACGAAGGCAAAATGCTTTTCGACAGATATTGTACCAACTGCCATATGGCCCCCGATCCGGCGAGTTTAACTAAGAGGATTTGGCAAAACCACGTATTGCCTGTTATGGCAAGCCGCATGGGTATCATCTACCCTAATTATGATCCATTAAGGGGCTTAAGCGAAGAGGAACGGGAGATCGTAAAAAAGGCGCGCATCATTCCAGACGAACCTATTTTAACTAATGAGGAATATAGCAAAATTATAAATTATATACTCATTAATGCCCCCGATAGTATATCGTTAGATGAAAAAAGGCTGACACGTAACAGTCCACTACAACAATTTCTACGTGAGGATGTGCCAATAGCAGAAACTACACCATCATTAATAACAGGCCTGGAATATAATTCTATTACCAATACCCTTTGGATAGGTGATTTTTATAAAAAGGTGTATAACTGGCAATATGGTAAAGGCGTAACCAAAATTTTTAATAGTAACACCCCCGTAGTTGATTTTAATTTTTATAAAGGCGATACGTATTTCACGGAGATAGGCAAACTATTTCCTACGGAGCTCAGCACGGGATCTTATTCGCAATTGAAGGATAGTGAACGCACACCATTAATTACGGCCTTACATCGGCCCGTTCACGCTGAAATCGAGGATTTGGATAATGATGGCATACCCGAGATTGTGGTTTGCAACTTCGGCAACAAGATTGGTTCTCTGTCGCTGTTTAAAAAGAATAGATCCGGACAATACTCTGAAGATGTATTAATGCCCCAGGCCGGAGCTATCAAATGTTACATTAAGGATATGGATGGCGATGGAAAAAAAGACATTGTTGCTCTATTTTCGCAAGGGGACGAAAGCGTGTGGATCTTTTATCAGAAGGATAAACTCAAATTTAAAGCAAAGCGGGTTTTACGTTTTCCGCCCAATTATGGTACAACAGATATGGTTTTGGTTGATTATAATCACGACGGGCTTACAGATATTGTAACTGTACATGGCGATAATGCCGATTACTCTAATATTCTGAAAGCCTATCACGGTATCCGTCTTAACATCAACCAGGGAAACAATATATTTCAGGAGAAATTCTTTTACCCGATTTATGGTGTTACCAAAGTAGTAGCCGAGGATTTTGATAAAGACGGGGATATTGATTTTGCGGCCACAGCTTTCTTCCCTGAATTTGGGAAACTGGTTGATGAATCATTTGTATACCTGGATAATACAGACCAGGGGAAATTTACCTTTAAATCATATACGCAGAAGAGTGAAGTCCCAATAAAAACACTGACGCTTGAAGCTGCAGATGTCGATAGCGATGGTGATCTGGATATTATCACAGGTAACTTTGCTCAAAGCCCCGGCCCCGCTCCTGCCGATCTTGACCAGAAATGGAAATCGGCTAAATATGGTTTGAGTATTTTTTATAATCAGCTTTATAAAAGCAAAAAATAAAATTTTGTCATTCTGAGCATAGCGAAGAACCTATCGCGTGGTTAATATATCCTTCACTACGTTCAGGATGACAAACTATTGGGGTTTATTTCAATACCGATACCGCTTTATTAGCATCACCTACTCCCCAGACTGTTCCTGGTTTGTTGCCCATGGTAATTACCAATTCACCTCCGTTGATGATGTCTTTGTATGCAAAATAGGTTTTGTTGTAAACCTTGCCATTTAGCAGCATCGCGTTAATGTACTTATTTTGCGGGCCGTTGTTTTTTACCACGATATGGAAAGTTTTATTGCCTTGCAATTTTAAAGTAGCTTCGTTAATAACGGGACTACCGAAAACATACAGTCCGTTTGCCGGATTGGCCGAATAAAATCCAAGCGCCGATAATACATACCAGGCCGACATCTGACCAACATCTTCGTTACCAATAATACCATCTGGTTTATCGGTATAAAAATCATCAAGGATATACCTTACTTTTTCGGCAGTTTTCCAGGGCTGGCCAGAATAATCATAAAAATAACTCATCGGATGGCTTGGCTCATTACCATGGGCATACTGACCGATCAGACCAGATACATCCGGCGATTTAAATTTACCCATATCACCCTTTGCGATAAATAGCGAGTCGAGTTTGGTGTTGAATTTTGCTTCGCCGCCTAACAGGTTTATCAAACCCTCCACATCCTGAGGTACCAGGAAAGTATACTGCCAGCCATTGCCCTCTGTAAAATCGCCATGCTCATGTATAGAAATGAATGGGCTATAAGGTGTGCGCCATGAGTTTTCTGACAAACGGCCACGCATAAATCCAACTTTAGGATCATAATAATTTTTATAATACTGACCGCGCTTGCTGAAATAATCATAATCGGCTTGTTTGCCTAATTTTTTGGCGACCTGTGCAATACACCAATCATCGATAGCATATTCCATACCCATCGATACGGATTCTGCAGTACTATCAGCAGGAATATAACCCAGGCTTTTTACAAACTTAATACCACGGGTATCCTGCATGGCGGTTGTTTTCATAGCCTCATAAGCCAGGTTAGCGTCAAAACCTTTGTAACCTTTTAACAAAGCATCGGCCACAACAGGCACCGCACTGTAACCTACCATACAATTGGTTTCGTTGGCCATTAAATGCCATACTGGTAAGCTACCCTGCTGCTGGTAAATAGCCAGCATAGAGTTGATCATGTCATTGGTATGCTCCGGATGAATAATGGTCGATAGCGGATTATTAGCCCGGTAAGTATCCCACAAAGAGAAGGTAGTTACGTTATTGAAGCCCTGATTCTTATGCACTTTTTTATCTGTTCCCCAATACTCCCCGTTCACATCGTTAAATATAGATGGAGCTATCATGGTGTGATAAAAAGCTGTATAGAACTTTTTAAGTTGTGATAATGAATCGGCTTTAATAGTGATCTTTTGAAGTTGATTATTCCAGGCTTTATCAGCATCGGCAACTACCTTATTAAAATCCCAGCCTGGTATCTCCGTTTTGATGTTCAGCATCGCATTTTCGGAACTTACCGGTGATATACCTACTTTGGCATAAACTACCTCGCCTTTGGTTGTAGCAAAACTGATCACGCCTTTAGTCTTCTCGCTTTTCAGCTCGGTTCCGGAAGCAAGTGTTGTATTGTCATAAACCTCGAATTTGCTGATAGATTTAGAAAATACAGCGGTAAAGTAAATACGCTGATCAACCGCCCAGCCTTTTGAAAAACGATAGCCTGCAATGGTATTTTTATCAACCTGTTTGATGTAGGTTTCCATTGATTTGTCCCAGCCGATACCTTCCTTCAGATCGATCACTATATGAGCATTTTTTGCAGCTGGGAAAGTATATTTGTGCATACCAACTCTTGTACTTGCGGTAAGCTCTACACCTATACTATAACGTTTTAGCTTAACTTTATAATAACCAGGTTTTACAACCTCGTCCTGATGACTGAATAGTGATGTATATCCGCTTTGCAGATCTTTTATTGTGCCTTTGGTTACTTTAACAGGTCCGGTAGTTGGCATAAAGGAAATATCGCCCAGATCGCCTATACCGGTACCACTCAAATGCGTATGCTGAAAACCGATGATAGTTGAATCGGATATATGATATCCCGAGCACCAGTCCCAGCCTTCGGAAATATTGGTTGGCCCCAATTGAACCGCGCCAAAAGGTACGCTGGCACCTACAAAAACGTGACCGTGAAACCCCGTACCAATGTAAGGGTCGACATATTGAGTTAAACTACCTTGCTTTGCCGCAGCCGGTTTATGCGCCTGGCCAAATGAATTTGAACAAAATAATGCCAGTAACCCGGCTAAACAGATCTGTTTTTTCATTGAATGATTTGATATAGAAATAGTATTGGGTTTATAATTCGATACAAACATAAACCCAATACTTAATAGTTTATTAATAAACGCTTAATTCAGCAACAGTAATACCATTTCCCGAAATTACATGCGTTGCCTCAAATTTAAAATACCTGGCTTTAACAGGCTCTTTCAAAATAACCGGCTGCTCTATCAAACTTGCTTTAATGTTAGAAAATTCGCCCGAAGCTACTTTTTGCCATTCTTTACCATCATTACTAATGTAGAATACATAGCTATCAACAATTCCATCAAATTGTTTATCCTGACGGGGTAAATAGCCAAAAGCCTTTATTTCTTTAATGCTACCCAGATCAATGCTTATTTGTTGCGGAAAAGATGTATTTTCTTGTTTTAAAGTACTGTAAATGGAATGGCTGTTTTCGTCAATAGCGTTTTCGGCCCGGTTATTATTACTGGCATCAATAACCTTCCAGTCAGCCTTAGCATATCCTAATGAAACAAAAGCAGTCTCACTTTGCTGATCTTTTCCTTCAAAACTACGTGCTTTTATTACTGCATCGTCAGTTATAGTAAAAGGACCTTTATATAGCGGTGACTTCAAGGTTGGCTCTTGCCCATTTAAAGTGTAGTGAATAGAATTTACGGGAGCTTCGGTACTGATGCTTATTTCACCACTTTTGTTCCTGCTGATCTTCGGAGCGGTTAAATGAACCGGCTCTTTATAAATACCAAAATCACTTAAAGCTATAGCAGCTTGTGAACCAGTTATACGTAATCTTAATTTAGATGCTGTAATATTTTGTGTTAAACGGATAAGCCGGTTCCCTCCTATACTGGTTGCCGAAGCAATTTGCTGCCATTTGCCATTGGTAAAGGCGTCAACAGCGAGCGAATCGATGCGTTGCCCTAATTTGATGTTTTCACGCACCCTGATTACATTAAATGTTTTAGGGATATGCAGATCAATAGTTAATTGAGGCGTAGTTACTTTATCGTCTGTAGCCCAATAACTATAGCGATCGTTATCCAATAAAAACTGCGGACCGTATTTAACAGTATTCTTACCGCGTACGTTACTTGCTGTAAGCGTTGCTCCTTTTGCCAGATTTACCGCAAAGATTTGTTTTAGCAACTGACCAAACTCGGTAAGCGATTTTACATCTATCTCATTAACAATCCCACGCTGATCAGGCGATAAACCCAGATCAAGTGCAGCGCCGCGACCAACACTTTTGTAATATAGATCAAGCAAAGTATAAGGTGATTTTACGCCGCCATCTTGTATTTTATGATAAAACCATCCTGGTCTTAATGATACATCACATTCAGCAGGCATCCAGTATTTACCATCACGGGTACCTTCTGTGCCCTCATAATCCTTTACATATCCATTGCCAGGTTCTTTACCCTCATCCGGAGCATGAGGCGTGTATGTGGCCCAGCAAGTTTCACCGGCGTGGCCTTCCTCGTTACCTACCCAGCGTACATCCGGACCTACATCGCCAAATATAACCGCGTTGGGTTGTAGTTTGCGGGTAATGCCCCAGGTGTTTTTCCAGTCATAATAGGTTGAGCGATCTATCTTACGTATTTCGCGCTTACCGCCATAGTATCCATCACCGCCATTGGCACCATCGTGCCAGGAGATGAACAGCGGGCCATAATGTGTGTATAGTTCCCGCAATTGCTCCTGGTATATTTTTAAGTATTCGGGAGTACCGTAGTTTGGGTTATTCCTATCCCAGGGCGAGCAGTAAACCCCCAGTTTCATACCTAATTTATCACAGGCCTCACGATATTCTTGAAGTATATCGCCTTTACCATTTTTATATGGGCTTTGTGATATGTTGTGTTCTGTTGTTTTAGTTGGCCAAAGGCAAAAACCATCGTGATGTTTTGCTACCACCACAACACCTTTAAATCCCCCCGCTTTGGCTGCCGCAACTATCTGCAAGGCACTAAACTGCGACGGATTAAGCAATTTAGGATCTTCGTCGCCATAACCCCACTCCTTGTTGGTATAGGTATCCAAACCATAATGAATAATGCAATACATTTCCGTTTCCTGCCAATTGAGTTGTCCCTGAGTTGGCAAAGGCCCAAAAGGTTTAGGAGGAGCCTGACAAAAGCCCTGTACGCTAATAATAAACAGTAATAGTAAACCAATAATTTTTTTCATTGCTGATATTTAATTTTTAAACCATTCTGCAGGGATATCCTGCCGGGCCGAACCATTTACACTATATTGGAGTTTAAGGGTAAAACCACCGCCACCTTCAATAAAGTCAAGTGCAAATGGATGTAAGCCCATTTTCAATGCTATCTGTCCGCTCCTTTCCTGGGCAGAGTGGTTACCATCATTATCAACTACTGTTGTTGGGCCTATTTTTAATACGGCACCATCATCGGCATTTAAATAAAAACTATAAATATCATCAGTAGGTACATTAATGAACCCTTTGTAGGCAATACCGAATGATGGGGCTTTTACCGTTGATGGTACTTCGATAGCAGTGGTTGTAAACGTACTGTCAACCCTGGCTTTCTTCATCAGGGAGGTTTGTTTGAAGGAAGCTTTATAATATTTACAATCTAACCCAGGTTTTGTACTCTTCACTTTTACCGGGCCAAGCATATATTGCTTGCTATAATTCAAATTATAAACATCGCCGCGTGTACCATTTGCGGTGAATGCTGCAACCCGAACTGTTTCATTATTAGTTATACTTAAAGCTTCTGGTAACTCCCGTGATTTTGCATCGGGCAAAGAACCATCAGTAGTATAACGGATAATTAAAGAAGGCAAAGGCTTGCTGATGCTTAAACTTCCCTCATCGATAAATACATAATTATTCAATAATCCTGGAAGATCGGGTAAGCGATAATTGATATTCATAGCATCCATGCGGCTATACTGTTTCACCAGGCGTTTCTGATATGAATCATATTTACCAGGTTGATTTGTCCACAGCATTTCGGCCAGGGCAGTAAGGCGGGGCATATACATATAATCAGCCCTTTTTTCAGAAGGTATCATTTCTGTCCAGATATTGGCTTGCGCACCGATGATAGATTTAGCTTCTTCGGCATTTAGAACCTTAGGGATAGGGTTAAAATGGTATACTTTATCGATAGAGTATTGATCTGGCTGATAATCAAAATATAAGGGTTCCCCAGGAGTCATGATGACGGTGTTGCCATTTTTTACTGCTTTCACCGGAGCATTGGGCACCCAGGTACGCCAGTACATAATGATAGCCGTTGGACTGATACCGCCTTCAATAATCTCATCCCAACCAATCAGCTTACGACCTTTGGAATTGAAGAATTTCTCCATGCGATTGATAAAGTAGCTTTGCAGGGCGGGCAGATCTTTGATCCCTTCGCGCTCCATCAAGGCTTTACAATCTGCAGATTTACCCCAATCAGTACGGTCAACTTCATCACCACCAATATGGATGTATTGTGACGGGAAAATATCCATGATCTCGCTGAACACATTTTGAGCAAATTCATAAGTGGTTTCTAAACCCGGACAAATAGGTTTGGTAAACAGTTTACCCCATGAATTTTCACCGTTACAGGTTAAAAAAGGATAAGAGTTAATGGCAGCCATCATATGACCGGGCATATCAATTTCGGGTATAATGTCGATATGACGAGCCGCGGCATAAGCTACCACGCCTTTCATTTCCTGTTGGGTATAAAAACCGCCGTACATGATTTTTCCGTCGCGCTGAATAATGTGTTCTTTGTCGATAACAAAATCAGGATTGTCTTTAGCCTTTTTCATACAGGCTGAATCCTGATTATTAAATATACGCCAGGCACCTCCTTCGGTTAGCTTGGGATATTTTTTGATCTCGATACGCCAACCCTGATCATCTGTCAGGTGCAGGTGAAGTTTGTTCATTTTGTAAAGCGCCATCCTGTCAATAAACTTTTTCAGGTAGCTTATCGAGAAAAAATGCCGGGAAACATCCAGATGCATACCACGCCAGGCATAGGCTGGTTGATCCTGAATAGTTAAAGCTGGTAATAGTAAAGTTTTACCTACTCTACCTTTTTCAATAGAAACCGGCAACAATTGGCGAATAGTTTCAATTGCATGGAATATACCTGCCGGATCTTTGGCCGTAATAATTACCTGCTGCTTGTTAATAGTCAATTTATAGGCCTCTGGTGCAGTTAGAGCAACATCATATACCAAATTGATGGCATTGGCTTTACTGCCTTTAATTATTGTTAGTTTTTTACCTAATCCTTTTTGCAATAGCTGATTGAGTTGATTGGCTTCGTCAGTAAATTGCTTTGCGGTTGTGATGCTGGTTTTATTGCTTATAGTAAAAGCACCCTTACCGGCTACCAATTGGGCTGGATATGGGATCAAGGGAAACCGGGTGGCTGTTTCCTGCGCGTTTATAGCATCAGCGCAGGTAAAAATAAATGCCGCTGCCAACAAATATTTTGAAATGGTCTTCATTCTTTTCTTTTTGTTATTTGTTGATTGATATTGTCCGTTCAACTACATTCCAGCCACCCATAGTTACAGTGAGGTTCTTTTTGGCTGAGTTTTTGTAATCAATGATCACTTTCTTTTCTTCGCCAGGCAAAACGGTTATATAATTATCACTGTAAAAAGCTGGCAATACCCTTTGCTTAGTATCTGCATCTGTTAATGACAGCCGGTTGAAAAATGCCAAAGGGCCGTTACTTGTATTAACTAAAGTCACTTCTACTTTGTCAGCACTTAGATATTTAGCCGAGGCGCTTAAGTTCCCTTTAGGCATGTTTTGTAAGCCAGAATAGTTTCCTTTTTCATCTGGCATCCAGTAAATATTTTCGCTGAGGATCTTTTTATCTTTGTCCAATAACTGCAGACAAAGGAAGGCTCCTTTGTCTTTGGCCAATTTATTCATTTCTCCTTTTAACGATAAATAACGCTTAACGGTGGTTGGCGTTACATCAGAAAATACCTGGGTAAGCACTTTTTCTTTACCATCCATATCATAAGCTTTAGCTACCAGCATCATATTGGTATGGCTCTTAAATGTATTGTTGGCTACCATCACCATACCATCGGTTGGATCATACATAATGTGTAGTGGTTCGCTGCCATTGTGCAGGCCATACAGGCAAGCATTAGGGTCAAGGTAGTAATCATACATCTGGCCGCGCATGGCTGTCCACGGATTCTGGGTTTTCCAGATAATAGTGCCTGTGTACCACTCCCACATATGTGAACTAAAACCTTCCATCAGGCCGCGATATTGATCATAATTGACCAATTGGGCTTTGGTTGCAAAATCCTCTACATCTTTTGCTTTGCCATATTTATCAATAAAACCATCATAGCCAATATACTTATGATAATCCCAAACAGAATCGGTTTTAGTCTTGCCAGTTGCTTCATCATACTCGGGTAATACCATATTTTTGGCCGGAATGAATCTTTTGATCGACTCGTAATCGCTTACCCCTACCGAACCTACTTCAGAGTTGAAAGGGTAAGTTTTATGCGCCCAAAAAGTCGACAAGGGCTGGATACCATAAGGCCCATCTCCATTGCCGCCCAGGGCGTTACGTGACATCTCCTCTGAATTAGAATAAGGGATAAACCAACGGGTATTATCCAGTTTAGGCATGATACTATCACGCAGGGCTATCAACATATCCTCGGGTGGGGTTATTTCATTACCTCCACACCAAATAGCCAATGAAGGATAATTACGTACCAATTTTACCTGGTCTTCAATTGATTTAAGATATAAGCCATGATCGTCAGGGTATTTTCTGCGCGTCCATTGATCATCCAGTTTCATCGGATCCGTCCAACGACCGTTACAATCACCAGAACCCCACATATCCTGAAAGACCAGCATACCATATCGGTCACAAGCTTCATAAAACTCAGGACGTTCAATCAGTGCACCTCCCCAAACCCTGATCAGGTTCAGGTTCATATCCCGGTGAAAGCGAACTTCGGCATCATAACGAGCATCCGAAAAACGTAACATTTCATCAGATACTATCCAGTTGCCTCCTTTAATAAATATCTTTTGTCCGTTGATGTTGATCTGTCTGCTCTCGGTACGAGTGTTCCACTCCGTGGTGATCTGCCGAACCCCAACTTTTATTTCGTCCTTGTCAGATATTTTGTTGTCGGCGGTTACAAACTGCAAATCCATTGGATAAAGATGCTGTGCACCATACCCGCTCGGCCACCAAAGCTTTGGATTTTTTAAGGAATAATCATTGAGTTGTATGGTTTGTGTCGAATTCGCTTTGAGTGTAACTTTTTTTGAAACCGCGTTGCCATCCAAAGTATATTTTAGCTCGCCGCTAACAGGCAGGCTGCTTGCGTTTTGTAAATCTGCGGACACTTGAATAATAGCTGATTGCTGCGGGCCCTCTGATTGTCTTACACCTGGTACAAGAGTTACTACATGTGGGTCAATAATCCTTACCGCTCCTGTTTTTTCTATAGTCACCTTGTCCCATATACCGGCATTGCGATCTTTGATTGGCTGTATCCAATCCCAGCCTGCGGTATATTGAATACCCACATTGCGGGCTATGGTACCATCACCACCCTGGCCTCCGTTTGGATTGCCTACTACATCTGGAGGATATACAATAACGGCGAGCCTGTTATTACCATCTTTAGCCATCCATTTGGTAATGTTGTATGACTGACGTAAAAACATACCTTTATGAAGCTGGTCATTTAATTTATGACCATTCAAAAACACATCACAGCTGTAATTTACACCTCTGAAATTCAGATAGACCTGATCAGTGCTCCTGAGTTGCGCCTCTTTAAAATCCTTTACAAACCAATACGTGTAGTAATCACGACCAGTCCTATAAATATCAGGGATCTGCTCATTATTCATTCCGTAAAACGGGTCGGGCATTTTATGAGCGGCTATCAGGCTGGTTAATACCGTGCCTGGCACAACAGCTGGCATCCATGAACTTGTATTATAAGTTGTATGAGAAATGGCTATTCCCGCGTCTTTTACCTTGCTTACCGGGGCACACTTCCAACCTTCGTTTAGCTCATACTTACTTTGTGCATTTGCCAAAGTAATACAGAGTATGAACAATGTTGTTATTGAAAATTTATAAGATACGAGGCTGACTACCGGGTAATTTTTTTTCATTATGTGGTGGGGTAATGGTTTCAAAATTAAGTACTGCAATGAACGCAGAGTTATACTTGTTTGGTAATTTGATGTGGTTTTTTATCCTATTATTAATATGCCAATTTAAAACAGGCTGCCTCAGTTAAACCAGTGTTTTGTTGCAGGGTTGTAGGGATACTGATCACTATTTCATCACTTTGTTGCTTCCATTTCAGGCTTTGCTTACTGCCCAATAGTATTATTTTTTTAGGTTTAGGGGCTTTAACAGAAACAGTTGCAGGTAAGGTTACTTTCTCCTGATCGGATAACATAAAAGCATATATGGCATTATCATTTTTTGCTTTTGTGTAAAAAACATTACCGGTTGAATATGGAGCTACCGATTTGGAGTTATAAATACCTTCGCCATTGATCTTTATCCAGGCGCTTATACCTTTTAATCGCTCATACACAACAGGATCCCAATCACCATCAGGGCCAGGGCCAATATTCATCAACAAATTACCTCCACGCGATACTATTTTAACCAATAATTGTACAATTTGCTGTACCGATTTATAATGATCTCCGGGTACATAGCTCCAGGAATTACCCATGGTAATGCAACTTTCCCATGGATGGTCAAGCGGCACCTCGGGTACCTCTTGTTCTGGTGTTGTATAGTTTTCATATTGGCCGGATACCGTACGATCGACAACGATCAAACCGGGTTGCTTTTGTCTTCCCATAGCGGCAATTTTAGGCATATCAATATCCTGATCATATTGAATACCCCGTTGCCACTCAACAGTGGTATCAATACTACTTTTAGGACGAACCCATCCACCATCGAGCCAAAGAATATCTACTTTCCCATATCCGGTCATCAACTCACCAATCTGATTGTAAGTAAAATCTTTAAACTTTTGCCACCGTTCAGGATGCTTTTTAGGATCATAGTTTACGTTTCTGTCTTTTGGTGGAAAGTATGGCCACCAATAATTCTCGGTGTGCCAATCAGGTTTTGAAAAATAGGCCCCTATCATAAAGTTTTCTTTACGAAAGGCGTTAAATACTTCCTTAGTAACATTACTCCGGGGATTAGTTGAAAATGGTGTTTTTGCGCTGGTAATTTTATAATCGGTTTCTTTAGTATCAAACATGCAAAAACCATCATGGTGCTTTGTTGTAAATATCACATATTTCATACCGGCATCCTTTGCAGCCTGCACCCATTTTTCAGGATTAAACTTAACCGGATTAAATGTAGTTTGCAGATTTTCGTAAGCTGTTTTATAGCCATTATATGTAGCTCCGTACGGGCCGCGACGCTGGGTCCAGCCTTCATCTTCGGGGCAAATGCTCCAGCTTTCAACTACCCCCCATTGGCTGTAAGTTCCCCAATGCATAAAAAGCCCGAATTTCAAATCTTGCCATTCGGCTAGTTTCTTTTCCACCAATGGATCACCGGGGGCAACGTACTGCTTGGACACATTGTGTTTTTGCGCCATCAGAAATGCGCTAAAAGAGCTTAAAACAAGAAACGTAATAATTTTTTTCATGTAAAATGGCATTTAATATAACTGACAACAATAATAGGTGTATTGCCTACACTTTTTAAATTTTTTTAATAATTATTGAAACTTTGCCAATAAAATTTCCATTTTAGCAATTAATGTTTTATTATTGTTATACTGATATTAAGATTTAAATTTAAGTGATTAACTAAAATTCCCGGGTTTTGAAAGACAGAAAAGTTGATACACTAAACTTGTGGAAACTCATTTGCAGCAATGATGATGAAAAAGCTTTTGAGCTTTTCTTTCATTTGTTAAATAACTCACTTACTAAATTTTGTATTCTGTATGTTAATCAACGGGAAATAGCAGAAGAGATCGTATCTGATGTGTTTGTTAAATGCTGGTTAAACCGAAAAAACTTAACCGAAATACTTAACCCGGAAACCTACCTGTTTGTAGCTGTAAAAAACCAATCTCTAAATCACATTAAAAAATATTCCAGTATCCATCTGGTACAGATCGAAGAAACCAACTCCGTTGAATTTGTAAACACTTACAACCCACAAAAGGAAATTGAAAATAAAGAACTGATCTTCAGAATGGATAAAGCCATTACCGCCCTTCCCCAGCAATGCCGTATTGTATTCAGGTTGATCAAAGAGGACGGAATGAAATATAAAGAAGTTGCCGAAATTTTAAATATATCACCACGTACTGTACAAACACAGCTTTTTAGGGCTGTTAAAAAGTTAAGTGTTGTTTTAAGTAATTATAATAAACTTAACAACCCCGAAACGCATACGAACAATTTATTCAAGGCACTAAGTGTGGTTATTGGTATTATGCAACTATTTTTTATAAACTTGTAGGTATTTTATCAAGAATAGTTGTCCACCTATAAAAAGCACGAAATATCAGAAATGGGCAATGATAGATTTATAGAGCTGGTTAGTAAAAAATTAACCAATGAGATCAGCTCAGAAGAAAGCGAAGAGCTTCAACATTGCTTAAACTCCGACGAAATAAATCGCCGCGATTTCGAGTTCCTGAATATTTACTGGAATAGTAATGATACCGAATTTGCGGATAATGCTTTGGCATTTCAAAAAATAAAAACAAAGATCCAAAGTCAGGAAGCAGATACCGCTACAATCCCTAATTTAAAAAAGTCATATACTTATGTTTGGCGCGCCGCTGCAGCCGTTATTTTACTTACAGCTTGCTCCTGGTTTTTTTATTCCCGATTTGTTAGTAAAAGGATTAACCTGCTTACTACCACTCCCCATGCATGGCAAAATAAAAATACGGTAAAGCGCGAAAAGTCGACTATTGTCCTTACTGATGGTACCCGGATCACTTTAAACTCGCAAAGCACATTAAAATACCCTACAGTATTTACGGGTAAAACCCGTGAGGTTTATCTTAGTGGCGAGGCTTTTTTTGATGTGCATAAAGATCATGAACATCCCTTCATTATTCATACTGAAAAAATGAACATTAAGGTACTGGGTACTGCTTTCAATGTAAAGTCTTATCCCAATGACCCGCAAAGTGAAACTACCCTTATCAGAGGCACCATAGAAGTTACACTTGACGACAGGCCTTCTGACCGTATTATATTAAAACCTAGCGAAAAACTTATTGTAAAAAATGGTTCGTTTAAAACCACGCGCCGAAACACTAAGCTTAATCCGGCTGATGCAGGTTCAGGTATGCGCTATGTACTTACTACTTTCACCCGTTTGCAGCAGGGTGATAGCACCGTTGTTGAAACCTCATGGACTCAAAATAAATTCATTTTCCGGGATGAAAACTTCGCAACGCTATCAGATCGTATGGAAAGATGGTACGGTGTAGACATCAAATTTAAAAATGATGCATTAAAGCAATACCGCTTTAGTGGTGTTTTTGAGAAGGAAACCATAAATCAGGCTCTTGATGCATTGCGCATGACCGAAAATTTTAATTACAAGATTAAAAATTCAACCATTTATATCTATTAAATTGCCTATGAAATTAAAGTTTACTTAACCCTTTAAAGAATCTGCCTCTGATGTAACAAAATTCTGAAAAACGAACAATTGTTACATTTTTTTTATATAATTACCCCTATCTGTACTGGTCTGGCAGATCTATCTATTCCTTATAAATTTATGTAAATTTAATACACAAGAATGGTGTAACGGCAAATATTGACTATAATGTCCTTATTGATAAATGAAATTAACTTGTACTTTAATAATATTCTTTAATTTTCTGGTTTTAAGTTCTCATGCCCAAACACGTGTAACCCTCAATCTTCAATCTGCCGATTTTAGGAAGGTATTATCTATAATTGAACACCAAAGCAGTTACCACTTTGTTTACAGTGAACGCAAGGTACCTGTAATGAAAAAAGTAACCATTGATGCAAAAAATGAAGAAGTTACAACGGTACTAGATAAAATTTTATTAAACTCAGGCTTTGCTTACACCGAGCTGGCCAATCACCTTGTTGTTATAGCTCCTACCGCGGAGATTATTAATGTAATTAAAATCAGTGGCCATGTAATTGGTGAAAAGGGCGAACCATTAGCTGGTGCTACGGTCATGGTAAAGGGTTCCACGGCCGGTACCCCTACAGACACGGAAGGTTTTTTTTCATTTGAAGCCCCGGAGCAATCCATCCTAAAGGTTAGTTACGTGGGTTATCAAACAAGAGAGATAAGAGCATCAGGAACTACACCCTGCGTCATACAATTATCCGTTAGCAACATACTTAATGAGGTGGTTGTTACAGCTCTTGGCATAAAAAAAGATGAAAAAAAAGTCGGATACTCAGTGAGTACCATTAACGGTGATTTACTTGATAAGGCCAAAGAAACCAATATTGCTTATTCGCTTGAAGGGCGGGTTGCGGGTTTAAGTATCAACGGCGTGAACGGTGGACCTGGTTCATCGGCACGCATTTTATTAAGGGGTGTAACCAGTTTCGGCGCGGCATCCCCCCTGTTCATTATCAATGGTATACCGATTGATAATACGCAAAGAGGCTCTGCAAATGAATGGGGCGGCGCTGATTTTGGCGACGGGATTAGCAATATCAACCCGGATGACGTGGAGAGCCTGACAGTTTTAAAAGGACAATCCGCATCTGCCTTGTATGGAGCAAGAGCTGCCAATGGAGTTATTTTGATCACCACAAAAAGCAGCAAAAAAAACTCTGGTTTTGGAGTTGAGCTAAATAGCAATTACCAGTTAGATAAAGCAGTTAATACTTTTGATTATCAAACTGTTTATGGGCAGGGAGAGTATGGTCTGCGGCCACAAAATGTAAACACAGCCATATCAACAGGTAATTTAGGATGGGGTGAGAAATTGGATGGTAAGTCAACCATTCAGTTTGATGGCAAATATTATCCATACTCCGCTGTAAATGACAATATTAATAAGTTTTACCGTACCGGATCATCCAACACAAATACAATAGCATTCAACGGAGGCGGAGAGAATGGAGGATTTAGGCTTTCGCTCTCCAATCTTAGCAATAACTCTATTGTTCGCAACAGTGGTTTGTCACGTAAAACTGTAAATCTTACTGCTAATCAAAATGTATCGGCAAAGCTCAGTTTAAATATTGTTGCCAATTACATTCAAGAATCATCAAACCTTAAACCCAATTTAAGCGATGGACCGATGAATGCCAATAATATACAATATCTTGCCGCTAATGTAAACCAGGCTGCACTAGCTCCTGGTACCAATGCCGATGGTTCAGAACTACGCTGGAATAACGACTCTTATGTAACTAATCCATATTTTGCTGTATATAAATTCGTCAACAATATCAGTCGCCAACGGCTTATTGCAGCTATAGTAACAAAGTACAATTTTAATAGCTGGCTATATGCCCAGGCAAGACTCGGTAATGATGTTTTACATGATAAAAGGCTATCCGTTATACCCACTGGCACAGCCTTCAGTCCCGGAGGCGCAGGTAACATTGACGAACAATCAGAAACACAACGATCTGAGCTGAATACGGATATACTTATTGGTGCGAAACATGATATCGTAAAGGATCTGCTCAGTTTTGATATATCCGGCGGGGCTAGTTTGCGTAAAAATAGCTATGAATATACCAAGCTTTTTGGAGGGCCCTTTATTATCCCCTATTTCTATAGTTATGAGAATCTAACTGTAAAAAACAGCCTTTACAGTTATAAAAGCAGCGAAACACATTCAGCTTATTATACTGCCGATTTCTCCATCAAGAAATACATCACCATTAATAATACGGGTAGATTTGATGTTTACTCTACTTTGCCACAGGGGCACCGGGGCATATTTACGCCATCAGTATCCGCCAGTTTTATATTCTCAGAGCTTACACATATACCGGCACTTGATTTTGGCAAACTTCGTGTTTCTTATGCCCAAACTAGTGGAGAACCCTCCGACACATATATCACATCTCAGTATTATACCATTAATAATTCTGTTAATGGAGTTCCTACGGCTGGGTTTTCAAATACCCTTCCTAATTTATTTTTAAAACCTTATACCTTAACCGAATCTGAAATTGGTATCGATCTTAAATTTCTGAATGGACGATTAGGTTTAGACGCAGCTTTTTTTCATCGAAAAACCAGAAATGAAATAATTAAGGGCGATCTGGACATATCGTCGGGATTTACCACAAGGTTTATCGGTACAGGTTCAACTCAAAATAATGGTATCGAAATAGAATTAAACGGCACTCCTTTTAAAACAGCCAATTTTGTATGGGGGCCTTCTTTTAATTTTACGTTTGTACAAAATAAGATCCTGCAAACAGATGGTACTCCACAATCGGCAAATATAAGTTTTGGCACTTATCGGCCATTGAATGCTGCTACAGCCCTGGTTAAAGGTTTGCCAGGACCTCAAATTATGGCTAACGACTATTTGCGTAATACAAACGGGCAGATCATATTTGATACCAACGGATTACCTGTAGCTGGGCCGCGTATACCTATGGGAAGTGTTGTACCCAAAATTTATGGCGGTTTTAATAATAATTTCACTTATAAAAACCTGAACCTTTCCTTCCTGGTCGATTACCGGTTTGGCAATAAAATATTATCAGCTACCAATTACAATAGCATTTATCGGGGATTGAACAAATTAACGCTTGTTGGTCGCGAAGACGGGGTTGTTGGCGATGGTGTAACATTAAGCGGGGCTAAAAATACGGTGTCTGTTCCCGCCGAAAATTATTACCAGGCCCTAGCCCGAAACATATCGGCACTCAATGTACTGGATGGTAGTTTCATCAAATTGCGACAGGTTACTCTTGGATATACTTTTTCAAAAGGTCTTTTAAGAAGTTCTCCAATTGAAGGTATAACCGTATCTTTAGTGGGTCGTAATCTTTGGACAATTATGAAACACTCAGACAATATTGATCCTGAATCGGGTTTTTCACCCGACATCAAATATGCAGGTATTGAAGGCGCGAGTTTGCCCCCTACTCATACCTATGGAATTAACCTTAATATTAAACTTAAAAAATAATCTCAAAAAATGGCTCCAACCATGAAAATTCTTATCAGATCGTCAGTCATTATGACGGCTATATTATTTATTACTGTTGCTACCAAAGCGCAGCAAAAGCTTTTTTATAAAGACCCTTCGCAATCGATTGAGATTAGGGTAAAAGATCTTTTATCCAGGCTTACGCTGGAAGAAAAAGTATCTCTTCTGGGTTATCGCAGCCAGGCAGTTCCACGTTTGGGGATACCAGCATATAACTGGTGGAACGAAGCCTTGCATGGCGTAGCCCGTGCCGGAGAGGCTACCATATTTCCACAGGCTATAGGTATGTCGGCAACATTCAATGATGATCTTTTAAAACAGGTATCAACCGCCATATCAACAGAAGCCCGTGCTAAATATAACCTGGCCATAGCACAGGACAGGCACCTGCAATACATGGGCCTTACCTTTTGGACACCCAATATCAACATCTTTCGCGATCCACGCTGGGGCCGTGGGCAGGAAACTTATGGAGAGGATCCATTTTTAACCGGCCGTATGGGCTCGGCATTTGTTAAGGGGTTACAAGGCGACGATCCCAGATACCTGAAAGCCTCCGCTACAGCCAAACACTTCGCGGTGCATAGCGGTCCAGAGGCAGAGCGTGATCATTTTGATGCTAAGGTAGATGAAAAAGATCTTCGTGAAACTTATTTATATGCTTTCCATGAACTGGTAGATGCCGGAGTGGAATCGGTAATGAGCGCTTATAACCGGGTAAACGGTGTGCCCAATTCTATTAACAAAGTATTGCTTACCGATATTTTACGTAAGGAATGGGGATTTAAAGGACATGTAGTTACTGATTGTGGCGCCCTTGATGATGTTTACCTAACTCACAAAACCCTGCCAACCGCGGTTGAGGTTGCAGCAGCAGCGTTAAAGGCTGGTGTAAACCTGGATTGCTCATCCATTTTACAAAATGATGGATTAAAAGCTATTCAGCAAAAGCTGTTGACCGAAAAAGATATAGATTTGGCTTTAAGTGCTATTTTAAGAACTGAATTTAAACTCGGTTTTTATGATGATCCTTCACTCAACCCTTATCATAATTATGGAGCAGATAGTATTCACAATACACAACATATAGCTCTTGCCCGTAAAGTAGCCCAGCAAAGTATGGTGTTGCTTAAAAACGATAAAAATATTTTACCATTGAGCAAAAGCAATGTATCCAGTATTATGGTTGTTGGGCCCAACGCCGCGTCTCTTGACGCGATGGTAGCTAACTATCATGGCACAAGCAGCAAGGTGATCAACTTTGTTGAGGGTATAACTGCCGCAGTGAGTAAATCAACAAGAGTTGAGTATGATTTGGGATGTGATTACAAAGATACGACGCATTTTGGTGGCACATGGGCCGCTGGCAATGCCGATGTTACCATAGCGGTGATTGGACTATCTCCAGTGTTAGAAGGTGAAGCAGGCGACGCGTTTTTATCAAATAGCGGTGGCGACAAAAAAGATCTGAGTTTGCCTGCAAGTGAGATAGCTTTCATTAAAGCATTGAGAAATGGTGTTAAAACCAAACCTATCATTGCGGTTATCACAGCCGGTAGTGATGTTGATGTTTCGGCTATTGAGCCATATGTTGATGCGGTTATATTTGCCTGGTATCCGGGCGAACAAGGTGGCAATGCTCTGGCCGATCTGATATTTGGCGACGTATCTCCTTCTGGCCATTTACCACTTACTTTTTACAAAGACATGAGCAATCTGCCTCCTTACCAGGATTATAATATGAAAAGCCGCACCTATCGGTATTATAATGGCCCGGTTGAGTATCCGTTCGGCTTTGGTTTAAGTTATACCTCATTTGCCTATACCCTGGATACCAAACTTAAAAGCGCCTACAAAAAGACTGATATCTTGTCCGTAACAGTGAATGTAAAAAACACTGGCAAAATGGATGGTGATGAGGTTGTCCAGGCATATGTTGAATACCCTAAGCTTGAACGAATGCCCGTTAAAGAATTAAAAAGCTTTAAGCGTATTAACTTGAAAAAAGGCAGCGAAGGATCGGTCACATTAATGGTTCCTGTTCAGGATCTGCAAAAATGGGATTTGGATGCCCATCAGTGGAAACTATATCCTGGCAAATATAAATTAGTGCTCGGTAGTAATTCTGCCGATGAAAAAGCAAGTGTTGATTTTAATGTATCTAGGTAAAATATAATGAAAGTAGATATCCAAAATAGCTCAGGATATCTACTTTCATTTACAGATACCGTCGCTTTTATTATTCCCATCTCAGGATTTAGCCAGCTTGCAATGCCAAATCCATCTTTACCTTGTTAAATTTGTAATATAGGTGAGCGGTTCTACAAATCCTTTTTTCCATAAACCTATTAATATACTGAGGTTCGCGGTTCAATGTAACTTTATATCTCCATTTTTTGTCATCAGCTTAAAAAGTCAACCCCATTCACACCCTTGATCTTTTTCAGTTCAGCAATCACAGTCAGCACCGTTTCCTGCTGATTGAATTGTTTTTGTATAGTGATCTTGATCTCATCATTGCCATCACCGGCAAACAAACTGATTTCCCTGAACGGAATATTGTTCGCTTTCAGAACCGCTTCTATAGCTTCAAAATCTACATGTTTCTGTTCCAAGGTCATTCTGATATTTCGATACCTGTTTTTTTTGAAAAACCTGTTTTCAAAAGGCTTAAAAACAGCAAGAATAATCAACGCGATAAATGTGGCGCTCACCGCTTCAATGTATAAACCACCACCCACAGCCAGACCAATAGCGGCAACCGTCCAAAGACCTGCCGCGGTAGTCAAACCTTTCACAATCTCGTTGCGCAGAAAAAATATAGTTCCGGCACCCAGGAAACCGATACCACTTACTACCTGGGCGGCAACTCTCGAAGGATCGAGCGCTATACCAGGTTTACCTACAACGTCATTAAAACCATAGGTAGAAACCAACATCACAAGTGCCGATCCAAGACCAACCATCATATGGGTTCGTAAACCGGCTGTCCATTGCCTGCGTTCCCGCTCCCATCCAATTATACTGCCCAATAGCGCGGCTACTAACAGCCGTAAAAGCATATCATAAGTACTTATCATATTATTCAAATAAACATGAACATTAAAATGTTTGTCACAAAAGATAAAGTTGGATGGGTTTTAAAATGAAAGATTTCTGATAAGCATAATTGCTTAAAAAAGGTTCATTTTTGTTGTAAATTGAATTTGCAGTGGTAACTTTGATTCAAGGCATTCCAGATCTTATTAATTTTCTAAAAACAATTCCATACACCTTTTGTCTATAAATTTAAATCAACACATCATGATCACCAGCGGCGTTACAATCGGAATAAATAAACAAGATGGCACTCAAATTAATATTGCCATTGATCCTATAAATTCAGGCGCTTATAAATTATACCGGGATACCGATAGCGCCAAAAACTTTGATAAAGGATATCTTGGTGCCATATCCTTGGATGGTACCGACAATAGCTACCATTATGCCGGAGGTACCGAGCTTACCGACTTCGAGCTGAAACAGTTGGCAGATTTTATACGTGGTTACAGAGCTACCGGGAAAGAATTTGATGACCATAACCGGGATATCACCACCAAGTGATCTGTGATCGAGTTACAAAAGAACTTTACTAAACTCCCGGATATACTTAGCAATATAATCTTGTTTTGATTTGGCCTTGTATTGCATAATATACCGAGGGTGCTCCAGCGCCACTATTTGTTTAAAAAACTGTTTCTCATCATTTAGTTTTTCAAAAAGGCCTCATTCTTGCCAGTTCCAAAGCAAAAACAAACGTCTGTTTCAAAACCTATATCTATTTGCTTCTGTATATTTTCAACAATAAACGGATATACCGCCTTCTGTAATGCAGGGGTATCGTAATAATTGTAATTGGTTTCCTTGCCATTATCGCCCGTAATAGTAAAACCCAGCGGGCAAACAGAATGAATATAAAACTGTTGATAAAACTCCGCTATACCTCCAAACGCATTTATCATTGCGTAAACGTACTCTGATGAAGGTTCATGTGTCATAGCCCCGGAAAAAGCTATCTGGCATTGGTTTATCATTCTTTTAGGATCGGTAAATGATACCCCCGTCATACCCGAGCCAAACCTGCCCGGGTTAATACCCAATATCAAATGCCGCGGATGCTCATCGCTATAATACTTACGGTAAAACTGGCTCGAAACCTGCATAGCTGGCCCGCTCTCTTTAAACGGATTCATAATACTGATACCTGGAGGCAAGGCTCCGGTAAACTCAAGCTGTTGGTTAAAGGCAATTATTCTATCAGCAAATGTGTTCATATTGAGCGCTAACTTATTCAAAAAGAATGGACACAAAAAATAAAATCCCAGCTCCAATTGGTAACCGGGATCTATTATCAGGTCTTGGCATTATGTCATAATTACCCCACTAATGTGTCATATTCTCCCCTTTCGCGCCCTGTTTTATGTGGGTAAATTTGATCTGTAAATAGTTTTAAAGAATTAAATATTAAAAAATAAAACAAAAATCAACAGATTTAATTATTAATTAATAAATACAATTAACTCATGCTAAAATACAACACCGCCTTTAGTGGTTTTTCAGTGAACGATTTACCCAAAGCAAAAGAATTTTATGGCAATATATTAGGATTGAACGTTGAGGAAGATAAAGAGATGCCCAACCTGTTGAACCTTCAATTAAACGATGAGAATATTATCCTCATCTACCCCAAACCAAATCATCAGCCTGCCACCTTCACTATACTTAATTTCACAGTAAATAATGTTGAAAAAACGGTTGATGAGCTAACAAAACGGGGAGTGAAATTTATAGTTTATGATGACGAGCACTTTAAAACCAACGAAAAAGGTATACTTTACGGCGATGATCGCGGCCCCACAATTGCGTGGTTTAATGACCCCGCGGGTAATATTTTATCCATTATCGAAAAATCGTAATTCGCTGTATCGCTTTTTCTTTTTAATACAAAAGCGTAATTATTGCTTACATATCACATCAACTCATAGTAAATTTATTCCCTAACCGGGAATAAATTCCTCACTTTATCTACGTCCAGGCAAAAGAGATATGCTATTAAAAAGGGAAATTAATGCCTCTGTTACGCTCTTTTTACATAATATGAGCTTATTACCAAATAAAGGCGCTCATAAAATGCGTACCTGTACATTCTGTATTCTTTCGGTATAGTAATTGAATGTACATCAGAAATTGAAGAATTAGCTACAAGATTACTTGAGCTTGTTTTAGCTTCTCAATTAAAATATGTTTACAACTTAATTAACCAGGTTTTATAAATCTTCTGGAATGAAAAAAACCCTACTTATTGTTGATGACGATTTAAGTATTTTAAAATTACTCAACTTCATCCTTTCAAAGGATTACGATATAGTGGTTAAAAACAATGGTATTGATGCCTTTGGTTGGCTTGAGGATGGTAACATGCCTGAGCTGATTATTTCTGATCTTCAAATGCCTTATTTTGACGGACAATCATTTGTAAAAAATGTTAAGATCAGTGGTTTCTACCGTGATCTTCCGGTGATCCTTCTTTCTGCGGCACATGATCTTGATGAACAGGTAGGGAAAATGCCATTTAAAGTCGAGACCTATATTCAAAAGCCTTTTAAACCAACCGAATTAAAAAACGCAATTAACCAACTTTTAGAAAGTTATGAGTCAACAAACATCTGATTGGAACGAGAGCTCGGGTTCTCATGTTAAGATCGCGTATGCTGGTTCGGCATTAAAAGAATTGGTCTCAACCGGTATTAATGGTAATTTCAAAGTAATATATAATGATTCTTTTGCCGACCTTGAAGAGTATCTGGGTAATCAATCCATCCTAACCGTTCCTGATATTATTTTAATGGAGGTTGATACCGATGGCCAATGTTTTAAAATAGTTGAAGAGATCAAAAAAAGCTTTTTGCTTCACGGGTCTATCATTGTTCTTTTATCATCTAATAACGATAAAAGCCTTAAACAAAGGGCCATGCAGCTAAAGGTTCACGATTTTTATAGCGTTCCGTTTCCTATTGATAACCTGCGGGAGCGCCTTAACTTCCTGGTTACCTTTAAACTCATCAAACCAAAATTGCTTGAGCTATCTAAAGAAGTTGATACAACTTATAAAATGCCGATTGGTAAGCGCTTAATTGATTTATTGATATCTTGCAGCATGCTATTTGTGCTATCCCCGGTATTTTTGATTATTGCCATATTGATCAGGTTAGATTCAAAGGGCCCTGTATTTTATAAAAGTAAGCGGGTAGGTACAGGATATAAAGTATTTGATTTTTATAAATTCAGATCGATGCGCACCGATGCCGATCAATTGCTGGCAAAGCTCTCAACAGAAAACAATCAGTATGCAACTGAAGCAGGAACTAATAAAGCCGCATTTGTTAAGATTAAAAACGACCCGCGTATTACTAAACTGGGGCAATTTTTACGCAATTCAAGTCTTGATGAGCTGCCTCAATTATTTAATATCCTTGTGGGCGATATGTCTGTAGTAGGAAATAGGCCACTGCCAGTTTATGAAGCTGAAATGCTAACCTCAAACGAATGGTCGATGCGTTTTCTGGGTCCAGCGGGTTTAACAGGGCTTTGGCAGATCAGTAAAAGAGGCAAAGAAGACATGTCTGAACGGGAAAGAAAAAAATTAGATAATTTTTATGCTCAAAAATATTCTATTTGGTTAGATTTAAGGATTATTATGGGAACCATACCTGCATTGTTTCAAAAAGAAAAAGTATAACACTAATGAGCAAAAATATTATAAAGCTTTCCCTTCTATTAATCTTTATCGTTTTCACAAATAATACCTATGCACAGGAATCTTTTATTAAGGATATATCCTACCCATATCTGGAAAAACTGATAGCCACAGCAAAGAAAAACTATCCGGAAGTTAAATTAAGACAAAGCCAGGTAAATGCCGCAAAAAGCAATTACAATGCAACCAAATTCGCCTGGCTCGATGGCTTAACCGCATCTTATATTTACAGTCCCCAAAATTCTATCAATCTTGCTACCCCGACTATTTTTAAGGGATATCAATTGTCTATATCTTTAAACATAGGCCAACTACTTAAAAATCCAGCCACAACCAATGCAGCCAGGGAAACGTATAAAGTAGCAGAGTATCAGCAAAGCGAATATTTGTTAAGCCTGGAAGCTCAGGTAAAACGCTTTTATTTTGCCTACCTGGAAGCTCAGGCCGAACTCAGATTGCGCTCAAATGCGGTACTTGATGCCGAAGGTGCGGTTAAACAATTAAAGTACGCTTTTCAAAAAGGAGAAACCACTTTTCAGATCTATAACGAGCAATTAAATAGCCTTTACAATCAAAACTCATTCAAAGTACAAGCTGAATTGGCCACATTTACAGCTAAAACCAATCTTGAAGAATTATTGGGTACTAAATTAGAAGAGATTAAATAATAATGGAGATAGCCAAGTTTTTTAAGCTTTTACGTAAATATCGCACTACACTCATCATCGTACCGCTGGTAACGATAATCGGTTCTTTTTTTCTTGTTAAAAACCTACCCAACAGCTATATATCACATGCGCAGATTGCTACTGGTATTGTTGATGCGTCCAGACACCTATTGGATAAGGATGATAATATAAATGCCCAAGAGCAGCAGGTTTTTCGTGAGTTTAGTAATCTTATCGCCATTATGAAGCTCAAGAAGCTGATTAATCAGGTTTCTTATCAACTCATGATACACGACCTGAGTAATCCTGTACCGTTTCGTAAATTCAGTAAAGAACTAACTGCTTTACACCCCTATGAACGCGATAGAGCTTTAGCTTTATTTAAAAACAAATTCCAAAGAATGGAACCTTTATCGTTGTATGATAAAGAGGAAGATAAATTAAATGACATCCTCATATCCATGAAATATGATGAGCGTTCCATAATGAAAGAGCTTGTTATAGCACGAGATGAGGACAGCGATTTCATTACGGTTACTTTTGATTCAGAAAATCCACAATTATCTGCATTTATAGTAAATACTTTGTGTAACCAATTCATCGCTTACTATACCCAAAATGTAAGGCAGAACGAAACTAATGCTGTGAATTTCTTATCGAAACTTCTTGAAGAAAAAAAGAACGCTTTAGATAAAAAAACAGAAGAACTGCAGAAATACAAGATACAAAACGGTGTATTAAGTCTTGATGAGCAATCAAAGGCTATTTTTGGCCAGATCATGGTTTATAACGATAAAAAGTTACAGGCCGAAAAAGACATCGTTTCCTATGATGGCGCCATTAACGCGATCAACAGTAAATTTGAGCCTGGCGACAGAAAGTATGTAGAAGCTTCCGTAAGTAAGTATAATCAAGCCATCACTACAACTCAGGATCAGTTACATATCCTGGAAGACAGATATGTTCGCAGTGGATTTAATCCACGCTATAAAAACACAATAGACTCTGTCCAAAACTTGCTTACGACACAGATAAATCAGTCGTCAGATAAGTACGTTACTAATCCATTAGTGGCCAAAGACGATCTGATCCATCAAAAACTGACGCTCGAAATTTCAAGAGACCTGGCTAAATACAGTGTAAAATCTATCGATAACGAGCTTGCCAATCTGAATGGCAAATTTTCGCGCCTGGTACCGTTTGACGCCACCGTAAAAACCTATGATTTTGACATTGATATTGCCGGTAAGGAATATCTGGATGTTTTAAACCGGTATAACGAAACCAACCTGAAATCAAACTTCTCCATCAACCTGAGGCAAGTTGAAATTGCTGCACCTGATGTAGCACAACCTTCAAAAAAACTACTACTGATTGCTCTTAGTGTAATATTAAGCGTATTTGCCTGCCTACTTGGGTTATTTGTACTGTTTTATTTGGATAGAAGTATCCAGGACCCATCAGACCTGGTTAACAGAACGCAATTGCCCCTGTTGGGTTATCTCCCCCCTATTAAAGGCGAAAACCTTGACTTGAAAAAGCTTTGGGATGTAGAACACCGGGATAAAATGAAGCAATTTAAAGAATTGATCAGATCTGTGCGGTTTGAGATAGACCAGGAGCTTCAGGGTGATAAAATCATTGCTATAACCAGTTTGGATGCGGCAGAAGGCAAAACATTATTAGCTATTAGTTTGGCTTATTCTTATTCCATGATCAATAAGAAGGTATTGCTAATTGATGGAAATTTTGACAACCCTACTGTTAGTAAAACAGCTATGCCTGGCGTTTACCTAGAGGATTATTTTAAAAATAACCCGCTTAATACCCAGGAAGTAAATAGCAGTACCGCAACCGTACTTGGCAACCATGGCGGAGACGTTACCTTATTTGAAATTGGAGATGAAGCATTTTTGAAAACACGCTTTGATGATCTCAAAACAAAGTATGATATTGTTATTATCGATACAGCACCGCTAACGTCTTTAAACAAATCAAAGGAGTGGTTATTATTTGCCAATAAGATCATTGCTGTTTTTGAATCGGGTAAAAGCATTACCAATACGCAAAAACCGAATGTGGCCTATTTGCGCAGCCTTAATACAAAATTTGCCGGCTGGATACTTAACAAAACCGATTTTAATCAGAAAAAAGATTCGGTGTCATAAGCCGCATCTCCTTATCGCTATAAAGGTCTATAATTAATTAAAATCATATTAATTATGAGGTTAGAACCAGAGAAAAAGAAACTCGACCCGTTTGAAAGCTTAAGTCCTGTTCAAAAAAAATCTCGTAAGGCTGCTGTTATCGTAGCGTTTATTGGTTCATTTGCCTGGGTCGTTAAAATTTTATTTTTTTAATCAGATAAACAGCAAATGCTGAATAACATGAATCATAATGAAACAAAGTTATCACTTTGGAAAAGCGTGCTCGCACAAAAGCTATCCAATAAGGTGGTAATATTATTTTTGTTATTGATTTCGTTATTCTTCAGCTATATAGTTTATAAATTCGGGATCATTGGAGGCAGCATTGTTTTAACCTTGCTTGTAGGTATTCCCATCTTATATGGCATTGTAGCCTATCCTAAATTCGGCATCACTATACTAATATTTGCTTCCTTTTTTGTGAATTATGTATCAGAGATAGTTCCGGAAATTGCCCCTATCGGAACTCTGCTTGACGCCATAACATATTTGCTGATCCTGGGATTTTTCATCAAGCAGAGAAAAGAACATGATTGGTCGCGTTTTAAAAACCCCATCAGTTATATTATCTTAATCTGGCTGGCCTATAACCTGTTAGAGGTTGCCAATCCCTGGGCAACATCAAGGCTTGCCTGGGTTTACACGGTACGTACCGTTGGTTTTATTATGCTGATGTACTTTGTATTTGTATATCACATCAGATCTGTTGATTTCATCAAGTTTTTGCTGAAGCTATGGCTGGCTTTTTCATGTATTGCCGCAATATCTGCATTTCAGCAGGAAAACATTGGTTTCTTTTGGTTCGAAAAAGACTACCTATATGCCGATCCCTTAAGGGTTAGCCTGCTTTTTATAAACGGGCATATGCGCAAATTCGGCATTTTTCCTGATCCGGTTACTTTTTCATACAACATGGTTGTTGCTGCTTTACTGTGCATCGCTTTAATTATGGGTAACCATAGCTTGCGTAAAAAAATAGCCTTGGGCTTTATGGCAGCATTTTTTCTTTTTGTGATGCTTTATTCAGGCACAAGAGCAGCATACGTCCTCGTCCCTGCATCATTACTCATGCTCGCTGTATTGAATTTCAATAAAAAGGTAATGATCTTCGCTGTTACAGCAGGTTTAATGCTCGGCTTTCTGATTGTAATGCCTACCTCCAACCCATTGATCAAACGGTTCCAAACAGCATTTAACCCCTCGAGCGACCCATCATACAATGTACGGGCAGAGAATCAAAAACGTATAAAACCATATATTTTATCGCACCCAATAGGCGGTGGTCTCGGCTCGGTTGGTGTTTGGGGGCGCCGGTTTTCGCCAAATTCCGAGTTATCAAAGTTCCCTCCCGATAGCGGTTACGTACGTGTTGCTGTAGAAATGGGCTGGATTGGACTAATCCTTTTTTGTACACTCATGTACATTGCTCTTTATAACGGCATTAACTATTACTACAGGATCAAAAACCCCGAACTTAAGAACTATTGCATGGGTATGATACTCGTCATATTTGCTTTCAATGTAGGTAATTTCCCCCAGCAGGCCTTGGTACAATACCCCAGCAATATCATGTTTTATTTAGCCATTGCTATAATCGTGGCCTGCATGCGCCTGGATAATGACGAACAGGAAAAGGCCCTGGCAAAACCGTTGGTAAACGAGCAGAAACTACAAAAATGGAGTTAACTAAATGGCACTAATATCAACCATAAAATCAAACCCTGGATTAAAGCGCTTTGTACACTGGCTTATTGTTCGCAGCGGTGAGGCTAAACCCAGGTTGTGGGTACGCTGGTTTGTCAATCCATTTTTTCACAAACGAGGCAAGCGGTCTGTTGTCAGGTTCAAGGCACGAATGGACATATTCCCCTTCAATAATTTCTCTTTGGGCAGCAATAGTATTATAGAAGATCTGGCAACCATTAATAACGGAGTTGGCGATGTTATTATCGGAAATAATTGTGGCATCGGGATCGGTAATGTATTGATAGGCCCCGTGACTCTGGGTAATTACGTTATGCTGGCCCAAAACATTGTACTTTCGGGGCTTAACCACGGCTACGAGGATGTCACTACTCCCCCCCGTTTACAAAAAGTAACCACCAAACAAATCATCATTGCCGATAACGTTTGGATAGGCGCCAACAGCGTGGTTACAGCTGGCGTTACCATTGGCAAACATGCTATTATTGGCGCCGGCAGTGTGGTTACCAAAGATATACCTGAATATAGCGTAGCAGTTGGCAACCCAGCAAAGGTGATCAAGAAATATAATTTCACAACTAAGAGCTGGGAAAAGGCATAATACATGGGTTTGCTTAAAAAAGTTATCAATAAACACACGCTTTCTTTAGCCAGTAATGCCATTATGCCGGTGTTGGGCATGGCTATACTATCGCTGATGGCCCGCTATCTTTCCAAAGCTGACTTTGGTGATTATATATTTTTCCTGATCGTATTTACCCTGGCCGATACCTTTCGTACTGGCTTTATGCAAACCTCACTTATTAAGTTTTACGCAGGTACCGATAAAACACGCGCGGCTAATATAGCAGGCTCAGCCTGGTATCTGGGTTTTATGATAGTACTGGCATTTGGGGTAGGTAATTTTCTGATGTATTTTTTCTACTTCGGCAATAACTTTAATATGGCGATGATCATCAAATGGTTCAGCTTGATATTTCTTTGTACACTCCCATCTGCCATAGCCATGTGGATACTGCAGGCCGAGGAACGCTTTGACAAATTGTTCTTACTACAGCTCATCAATCAGGGTGGATTTTTTATATGTATACTGCTATTGATCATTTTTCAGAAAGCCAGCTTTCAGAACGCGTTATATAGTTATCTAATTAATAATATATTAAGCAGTTTAATTACAGTTATTATTGGCTGGTCAAAAGTAAAAACTATCAGCAGTAAAAGCTGGGCATCCATCAAAGAACTGGCTCATTTTGGCAAGTTTAGTGTAGGTACCTCCATCAGCTCGTACTTGCTGCGCAGTTCTGATACTTTTATTATTAAAATGATGTTTCCATCTGAACTACTGGCAGTTTATTACATCCCGCAGCGCCTTATGGAAATATTTGAGATACCGCTGCGGGCTTTTATAGCTACAGCGCTTCCGGTAATGTCGGGAGCCGTTCACCGCGATGACAAAAAATATGTTTCTTATATCATGAAGAAATATGCGGGCATGCTCACCATAGCGTTGATACCTATTGCTATAGTTTCATTTATAGCTGCCGATCTGGTCATAGGTTTACTTTTTGGCGGCAAATATCAGCACTCAGATGCAGGCAATATCTTCCGTATATTCATGTGTTTTGTGATGTTGTTGCCTATCGATAGGTTTTTTGGTATTACGCTCGATATCATAGGCAAACCACAGCTTAACATGATTAAGGTGTTTATTATGCTTGCCGTAAATGTAGCCGGCGATTTTGCGGGCATATTTATTTTCCATAATCTTTATGGCGTAGCAATTGCATCCATTTTCACATTCTTTTCCGGGGCTATATTTGGTTACTGGGCCCTAAAGAAACACCTGGAATTTAAGCTTGGTGATATATTTAAACTAGGCTATATTGAATTAGTGGAATTATTAGGCATTGTATATCAAAAAGTGCTTAAAAAAGAACCTGAACAAAATTGATATGGAGCTCAAAAACAGGCATATCATTATTTTTTCACAGATGCAGTTTGACGGCCGCCTGGAGTCGACCAACTATACCATGGCCAAGCATTTGGCCAAAGACAATTTTGTGTATTATGTCGATCGTCCTTTTACCTGGAAGGATTATATTAAGTTTAAAGATACCAAAGAATATCGTGTTCGTAAACCACACTTTTTTTCGGCATCCAACAGTTACATTCAAACAGATATTCCCAATCTCAAGATCATTATTTCGCCTCCGGTACCATCAATCAATATGCTTCCCGAGGGTCGTTTGTACCGCGCAGCTGTTAAATTCAATGAAGGAATTGTTGCCAGACGACTAAAAAAGGTAATTAAAAACCTGAATATCAAGGATTACATCTACATCAATTCCTACAACTATACCTATCCCACTTTTCATCAACTCATAAAACCATTATTAACCGTTTATCATTGTGTTGATCCCTTGGTTGAAGAATATCAGATAAGGCATGGGCTTATATCTGAAGATATTGTAGTAAAAAGTGTAGATATGGTGATCTGTACCAGTAAACAGCTACGGGACAGCAAAAAAAAGATAAACAGTAACTCATTTTTTATTCCTAATGCAGCAAATATAGCCCATAGTCAAAAGGCACTTGATCCGCAATTACCGGTGGCCAATATTTTATCAGACATCAAGAAACCGGTGATCGGGTACTTTGGAAACATAGAACGCCGTATTGATTATGACCTGCTTGCCGAAGTATTACAGCAAAACCCTGATAAAAACTTTGTTTTTGTAGGTCCTATTGATGAGGATTACTTAGAGCATCCGGTATTTAAGGCATCTAATCTACTGTTAAAAGGTGCTGTACCTTATGAGCAGATGCCCGCTGTTCTAAAAGGCTTTGATGTGGCTATTATTCCTTTTAAAAAAGACGAAGTAAGTAATTCCATATTTCCTTTAAAATTATTTGAATACTTGGGTTCGGGGCGACCTGTAGTATCAACAGATTTTAATACCGATCTGCATGAATTTACCGGCAATACCGTAAGCTATTGCAGCAATGCCACCGAGTTCTCCAATGCCTTAAACACAGCGTTAAATGACCGCCCCAATCTTCAGCAAAAACGACTTGAAGTGGCGGCCGGAAACACTTGGGAGCATCGGATCCTGGAGATCAAAAACTTATTGGCATTAAATTTAGACAGAAAGCTTAATAGCTAACTTATATAAAACGCCTTTCAGATAACAAACATGGATATTATAAAACTAATAGCAACAATAATTATGGATGTGCTTTTTATATACCTGGGTGTATACAGCATTTATCTATTTATTTTCTCAGTTGCGGGGAAATTAATACCCATTAAACAACCTCCGGTTGCTTCTACGTTAAGTCGGTTTGTAATTTATATCTGTGCTTATAAAGAAGATGAGATTTTATTAAACTCTGCCGCAAGTGCCTTAACTATTGATTATCCTAAAGATCTGTTTCATGTTTGCATTATTGCGGATTCCCTTAAACCCGAAACTATTGAAAAATTAAAACAGATGCCCTTGCAGGTATTGGAGGTTTTTTTTGAGAACAGCACCAAATCAAAAGCCTTAAATAAAGCCATTGAAAATACAGCTGATGGCTTCGACGCGGCCATCGTTTTTGATATTGATAATGTAGCAGCCTCCGACTATCTGCACCAGATCAACAACTGGCTACAAATGGGCGAACGGGTGATACAGGGACACCGGGTAGCCAAAAATACCAATACCCAGGTAGCGGTGCTTGATGCCATAAGCGAAGAAGTTAACAATCACATTTTCAGACACTCGCAATGGTTATTTAAACTATCTGCAGCTATAATTGGTTCTGGAATGGCTTTGGAATACAAACTCTTTAAGGAAACCATGGGTAAAATAGACGCCGTAGGTGGTTTTGATAAAGAGATGGGATTGATACTTACCCGCCAAAAAATAAGAGTAGCCTACGCCGAAAAAGCTTTGGTTTATGATGAAAAAGTAAGCAACCCAGAAGTATTTAAAAAACAACGTAAAAGGTGGCTGTCGGCCCAATTTAATCTGTTGCGAAAGTATGGCAGCAGCGGCTTGGGGCAACTATTTTTACATGGAAACTTTGACTATTTTAACGAAATATATCAAATGTCAATATTACCGCGGGTACTGATGTTGGGATTGATGCCTTTTATGTTGCTGATGTCCTTCCTACTTCCAGGCATAGGCCCTCACTGGCAACTATGGCTCGCAGCCACGCTTTGTTGTTACATTGGTATTGTTGTTGCTATACCCAGACAGTTCTTTAACAGGAATCTGTTCAACGCGGCACTAAAACTGCCACTGATATTTTTCACCATGTTATTGTTGCTATTTAAATTAAAAGGTGCCAATAAAAAATTTATTCACACCCCTCACGATCACACTGCCGCGTAATTACGCACAGAAGAATTGACGAGGGCATAAAGATGTTAACCGGATAAATAATTGTCTCACAATGTCCAATCCAGTAAATACAGACGCTATAAATACATTGAACAATACACAGGCCGATTATCCCAGAGATAAAGCGCTTCATCATTTAATTGCAGATCGTGCCGCTCAACTACCCGATGAGGTTGCCGTTGTATTTGAAAACCGTACACTTACTTTTAAACAGGTAAACGAAGCGGCAAATAAACTGGCTAGGCACCTGCTCACATTCAAGATACAAACAGGTGATATTATTGGTCTATCGGTTGATCGCTCTCCCGAAATGCTTATCGCATTGTTAGCCATCTTAAAAACCGGTGCGGCTTATGTACCTCTTGATCCTGAATATCCGAAAGACCGGGTAGAGTTCATGATGGAAGATTCGGCTGCCAAAATATTGCTCA
Organism: Mucilaginibacter sp. 22184; assembly: GCF_052045695.1. Taxonomy (NCBI): domain Bacteria; kingdom Pseudomonadati; phylum Bacteroidota; class Sphingobacteriia; order Sphingobacteriales; family Sphingobacteriaceae; genus Mucilaginibacter; species Mucilaginibacter sp. 22184. Next base: position 409,976 of record NZ_JBQEPI010000005.1, read on the forward strand.
CTTCTCAAAAATTTAAGGGGCATTTTGTTTCAGTAGCACAGGAGGTTTTGATTGAAGATGCGATAGCTAAATTTGATAGCTATAGTAGCGAAGAACCAGAAACTATAGTTACAGGGGATGACCTTGCCTACGTACTATTTACATCAGGCTCAACCGGTAAACCCAAAGGTGTACAGATCAAACATCATAATCTGGTCAATTTTCTGCTCAGCATGCAAAAAAAACCCGGATTAAAAACCGGCGATAATCTGCTTGCTGTAACCACTATTTCCTTTGACATTGCCGGGCTCGAAATGTTTTTGCCGCTGTTAACCGGTGCTAAACTGATTATTACTGATGCGATTACTGCTAAAGATGGTCGCGCGCTGATCGATTTGGTTACTGATCATCAGATAACCGTAATGCAGGCTACCCCTTATACCTGGCGGGTAATGCTGGAAGCGGGCTGGGAAACCAAATTCCCGCTCCGGATACTTTGTGGAGGTGAGGCCCTCCCTAAGGATCTGATCAATAAACTCCTTGCCCGTTGCTCCGAACTTTGGAATATGTATGGCCCGACTGAAACTACGGTATGGTCGACAGTAAAACAGATTACCAGCGACGAAGATATTTCGATCGGCAAACCCGTAGATAACACGCAGATTTACATTCTTGACGAAAAGCTGAACAACTTTACAGACGGAACCATTGGCGAAATATATATTGGTGGCGATGGTGTTGCCAAGGGCTATTTAAATCGCCCTGAGCTTACAAACGAGCGTTTTGTGAATGATATATTTTCGGGCATTCCCGGAAGCAAAATGTACCGTACCGGTGATTTAGGTAAAATACGTGAAGATGGAGAGATCGTTTGCCTTGGTCGTATTGATCACCAGGTAAAAGTACGTGGTTATCGTATTGAACTGGAAGAGATAGAACAAAATCTGTTAAAACAAGACAATGTAAAACAAGCCGTTGTTATTGCCCGTGAAGATACTCCCGGAAACCCGCGGTTAGTAGGTTACGTGATCATCCATGATCAAAAAAGTGATAACGATCTGCGCGCGCAATTTGATACCTGGCAACGGGGCCTATTGGAGGTATTACCGGAATATATGGTACCCGATGATTTTGTGATCATGGAAACCATCCCGATTACGCCTAATGGTAAAATAGACCGTAAGGCCTTGCCAAAACCAAACTATAGCAACATACAACGTACCGGCGAGATTGTAGCGCCACGCACCAGCAATGAAAAACTGGTAGCCGATGTATGGAAAGAGTTAATGGGCTTGGAAACCATTAGTATTTTTGACAATTTCTTTGAACTGGGTGGTCGTTCCCTGGTAGCAGTTAAAATTATGGCTCGCCTGGAACAGGAAACCGGTAAACGCTTGCCGTTGGCCACGCTTTTTGAACATGCTACAGTAGAAAAATTGGCTGCCCGCCTTGAAGTTGATGCGACCTCTATCACCTGGGAATCCTTAGTTCCGATAAAACCTAATGGCACAAAAATGCCGCTTTATATTGTACACGGCGCTGGTTTGAATGTATTATTATTCAATGCCTTGGCTATGAATATGGATGCTGAGCAACCAGTTTATGGTCTTCAGGCCAAAGGATTGAATGGTATTGATGACCCATTGGATGTTATGGAAGAGATAGCTGCTAATTACATAGCCGAAATTGTAGCAAAGAATCCGGAAGGCCCCTACGCCCTTGCAGGGTACTCCTTAGGTGGCATTATTGCCTATGAAATGGCCAATCAATTAATGGCCGCAGGTAAAGAGGTGAAAATGCTGGCCATGTTTGATACCTATGCAGATCTGTCAACTATTAATGATCCTTTACTAAAAAAGATATTTAATAAAGCTACTTTGGTTTTAAAACAGATCGGCTATAGTTTGGTATTGCTCGCAGAAGATCCTAAACGCACCATTGAATATAAGAGTCTGATCATTAAAAGGAAGATCATTAAACTTTTCTGGAAAATAGCTCCGGGCAAGGACGAGAAGAAAGAAGGCTTTTTTGCTTATGATAACGAGATAGACGAAGCAAGTGAAAAAGCATTGCGCAATTATATTCTGAAACCATTACCGATAGCCATTGAATTATTCAGAGCTAAGAAACGCACTTTTTACATGGCCGATTTTAAATTCCTGGGCTGGCGTCCATTTGCGCAAAAAGGCGTTCATGTGCATGATATCCCTGGTGAGCATAATACCATATTTGCTCCACCAAACGATAAGGAATTTGCCGTGGTGCTGCAAAATTGCCTTGATCAGGTATCCAAGAATTAATATCCTCTATATAATTAACTAACTGATTGCCCGGTGATATAAATTATCACTGGGTAATTTTTTGGAATCGCTTTTTGATTTTCAAAAAAGGTTTTTCATATCCATAGTAAGAAACCGAAGCCAGGATGATAGTCCCCCCTGTTGTCATCGCATAGATCAGGATGTTTTCGATAAATATCCCCAGGGAGATCAAATACTTTTTAACCAGGAATAACACCAGGAATAAAACAAATTTATGCAGTAAATATATCCCGTATGAAATTTGGCCGATATAATCCAGATATCTGTGATTTAATGAATAGATGCTTGTACCAGCCTCGCAAAGGTTTACAATAAGTAACGACGACATAAATGCTATCAAAACATCACCATGCGGAATATCATAGTTGATATACAACCCAAGGTAAATAATATAAATCATCATTAATATGGCCTGAAACCATCTTTTAAAGATCACATTAAATAGACGTTGAAATTTAAAATCAAATTCCGGGTGCTTGGTATTGTAATAAATAACGGCAATCACCGCCCCTATCATCATATTATCATAGCGGGCGTAATACAAAAATATATGTAGTATGTGGTAAGCTGAGCTCTCATTGGCAATCCTGCCAAATATTACCTGTATCGCGATGATAAAAACGATAAAAAGTAATAATGCATAAAGAATATGGTTCAGCTTTTTGAGCCTGAAAAAATGAGGGTGAAAAATATAAAACTGCTCTTCGGTACCAATTGACCAGATTGGATCCATAATAGCCGGTAACAGGTTGAGACAAAATGCCAGGTTGGGTAAAAACAATACGGAAAGCCATAACGCTTTATCTGCTCCACCCGGGTAAATAAAAAAACCAAATAAAACCACCAGAAAGTATAAAGGCCATATTCTCAAAAGCCTTCGCATATAAAAAGCTTTAAAATTAACTGCTCCGAAATTTTTCTTTTCTTCCAGTAATAAATAGGTTATTAAAAATCCGCTTAATGAAAAGAAAACCGTTACACCGATCTTGCCTAAATTAAGCACATCAAAATGCGGTATACGTGGTATGTTAAAATTGCCTTTGTGTAATTCAATATGCGCTATAACCACCATCAGGGCGGCCAAGGCCCTGATCCCGTTTAAATTGGGGAAATGCAATTTGGGGCGATTTTTACTCAATGAAACTTGCTTCGTTCCATCATCCATAGCTATTTTATATTACGATTTTAACTTTTAGATAATCTTTTCTGATTAAGAAATAACACTATAAATACTTCTGTATCAATACAACCTTATGTTACAACACTCCAACTCACGCCTGGCACACTTCTGACTATGCGCTTCACCTCGCTATGGCTTAACTTTTGATAATATTAATTCGTAAACGTATCACTTCTGTCTTAATCATTATACATGAAAAAAGTTTCTATTGTTACAGTAAATTTTAATCAGCCGGCAGTTACTGAAGATTTGTTGGAATCAATAGAAAAATTGAACAGCTACAAAAACATTCAAATTATTGTAGTTGATAATGCAAGTATAGCAAATCCCCTACCAGAGTGGTCTTTAAAATATCCGCATGTAACTTTTATACGCTCCGAGGTCAACCTTGGTTTTGCAGGTGGAAATAACCTGGGGATTAAAGAAGCAACCGGCGATTATCTTTTCCTGGTCAATAATGATACTGAATTTACCCCTGGCCTGGTCGAAAAACTGGTTCAGGTTATGGATACCAAAGATGAAGTGGGGATGGTATCGCCTATGATCAAGTATTACAGCGACAAGCAGTTGATACAATACGCAGGATATACACCCATGAATTATTATACCTGCCGTAACAGTTGCATTGGCTTTAAGCAAAAGGACACTGGCCAGTATGATCATATCACGGGCCCTACCGCCTATTGTCATGGTGCATCTATGATGATCAGAAAAGAAGCTGTAGACAAAGCCGGGTTAATGAGCGAAAACTATTTTTTATACTACGAAGAAGTGGATTGGTGCGAACATATCATGAACGCCGGGTATAAGGTCTGGATTTGTACTGATGCATTGATCTACCATAAAGAATCGGTGTCAGTAGGTAAAAAAAGTAAACTAAAAGAGTATTTCATGAATCGCAACCGTATACTGTTTATACGGCGTAACGCACCATTTGGTAAAATGCTGATCTTTTACGTTTATTTTTTACTTTTTGTAGTCCCCCGGAATTTAATAGCTTATCTTAAAGCGGGTAACAGCAATTTTATACCTGTACTTTTTAAAGCTATCTGGTGGAATTTCACCCATTCAAAAAATAGCAACAATTTAGGTTATCCTATTAGCACCATCAAATGAAAATTACATTAGCCATAAGCCTCCTTATTGTATTTTACACCTTTGCGGGTTATGGGATACTTCTATATGCCATCATACGTATCAAAAGAATATTCAGGGGTACCAAAGTAATAACAGAAGATCTGGATAACCTACCCACTTGCACACTGGTTGTGGCAGCCTATAACGAGGAAGGGTTTATAAAAGATAAAATAGCTAATACTCTTTTATTAAATTACCCTGCAGGGAAATTGAACCTGCTTTTTGTAACTGATGGATCATCAGACGATACACCAAACATCATAGCACAATATTCACAGATCCAATTATTGCATCAATCGCAACGGAACGGTAAAATAGCAGCAGTACATCGTGCTATGGAATTTGTACATACCGATGCAGTTGTATTTACCGACGCCAATACATTTTTGAATAAAGATGCACTGATAAAAATCTGCAGGCATTATATCGATGCCACAGTTGGGGCGGTAGCCGGGGAAAAACGTGTACACTTTGATGAAAATGCCGATGCCAGCGCCGCGGGTGAAGGCTTTTATTGGAAGTATGAATCAGCATTAAAAAAATGGGATTCTGAACTGTATTCGGTTGTTGGCGCGGCTGGTGAATTGTTTAGTGTAAGGCGTCATCTTTATCAGCCCGTTCCAGCAGATACCGTACTGGACGACTTTATGATATCTATGCTGATAGCCAAAAAGGGATATCGGATTGTATACGAACCCGAAGCTTATGCCACAGAAACTGCATCAGAAAACGTATCAGAAGAGTTAAAAAGAAAGGTAAGGATAGCAGCCGGAGGCATACAATCTATTTTACGGTTAAAAAGCTTATTCAATCCTTTTGTTTACCCAGTTCTCTCATTTCAATACATCAGTCACCGCGTTCTGCGATGGACTATTACCCCTTTTTTATTGATATTATCATTTGTACTCAATATTATATTGGCTCTTGAACCTGGGGCTACTGGATACCAATTACTTTTATTGGCTCAAATATTGTTTTATACGCTTGCGGTATTAGGGTTTATTATGGAGAAGAAACAACTTCGCATAAAAATATTGTTTATACCATATTATTTTTGTGTGATGAATTATGCAGTTTTGGCTGGCATTATCAGATATTTTACAGGCAAACAAAGTGCTGTTTGGGAAAAAGTACAGCGCAAACAATAACCGGTGCTTAATAACAATTAAAATATTAAATATATAAAAGTATAAAATCGCTATCCTGACCTGGTTTAAAGTTCCTGCAACTAACTTTAAAACCCAATTAATAAATGGTCTGATCAGTTCAGATAGTTATCCTTGTCAACTTATGAATAATAACAACGGCATCACATCGTCAAAGGATACAGATCATACGCTTCTGCTCCAAGGGTTATTTGAGCGTCAGCTAAATAAAACGCCTGATGCCGTCGCCGTTGTTTATAATGGCGAAAGTATTACTTATGCCCGTTTAGATCAGCTCTCCAATAACCTGGCAGCCGCTATTATTTCAACGTCACCAAATTCAGTAATAATTGGCGTCAATACCTATCGGTGCATTGAAACCATCATCAGCGTTTTAGCCATACTTAAAGCAGGCAAGGCATATTTACCTCTTGACACGGGATATCCCAAAGACAGGCTTGAGCAGATCATAGCCGACTCTGGTATCGATACCTGTATAACACCTAAAGCTCAGGAGTATTTTTTCGAAGAGCTGCCACTTAATATTCTGTTGAATGATCATGTTTATCCCGAAGTGAATCCGTTACCTTCAACGACAGACCGGGGTGCATACGTTCTTTACACCTCGGGATCAACCGGTAAACCCAAAGGCGTTCTGATGGGCCACTTGGCATTAGTAAACTTATTACTATGGCAAAAAGATCATTCTACATCCGCATCGGGTTCGCGCACCCTGCAATTTGCTCCGCTTACGTTTGATGTGTCTTTTCAGGAGATCTTCGCTACCCTTACTACCGGCGGCACGCTGGTGCTAATAAATGACGAATTGCGAATAGATCCTGTTCAACTTTTACAATATATTGAGTCACAATCGATAAACCGGATATTTTTACCATTCGTGGTGCTTCAGTATTTAACCGAAGCTGCCGTTAGCAATGATCTTTTTCCTACCTGTCTAAAGGAGATTATGACCGCAGGTGAGCAATTGAAAATAACCCCACAGATTGCCAGCTTTTTTAAGACTTTACCCGGCTGTACATTATATAATCAATATGGCCCAACAGAAACTCATGTAGTAACACAACTAAAGTTGGATGGCGATCCATCGCTCTGGCCATTTTTACCGAATATTGGTATACCGATTGATAATACCGACATCATTATATTGGATGAATTGTTTCATCAAGTACCTGAGGGAGAAACGGGGGAACTTTGCGTTGCTGGTATAAGCTTAGCTGAAGGCTATTTAAATAAACCCGAACTAACCATCGAAAGATTCGTTAGCTGGTCAGAAACAGAAAATAAAACCACGCGCATTTACCATACCGGCGACCTGGCCCGTTATTTACCGGATGGTAATATTGAATATTTAGGCCGTAAAGATACCCAGGTAAAGATCAGGGGTAACCGCGTGGAATTAGGCGAGATAGAGGTATTGTTAAATCAGTTAGAAAACATCAGGCAGGCCGTGGTTATTGCTGGCGAAGATGCCGCAGGGCAAAAACGACTGTTGGCATATCTTGTCGCATCCGATAAACCGCAAAATACAGATAAGGTACGTCAGCATTTAGAAAAGCATTTACCCGATTTTATGTTGCCTTCTGCTTATATATGGTTAAATGAGCTACCTAAAACCACCAGTGGCAAAGTAGATCGTAAGGCTTTACCACAGCCCAATTTGCAAAGACCAGAGCTTTCTACCTCATACAAAGCACCATCTACAATAACAGAGAAAAATATCACCACTGTATGGATGAATTTATTGCAGTTGGACAAGATTGGTTTGGATGATAATTTTTTTCAATTGGGAGGTAACTCGTTACTGGCTTTAAAAATAGTAAGTGAGTTAAAACAGCAATACAATTATGCTATACCCATCACTAAGCTTTACCAATATCCTACCATAGCGGGTTTAGAAGGTTTATTAAACGGCACAAACGAAACAAAACAGTTTTCAATCCGCAAAAAAAACAAAGAGAATAATGCTAACCGCGATATAGCTGTTATCGGCATGGCTGGCCGGTTCCCAGGAGCCAATAATATCGATGAGTTTTGGGAACTTTTAACCGAAGGGCGCGAAACAACCAGTTTTTTTAGTGTTGATGAAATAGACAAACATATTCCAACTGCAATAAAAAACAATCCTGCTTATGTTAAAGCTCGTGGTATTATTGATGGGGCCGATAAGTTTGATGCTGAGTTTTTTGGTTTCAACCCGCGATCGGCCGAATTAATGGATCCCCAGCAACGTATATTCCTGGAAATAGCCTGGGAAGTATTGGAAAAAACCGGACACCTGCCTAAAAAATACATGGGAACTGTTGGTGTTTTTGCCGGGTGTGGGTACAATACTTATTACGATAACAATGTTTTAACCAATCCTGATATAGTAGAAAAGATAGGTCATTTCCAGGTGCGGCTCTTAAATGAAAAAGATTATATAGCTACCAGAACAGCCTATCAATTAAATCTGCAAGGCCCTGCAGTAGCCGTTTATGCCGCATGTTCGACATCTTTATTGGCAGTGGCTCAAGCCGTAAACAGTATACGCGACGGACAATGCTCGCTGGCCATTGCAGGTGCGGCATCCATCACTTCGCCTGTAAAAAGCGGGCATCTTTATGAAGAAGGATCCATCATGAGTAATGATGGGCATTGCCGCCCGTTTGACGAATTGGCAACAGGAACCGTTTTTAGCGATGGTGCAGGCGTTGTTTTACTAAAAAATCTGGAAGATGCACTGCAAGATGGCGATACCATTTACAGTGTTATCAAAGGTGTTGGCGTTAATAATGACGGTTCGGTTAAAAGTAGTTTTAGCGGGCCAAGTGCTCAAGGTCAGGCTGGTGCTATCGCTATGGCTATTGATGATGCCGGGATCGAGGCTTCATCTATAAGCTATATAGAGGCGCATGGAACGGCCACCCCTCTTGGCGATCCTATTGAAATAGAAGGTTTAAATCTAGCTTTTGGCGAACAGGACAAAAAGCAGTATTGCGCTATTGGCTCGGTAAAGAGTAATATGGGCCACCTAACAGCGGCTTCAGGGGTTGCCGGATTAATCAAAACGGTTTTGGCTTTGCGTAACCGGCAAATACCGCCATCACTATTTTATCAGCATATCAACCCGAACATTGATATTTCCAATAGTCCATTTTATGTGAACGCGCAATTAAACCCATGGGAAACAGATGATATCAGGCGTGCCGGTGTGAGTTCATTTGGTGTGGGTGGTACCAATGTACATGTGGTATTGGAGGAATTTGAAGAGAAAACAACTCCTCCGGGAATTGATAAGCCGTGGAAATTGATCTGCTGGTCGGCAAAAACAGAAAGTAGTTTAAATCAGTATGCTCAAAACCTTGGCAACTATATTTCAAAGTACCCCACAGTCAATCTGAATGATATTGCCTACACCCTGCACTCCACCAGGGCGGAATTTAATGTTCGCAGGTTTGTATTAGCGACCAATAATGGAGAATTGATATCTAAATTAAACACACCTGGAGAACCGTCCGCTTCAAAAAACTTAAAAACAGACATTAGCGGTATAGTTTTCATGTTTCCAGGTCAAGGCTCGCAGTATGCCAAAATGGGCGCCGATCTGTATCAAACCGAGCCCGTTTTTGCCAATGCAGTGAATGAATGTATAGCCCTTTTGCAAGGAACTATACATGAGGAATTACTGCAAATATTATATCCAGAAACAGAGGATGAACAATCACACGAAAAAATAAAACAAACCATAAACGCACAACCCGCCATATTTATCCTGGAATATGCCATGGCCAAATTATGGATGAGCTGGGGTATACAGCCTGAGGTTTTAATTGGCCATAGCATTGGCGAATTTGTAGCGGCCCATTTAGCAGGCGTATTTACGTTAAAAGATGCGTTGTTTTTAGTATCCGAAAGAGCAAGGCTGATCAATAGCGTACCAACTGGCAGCATGCTATCAGTGCGCTTAACGGCAGATCAGCTTATAGCGTTATTACCAAATGGCTTATCTATAGCAGCTATCAATAGCCGTAAATTGTGTGTAGTAGCCGGACCGGATGATCTTATTAATAAATTCGCTGCTGATCTATCCGAAAAAAGCATACCCAGCCGCTTACTGGTAACCAGTCACGCTTTTCATTCATCCATGATGGATGAGGTTATTGCCCCGTTTGAGGCGGCAGTAAGATCCATAAAATTAAATGCACCGGTAAAACCATTAATATCAACCGTAACCGGTAACTGGATGAGCGAAGCAGAAGCCACCGACCCGGCCTATTGGGCGCAACATCTGCGCAGAACTGTTCGTTTTGCCGATGGCTTGGATACTTTACTGCAGGATGAAAACAGGCTTTTCCTGGAGGTTGGCCCCGGAAATATATTAGCTACCTTAACACGCCAGCATGAAGCAGGCAGGAAAGCAACGGTTATATCAGGATTTGAGAAAACCGAAACCAATGATGAATGTTATTCTGTTCTTAAAGCACAGGGACAACTTTGGTTAAGCGGATTAGAACTTAATTGGGATGTTGTTTATCAAGGCCAGAACAGGAAAAGGATCGATCTCCCTACTTATGCATTTGATCATAAACGATACTGGCTCGAACCTGCAGCTATTACTCATAAAATTGAAACAATAGCTGATGCTTTTGTTCAACAAACAGAAAACCCGATCACGCAAACCATACCAATGAGAAAAGATATTTTAATTACTAAACTGAAAGAAATATTTGAAGATGCTGCCGGCATTGAAATAGAAGCGGCTAATACAGGGCTGAGTTTTATGGAAATAGGGTTCGATTCTCTTTCGCTCACACAAATAGCTACTAATCTTAAAAAAACATTCAATGTGCCGATTACTTTTAGGAAATTATTTGAAGAGTATAACAGCTTAAACCTGCTGGCATCTTATCTGGATGCCAATCTCCCTGCCGATGTTTTGAAGCCGGAAGCAGTTGCACCGGCACCGGTAGTAGCACAGCAACAGGCATTTATACCACCAACTATAAACACCAGTGCAGGAAATAACGATCTGATCATTGGGTTAATATCGCAACAATTGCAGTTGCTTACCAACCAGCTTGCGCTTTTACAAAACGGCAATGGTATTCAACAAGGCAATACTATCCAAAATAATAGTATCCCCGCTCCTGTTATAGCACCTGCAAAGCCTTCAATAACATACGAACTCAGTCCCGAAGAACAAGTAGAATTAAAAAAACCATTTGGCGCGACGGCTCGTATCGAAAAGCAAACACTGGAACTCAACAACAAACAAGCGGCGTTTTTAAAAGAACTGACCGCCCAGTACAATACAAAAACCAGCGCCAGTAAAGCACAAACACAAAAAGATCGTCCATACATGGCCGATCCCCGTGTGGTAAGTGGTTTCAGGCCATTGACTAAAGAAATTGTATATCCTTTGGTGGTTAACCGCTCCAAAGGCAGTCATGTATGGGATATCGATGGCAACGAATATATTGATGCGTTGAATGGATTTGGATCAAACTTTTTAGGTTATCAAACAGATCAACTTAAAAAAGCCGTTCTGGAGCAGGTTGAAAAAGGCTATGAAATAGGTCCGCAGCATGAACTGGCAGGCGACGTTTGTAAGCTGATCACCGAGTTTACCAATTTTGATCGGGCAGCCCTTTGCAATACCGGATCCGAGGCCGTTTTAGGTGCCATGCGTATTGCTCGTACGGTTACAGGCAGATCGCTTATTGTGGCTTTTAGCGGCTCTTATCATGGCATTAATGATGAAGTGATTGTTCGCGGGACTAAAAAATTGAAGACGGTACCAGCCGCTCCCGGCATTATGCCCGAAGTAGTGCAAAATATGCTGATACTGGATTACGGCACCGAAGAATCTTTAAAAATAATAGCTGAACGCGCCCACGAGCTGGCGGCTGTACTGGTTGAACCTGTACAAAGCCGCAGACCGGAATTTCAACCCGTAGCATTTCTAAAGAAAGTAAGAGAGATAACCCAGCAATCAGAAACTGTTTTAATATTTGATGAAGTAATAACGGGTTTCCGGATGCATCCGGGTGGTGCGCAGGCCCTGTTCGGTATCAAGGCTGACCTGGGCACTTATGGTAAAGTTATCGGTGGTGGCATGCCCATTGGCGCTATAGCCGGTATCAGCAAATATATGGATGCTTTGGATGGTGGCAACTGGCAATATGGCAACGACTCTACCCCTGAGGCTGGGGTTACTTACTTCGCGGGCACCTTTGTTCGTCACCCTTTAGCGTTGGCAGCCGGGAAGGCTACGTTGCTGTATATGAAAGAGCAGGGCCCATCATTGCAGGAAGATCTGAACGCACGAACTAAACGATTAGCCGATGCCTTAAACGTTATTTGTGAGCAAAATGGCATTCCTGTTTACGTACCCTATTTTGGTTCGCTTTGGAAAATAAAATTCAAATATGAACTGGCTTACGGCGAATTACTGTTTACACTCCTACGCCTTAAGAGCATTCATATCTGGGATCTTTTCCCTTGTTTTTTAACCGCTTCCCATACGGATGAGGAAGTAGATCTGATCATCAGTAAATTCAAGGAAAGTGTTGCAGAACTAATAGCCTCAGGGTTTATGCCATCAGAAAAACAGCAACAAACTCATGTTATGCAAAATGGCTTAGCTACAACCCCGCCTGTACCTGGTGCAAAACTTGGGCGTGATAAAGACGGTAATCCGGGTTGGTTTATCAGTGACGAAAACAATCCAGGACAATATTTACAGGTAAAAGTTAGCAACAACTGATTTTGGAAGCCGTCTACACATATAATACTACTCCGGTTGAATTTGATCCTTTTGCCGGACCTGAATTACAAGGCATAGCCCATTCTACAGAATCGCAATTGGAAATCTGGGCTTCTTGTCTTATTGGCGGCGATGAGGCCAATTGTGCTTATAACGAATCATTTTCATTATTACTCTCAGGCATATTAGATCATAAGGCTATGTTAAGAGCGCTACAGGATCTGACTAACCGGCATGAAGCGCTCAGATCATGTTTTAGCGCCGATGGCAAGTATATATGCATTTATAAAGAGTTGGCCTTCAAAATCAATTACCAGGATATTACTGATCGCTCAGCCGAAGAACAACAAACACTTATCGATGAGCAAAATCAGCAAAATGCTTTAACACCGTTTAATCTGCTCACGGGCCCTCTGTTTAAAATATCACTGATCAAATTAGCCAGTGATAAACACTTGTTAACCTTCATTGCCCATCATATAGTTTGCGATGGATGGTCGATAGGCATTATGATGCAAGACCTCGGAAAACTATATAATGCCTATAGCAATAATGAACAGCCGCAACTATCCCCTGCTCCCCTCTTCAGTGATTATGCTGCTGAACAATTGGCATTTGAGCAGACTCCGGAATATAGAAACACAGAAGTTTATTGGCTTGAACAATTCAAAGGCAGTACCCACGCCTTAAATATTCCTACCGATCTGCCACGCCCAGCCATACGCACCTATAAAAGCCACCGCGATGATTTTAATTTAGACAGCGAACTGACTTCTTCTTTAAAAAAACTGGCTAAAAGTAACAACAGTAGCTTCGTTACTACACTATTGGTGGCTTTTGAGATTTTTTTGCAACGCTTAACTGGTCAGGACGAGATCACTTTGGGCTTGCCTGCTGCGGGGCAGTCGGCTACAGGCAATTACGGTTTAGTTGGGCATTGCGTTAATCTGCTTGCACTCAGAAGTTATCCAAAGGGCGAACTTTCATTCAGGACTTATCTAAAACAACGTACTTCGGCTATTTTAGATGCGTATGAGCATCAGCAATATACTTTCGGCAGCCTGCTCAAAAACCTAAATATCCCCCGCGATGCTTCGCGCATACCCCTGGCGCCAGTCATGTTTAATATTGATATGGGGCTTGATGATGATGTTAATTTTAACGGATTACAACATCAGCTAATAAGTAATCCCCGCGAATATGAAAGTTTCGAACTATTTGTAAATATATCCGGACGTGATGAGGCACTTACCCTGGAATGGTCATACAATACCCAATTATTCAAAGCATCAACTATCCGCGGTATGATGGATGATTTTGAATTTTTATTGAAACAACTGGTAAATAACCCCGATATACTCATTGCCGATATTCCGCCTAAAAACTCCGGAGAGCTTATCGATCAACTAAATAGCTGGAATAATACCTTCTCTGCTTACCCGAAAGATACAGGTCTTCATCAATTGATCAGCCAACGGGCAAAAGAATTTAGCGATCATGTAGCCGTAAAATTTGGTGATCAATCGATTACCTATAAACAGTTAAATGAAAACGCCAATCAGCTGGCATCATTGCTAATCAGCGAGGGCGTAAAAAAAAGTGATAAAGTAGCATTTGTGCTTGATCGTTCGGCGAATTTGGTATTGGTAATGCTGGCCATCATGAAAACAGGCGCGGTGTATGTACCTGTAGATCCGCAATTCCCCTTAAACCGTATCAACCACATGCTTACTGATTCCGGTTCGGTTCTGCTCATTACATCCGAAAATTATAAAGAACGTTATCCAGCAATTGCAAAAGAATTGCTGATTGACAATATATGGCCTACACTTGATCAGTATCCTGCAAGTGATATAGAAGTTGAGGTACATGGCGACGATCTGGTTTATATATTATATACCTCTGGCTCAACAGGATTACCAAAGGGCGTACAAATAGTCCACCATAACTTAATTAACTTTTTGTACAGTATGCAAAAAGCACCAGGTATTACGGCCGCAGACAAACTGCTGGCGGTAACCACGGTAAGTTTTGATATATCAGGCCTGGAATTATTTTTACCTTTGATCAGTGGTGCACAGGTAATCATAGCCAACAGCCAGGAAGCGAAAGATGGGCGTGCACTTCTTGACATCATCCAAAAAGAAAGCATTACCATTATGCAGGCCACGCCATATACCTGGCGCATTATGCTTGAGGCTGGCTGGGATACCACAACTCCGCTAAAGGTTATCTGCGGTGGTGAGGCATTACCAAAAGAACTAGCCGAAAAAATAGTAGCCCGGGCGGAAAGTTTGTGGAATGTATATGGCCCAACGGAAACAACTGTGTGGTCAACCGTAAAACAGATAAAAGCCGATGATGCACTTATCACCATTGGCAAACCCATTGACAATACAGCCATTTATATTTTAGATAAATATCTTAACCCTTTGCCAGCTGGAACAGCAGGAGAAATATATATTAGTGGTGATGGTGTTGCTAAAGGTTATTTAAATCAACCTGTTTTAACAAGCGAAAAGTTTGTTGCCGATCCCTTTTCAAAAGTCGCCGGTAGTAAAATGTACCGTACCGGTGATATGGGTAAATTTCTCAGCAACGGCGAAATCGAATGCCTGGGCCGGATAGATTCGCAAATAAAAATACGGGGATACCGCATTGAAACCGGCGAAATAGAGTATCACCTGGTTAATCAATATAACATTAAAGAAGCGGTGGTTTTGGCTCGGCCCGATAATAATGGTATCGATAAATTGATGGCCTATGTGGTTACAGGAGATAACTATAAAGCCGAATCTGAAACCGATCAGGTAAAAGATTGGAAAACTGCATTAAGATCGGCACTGCCAGACTATATGGTTCCTGATAACCTGATCATTGTGCCAGCTATGCCTTTAACACCTAATGGTAAGGTTGATAAAAAAGCGTTGGCTGATCAGCACGGCAACTTAGCCGAAAACATTCATCTATTTATAGCTCCAAGAACAGATGTGGAAAAACTGGTAGCCGATGTTTGGTCGGAATTCCTGGAGATCAAAAACATCAGTATTTACGATAATTTTTTTGAGCTCGGTGGTCACTCGCTTATTGCAGTACAGGTAATGACCCGCATTGAAAAACTTACCGGTAAACGCCTACCCCTCGCTGCTCTCTTTGAAAACTCCACTATTGAAAAATTGGCTTTAATGCTGGAGATGGATGGCAAATCAATCGTATGGGATTCATTGGTGCCTGTTAAGCCTTCGGGCAATAAAATGCCTTTATATATTGTGCACGGAGCTGGGCTTAATGTATTGCTATTCAACACCCTGGCATCAGGCATGGATGCCGACCAACCAGTATATGGTCTGCAGGCCAAGGGCCTTAACGGTATAGATGAGCCATTAAATAACATTGTTGATATCGCGGCGCATTATAATGCGGCCATCATGGCCCAAAACCCTACAGGCCCTTATGCATTGGCAGGCTATTCTTTTGGAGGTATCATTGCTTTTGAAATGGCCAAACAGCTCGAAGAACAAGGCAAACAGGTAAAAATGCTGGCCATGTTTGATACATACGCTTATCGTTCACCTTATTTTGATCCATGGATCATAACGCAAACAAAACGGGGTAAGTTTTTTTTACGTAAATTGATATATAATTTATCATTCCCTAATGGTTTCGCGAGCACAGTGGTACATACGGGTAAGGTAGCCAAACGTGGTTTTACCAAATTATTTTGGAAGATATTCAAGGACGAAAAGCAAGAAGGTTTTTTTGGTTATGCCAATAAAATAGATGAAATGAATATACTTGCCGAAAAACATTATAAATTAGAGGCCCGAAATATTACTATTGAATTGTTCAGAGCCGAGGATCGTACTTTTTACATGGACGATTTTGAATATCTTGGCTGGAAACCATATGCATTAAAAGGAGTTAACGTACATAAAATACCTGGCGGACATAATTCTATTTTTAAGGCCCCTAATGATAAAATATTTGCAAGTATATTACAAAGCTGCCTAAACAAAGTCGCCCCAAAATAACCATATTATGTGTTTAATTAAAGTTCATATCAAATACCAGGATGATATTAATTGGCAAAATGGCGTGAGTTGTGATTATAAGTTAAATGATGGCCAGGTTGATGTTTGGCGTATCAGGATCAGTTCAAATCTGACATTTATTGATGACTTTTTTAAAGTATTATTACCTGATGAAATAATAAGAGCTAACCGTTATGTACAAAAAAAAGACAAGCTTCGGTTTGTATTAAGCCGAGGAGCATTGCGCTGTTTACTAAGCAAGTATACCAATCAGCCTGCTACTACCATTAAATTTGTTATCAGTGCCAACAAAAAGCCATACATATACGAGCAAAACTTAAAATACAACGTGTCTCATGCAGGCGATTGGGTTTTAATTGCTATATCAAACACAGAAGTTGGCGTAGATACTGAAGAGATGGATCCTTCTTTTAGTTATAAAGAGATTCTTGCCGATTATTTTAGTAAAGACGAGATTCATTATATTGCCAATCAGGGCTCTATTAACAGCTTTTACTTACTTTGGACACGTAAAGAAGCATTAACCAAAGCAACCGCAATTGGTTTAGATAATAACCTGAAATATATCCCCAGCCTAAACGGCGATCATGAATTGGATGGAGGTATACTTGCCTCATCCGGTAACTGGAAAATGAACAGTTTTAAGCCCGACGAAAATAATATGGCCAGCCTGGCTACCGAAATAACAGCCGGGCAAACAATGTATTGGGATGTTAACTTTGAAAACTTTTTACCGGGCTTTAAACAACCCGTACTTTAATATACAGAATATGGCCCTTACACCATCTTTCCACCCTATCTTTTTCCCCTCTTCATAGGTTCGGCCATAATAAGAAATGCCCACCTCATAGATCCTGATTTTCGGGATGCGCGAAATCTTGATGGTTACCTCGGGCTCAAAGCCAAATCGTTTTTCTGTTAGCGGAATTCCCTGTATCATCTGCGTGTTAAACAATTTATAGCAGGTTTCCATATCTGTAAGATTCAGATTGGAGAACATATTTGAAGCAAAAGTAAGCCATCTGTTTCCTATGGTATGCCAGAAAAACAATATCCGATGCGGGTTGCTTCCCATAAATCTTGAACCATAAACCACATCGGCAAAACCAGATACTACCGGTTTTAGCAGGTCATTATATTCGGCAGGATCATATTCCAGGTCGGCATCCTGAATAATAAGATACTCCCCTGTTGCCTTTGATATACCTGTATGCAGGGCCGCCCCTTTACCCTTGTTTACTTCATGCTTAAAGTATTGTATATTAATATCGGGATTAGCCTGTTGATATGTGGCAATGGCCAGTTCTGTATTGTCCTTTGAACAATCATTCACAATAATGATCTCTTTTTGAATATCATTGACAAGGTTTACCTCTTTAATTTTATCCAAAATTAAATGTATCGTATTACCTTCGTTATAAGCGGGGATGATAATGGATAATTTTTGTATTGTCATTATTGTTTTTGTGGTCAAACTATGCAATTGTTTTATATTTATACTTCGGTATAAGCTTATTATATCTTTATTGAAAATATTTTAATGCAAGCCGTACTAAAACACGTCAAAATTTACTTAAAAAAACCAAAAGTAATATTTATACTCATATTTCTGACTGTTTTAACCCTGTTGTTTTGGTTTTGTTTGCCCAATCCGTTATTTAAAAGTCCAACATCATATGTTATTGATGATAGTAATGGACAATTATTAGGTGCATCTATTGCTATCGATGGTCAATGGCGCTTTCCCTATAATGACAGCGTGCCCTATAAGTTTAAGCAATGTATCATCGCCTTTGAAGATAAACGCTTTGAGCACCATCCCGGTTTTGATCCTTTAGCCTTTGGCAGGGCCTTGAAACAAAATATCTCATCAAAAAAAGTAACCAGTGGTGGCAGCACTATAACCATGCAGGTCATTAGGCTTGCAACTAAGCACAAACGCAATATCTGGAATAAATTTTTAGAGATATTTATGGCTCTGCGGTTGGAGTTTACTCATAGTAAGAACGAAGTTTTAGCACTTTATGCCAGCAATGCTCCATTTGGCACCAATGTAATCGGTTTGGATGCCGCTTCATGGCGGTATTTTGGGCGCGATCCTAGCAAATTATCCTGGGGAGAGATGGCGGCGATGGCCGTTCTGCCAAACTCACCATCATTAGTGCATCCCGGCAGAAACAGGCTTATATTACTCAAAAAACGAAACTTATTGCTTCAGCGTCTCTACAAGGCAGGTGTCATTGACAGTACAACAAGAGCTTTGGCTGAACTGGAACCTGTGCCAGATCGCCCGGTACCTTTACCACAGCAGGCTCCTCACCTACTTCAGCGGTTTAAAAACGATCAGCAGCACCACCCTGACGGCGATACCCGGCTACAAACAAGTATAAACTCCGCCTTGCAAGAGCAGGTTAATGATATCCTGGAACAGCACCATCAGCTTCTGAAAGCTAATGATATTAATAACATTGCCGCCATTGTTTTAGATGTAGAAACGGGTGCTACGCTGGCTTATGCGGGTAATATAGCACACAGGGAAGACCCGCAGATGGAAAGTGATGTGGATGTGATTGACGCTCCACGCAGCCCGGGTAGTACCCTAAAACCTCTATTATATGCCTCCATGTTGCATAACGGTTTGATATTACCTAACAGCCTGTTGCCTGATGTACCTACACTGATAGCAGGTTATCACCCGGAAAACTTTGATTTGGGATATGATGGCGCTGTGCCAGCATCACGGGCATTATCCCGCTCCTTAAATGTACCCGCTGTAAAAATGTTGCAGCAATTTAAATACGAACGTTTTTATGACTTTTTGCAAAAGGCAGGTATCACTACTTTAACCAAACCGGCAGATCATTATGGATTGTCGCTGATATTAGGCGGTGGCGAAAATACGCTATGGGAGCTAAGCGGAGCTTATGCTGATATGGCCCGGGTGCTTAATCATTATGACCGGTATCATGGTCAGTATAACCCGGCAGATTATCATAGCCCCGTTTATAGTATACCACAAAAAGTAGTAAAACCTAACCTGGAAAAAACGGGCTTACTGGATGCAGCATCCATATATTATACATTCCAGGCGATGGAAGAGGTTATGAGACCAGGTGAAGAAATGCTTTGGCAGCAGTTCAGCTCCACCCAGCGTGTGGCCTGGAAAACGGGCACCAGCTTTGGCTTTCGCGATGGCTGGGCAATAGGTGTTACTCCACGATATGTGGTTGGTGTATGGGTGGGCAACACTGATGGCGAAGGCCGGCCCGGGTTAACAGGTATTAATACCGCGGCACCCGCGCTGTTTGAGATCTTCCGGTTATTACCTGTATCGCGCGATTGGTTTGAAATGCCAACCGGCGAAATGGTCAAAATAAAGGTATGCCATCAAAGTGGTTACCGCGCCGGGCAGTATTGTGATAACACCGACGATATGCTGGTTCCTAAATCAGGACTTAAAGCACCCGTTTGCCCCTATCATAAATTGATACATCTCTCGGCCGATGGGCGGTATCAGGTAAGCGGGAATTGCGAATCGCCGGATAATATGATCAATAAAAAGTGGTTTGTACTCCCCCCTTCTATGGAGTACTATTATAAAGCCAAAGATTATCAGTATCATGTATTACCGCCTTTTCGCGCGGGTTGTATTCAGGCAGAGAATGGTAATGCCATGGAGGTTATATACCCAAAAGATGACGCCAAAATATATGTACCTCTTGAAGCCGATGGTAGCCGGGGCCGGATGATCTGTAATGCTGCTCACCGGGTTCCGGGCATGAAAATATTCTGGCACCTGGATGATCAGTACGTTGGCGAAACACAGGATTTTCACCAGATGGCCCTTAATCCGCCTCCAGGCAAACATATACTTACCCTGGTTGACGGAAATGGAAATACCATTAATATAGGCTTTGAAATATTGAGTAAATAATGGATTCACATAATATGTAATAAGTTAAGTGTCAAAAAATCAATTGTTGGCTATATAACTTAAAACATAGAACCGTTCAAAGTCCAAACATTCATTATATTGGCATCACAAAAATGTAATTCCAATGCTCGAACAGTATGACCTGCATAATTTAATGGTAATTGATATCGAAACCGTGCCTCAATACAGTTCACATGATCAGGTACCGGAACATTTGCAAAAGCTTTGGGAACTTAAAAGCCAAAACCTCCGCAAGGATGAAAGCGCCGAAAATTTTTATAAAAGCGCTGGTATCTGGGCCGAGTTTGGTAAGATCATTTGTATATCGGTGGGGATATTTACAGGCAGCAAAGATAAGGATATCGGGTTGAGAATAAAATCATTCGCGGGCCATGATGAAAAGGACGTGCTTGCCCGGTTTTCGGCCCTGTTGTTCGGTCAGGCGCCTAACTTGGTTTTATGCGCGCATAATGGTAAAGAGTTTGATTTCCCTTACATCTGTCGCAGGTTACTGATCAATGGGTTGCCATTTCCACCTCAGCTACAATTAGCCGGGAAAAAACCATGGGAAATTGTACATATCGACACCATGGAACTCTGGAAATTTGGCGATTATAAAAACTACACCTCACTCAACCTGCTTACTGCCATATTTGACATCCCCACCCCAAAAGACGATATTGATGGCAGCATGGTTGGCGATGTTTACTGGAACCTGAACCAACTCGAGCGTATATGCACCTACTGCCAAAAAGATGTTGTAGCAACGGCACAGCTGTTAAGACGCTACCGTGGTGAAGAACTGATAAAAGATGAACTGGTTACCATAATAGGCCAATAAATGTTACAGATAAGCGATCTTTCGGTTAATTTTAAAACAGCTAATGGTTTATTCAAAGCGGTAAAAAATATATCTTTCACTTTAAAAAAAGGCGAAACAGTAGGTATTGTGGGCGAATCGGGTTCTGGAAAGTCAGTGACGTCGCTTGCCCTGATGCGTTTACTCAATACCGATCAAACGGTAGTTAATGGAGAAGTATTATTGAATGATACCAAGCTATTTGAACTACCTGAGGCTGATATGCGCCACATTCGTGGTAACCGGATGGCCATGATCTTTCAGGAACCTATGACTTCGCTAAACCCCGTGCTTACCTGTGGCTTTCAGCTTACCGAAGCTATAAAACTCCATTTAGGGCTGAGTAATGCTGAAGCCAAAAAGAAGACCATCGAATTATTTAACGAAGTTCAGTTACCGCGACCTGAAACTATATTCGACAGCTACCCACATCAAATATCCGGCGGGCAAAAACAAAGGGTAATGATAGCCATGGCTCTTTCCTGCAATCCCGAGATATTGATAGCCGATGAACCAACGACAGCGCTGGACGTAACGGTTCAAAAGGCCATTATCGATCTGTTGTTAAATCTCAAAAGTACACGTTGCCGCAGCCTTATATTTATATCGCATGATCTGGGCGTGATCAAAGAAATTGCCGACCGGGTTTTGGTGATGTATAAAGGACAAATTGTGGAAGAAGCTTCTGTAGCTGACTTGTTCAATAATCCACAACATGCCTACACCAAAGGACTTTTAGCCTGCAGGCCCTCCCCTGATCAGCACTTAAAAAAACTACCTGTTATAGCCGACTTTTTTAATGCTGATGGTTCCCCGGATACTCAATCAACAACTATCGAGAGCATCCGCGCCAGATACAGTTATACTGAAACAGAAGTCGCCAATCGTAAAAAAGCGCTTTATGAACAGCAACCTCTTTTAAAAATTGATAAACTATCTACCTGGTTCCCCATTAATCCGGGTTTGCTGGGCCCGTCAGGGCAAGTGGTAAAAGCCGTAAACAATGTGAACCTGGAGGTCTATCCAGGCGAAACGCTTGGTCTCGTTGGTGAATCCGGTTGCGGCAAAACTACCCTTGGCCGAACTATTTTGCGCCTCATTGAACCTACTCATGGCACTGTAAGTTTTGAAGGAACGGATCTGGGCAGTTTAAAAAAAGATGCCTTACGCGAAATTCGTAGGGATATCCAGATTATTTTCCAAGATCCCTACTCCTCTTTAAATCCACGGCTAACTGTTGGGCAGTCATTAATGGAGCCTTTACAGGTACACCAATTTTATAGCAACGATACGCAACGTAAGCAAAAAGTACTGGAACTGCTGCAACGGGTAAATCTTTTGCCTGAACATTTTAACCGCTACCCGCATGAGTTTTCGGGTGGGCAAAGGCAACGTATTGTTATAGCCCGCGCTTTGGCTCTGCAACCTAAATTTATTATTTGCGATGAATCAGTTTCCGCTTTGGATGTATCCGTACAGGCGCAGGTATTGAATCTCATCCGTGAGTTACAGCAGGAGTTTAAGCTTACCTACATTTTTATTTCACATGATCTGGCCGTTATCAAGCATATATCTGATCGTATGGTGGTGATGAACAAAGGCGAGATCGTCGAAACAGGTTACCCCGATGATATTTATTATCGCCCGCAGCAAGATTATACCAAACGTCTGATAGCATCCATCCCGCAGGGATAATTCAGGGAACAAGAATGTTTGGAGCAAAGAATAAGGATTTTTTCTATATTCTTTACACCAACAATCATCATCCCAGAAACTCTTTTGTTTTTCCTGTCCTTGTTCTTTGTTCCAAATGTCCTTGTTCCTCAAAAACTCCCCCATCCGCTAATGCCCAAATTCCGTATCTTTGACCAAATACTTATGTATGTCTAAAAAGAAAAATAACTCTTCAATAGTTCAGGTACTCACTCAAATGGTGCTTGATGTATTTGAACAAAACGGTAATACACCGTTAAATTACAAACAAGTTTCTGCTAAACTAAATGTTCGCGACCCCGAAGCGCGCGAGATCATATTTGATATATTAAAAGACGAAGCCAAAAAATCAGTACTCAAAGAACTTTCGCCCGGTAAGTTCCAACTTCTGGAGTTAAAAACGTTTATTGAAGGTAAAGTTGATCTAACCAATGATGGCTCGGCCTTTATTGTTACTGATGATGAATTTGAAAGCGATATTTTTATAGCTCCCCGTAAACTGCGCAACGCCCTGAATGGCGACCGTGTTAAAGTATACGTATATGCCAAAAGCAAAGGAAAACGTAAAGAGGGTGAAGTAATTGAGATCATCCAAAGGGCTAAAATGGAATTTACCGGTGTAGTAAAACTGTCGGAGCGTTTCGCGTTCTTTATTCCTGATGATCGTAAAATGATGCACGACATTTTTATACCCATCAGCGAGTTGAATGGTGCTAAGAATGGAATAAAAGCAGTTGCCGAGATTACCGACTGGCCAACCGAAGCAAAAAACCCTATCGGCAGGATCAAGCATGTACTGGGTGCACAAGGTGAAAATGATACGGAAATGAATGCTATACTTGCTGAGTATGGTTTTCCGCTATCTTTCCCTGCCGAAGTAGAACATGAGGCCGAAGCCATATCTGATGTTATCTCGGAGCACGAAATAGCCAAAAGGCGCGATTTCAGAAACATCACCACATTCACTATCGACCCTTTTGACGCCAAAGACTTTGATGATGCGTTGTCATTCAAACAGTTAGACAATGGCAACTATGAGGTTGGTGTTCACATTGCCGACGTATCACATTATATAGAACCCGACTCTGCCTTAGATAAAGAAGCATTGGAACGTGCTACCTCGGTTTACCTGGTCGACCGTGTTATACCTATGTTACCTGAGCGTTTATCAAACGGGCTTTGCTCTTTGCGGCCTAAGGAAGAAAAATTATGCTTTTCGGCCGTGTTTGAACTGGACGAAAATGCTTATGTAATTAATGAATGGTACGGTAAAACCGTCATTTACTCCGATAGGCGCTTCACTTACGAAGAAGTTCAGGAAGTGATCGAAAATAAAGCAGGCGATTTTGTAGATGAGATTTTAAAGCTTAACGCCCTGGCCTATAAACTACGTGAACGTAAATTCAAAAATGGTGCCATCAGTTTTGAAGCTACCGAAATTAAATTTAAGCTGGATGAACATGGTAAGCCAACAGGTGTTTATGTAAAGGAGCGCAAAGATGCCCATAAACTTATTGAAGATTTTATGCTGCTGGCTAACCGCAAGGTGGCTGAATATGTGAGCAAATTGGGTAAAGGTAAACATAAATACACTTTTGTGTACCGTGCCCACGATTCTCCTAAGCCCGACGCCCTGGCCAACTTTGCGCAATTTGCCGCACGTTTTGGTTACAAGGTAAATACAAAATCGGACAAGGAAACGGCTAAATCCCTTAACTTTTTGATGGAAGATGTGGAGGGTAAAAAAGAGCAGAATGTGCTTACCCAGCTGGCTATCCGATCGATGGCGAAAGCTATTTATACTACTAAAACCAGCAGCCATTACGGACTGGCATTTGATCATTATACCCATTTCACCTCTCCTATCCGCCGCTATCCCGATGTTATGGTGCACCGGCTTTTGTTTCATTATTTGCACGGAGGTCAATCAGCCAATGCCGAACATTATGAAAAACTATGTTCGCACAGTTCGCAAATGGAGAAGAAAGCTGCGGACGCGGAACGTGCTTCGGTGAAATATAAACAGGCCGAGTATCTGAAAGACCAGGTTGGTAATATGTTTACCGGTATCATATCGGGTGTTACCGAATGGGGTATGTATGTAGAGATCATTGAGAATAAGTGTGAGGGCATGATCCGCTTACGCGATATATCTGATGATTTTTATACGTTGGACGAGAAAAACTTCGCCATTATTGGTCAGCGCAAAAAGAAGATATACCAATTAGGCGATGAAGTACAGATCAGGGTAAAAAATGTCGACCTGACTAAAAAACAAATTGACTTTTCATTAGTACAAGATTAGTTCATCGGTTCATTAGTTCACTGGTTCATTAGTGGTTTGTTTAATACCTATCCACTATAAAACACCAATGAACTACTGAACCAGTGAACCAATGAATCAATAAAGAATGAAACAACTTACTGATTTGCAGGCATTGATAACTGAAGCTATTGACAAGCTTGAGTTCCCTCAACACCCTGCAGACTTATATGAACCTATAAGTTATATACTGACTCTTGGAGGTAAACGCCTGCGGCCGGCCCTTTTGCTTATGGCCTGTGACCTTTTTGGCGGCGATGTAGAAAGTGCTGTTCAACCAGCTTTAGCTATAGAGGTTTTCCATAATTTCACGCTGATGCATGACGACATTATGGATAATGCACCACTGCGCCGGGGCCAGATAACCGTACACGAAAAGTGGAATGCCAATGTGGCTATCCTTTCTGGTGATGCCATGATGGTAGAATCCAACAAACTGATGATGCGGGTTCCGGATGCTATTTTACGCCCGGTAATGGATGTTTTTAATGAAACCGCTACCGGTGTATGCGAAGGTCAGGAAATCGATATGAGCTTTGAGCAACGCAGCAACGTGATCATCGACGAATACCTGAACATGATACGCCTCAAAACCGCTGTGCTATTAGGTGGTACACTTAAAATTGGCGCTATTATAGGTGGAGCATCGTTAACAGATGCCCAGCTATTATATGATTTTGGTGTGAACCTGGGGGTAGCCTTCCAATTACAGGATGATATACTGGATGTTTATGGCGATCCCGACAAATTTGGGAAACAGGTTGGCGGCGATATCATCTCCAACAAAAAAACGTACCTGCTTATCAAAGCACTTGAGTTGGCTAAAGGTAATCAGGCACATGAATTGAATAACTGGCTCGCCATGCAACTGTTTGACATACCTGAGAAAGTAACCGCTGTTACTGGTATTTATAACGAGCTGCAGATAAGGAAATACGCCGAAGAAGCTATGCACACCTTTGCCGACAAAGCATTCAAGGCATTGGACAATATCAATCTTCCCGAGGAGCGCCGCCAATACCTGCGTCAGTTTGCCGATAGTTTATTGGTAAGAGAGTATTGATTCAACATTATTACCACATTTGGCCATGCTACCGGTGGCATCTGCAACAAATGAAGGGAACGCATAACGAAAAAGGCCTGATCAAATTGATCAGGGCTTTTTTTATCAGGATTCGGGTACAGGATTCTTTGTTTTCATAGTAGCTCCCGCACTCGCTATAATGATCAGCGCTACTGCTATCCATTCATTCAAAGAGAGGTATTCATGGAGAAAAACAAGACCAGAAAGCGCCGCGACAGCGGGCTCCAGGCTCATTAAGATACTGAATGTCTTTGCAGGAATTCTGCGCAAAGCACTCATCTCCAGTGTAAAAGGAATGGCACTCGAGAGTAAGGCCAACAAAAAACCTGACAGCAACATATGAGGTTTAAAATGGGTTAATAATCCATTACCTATAGCCGCTGGTAATACCACGGCAGAAGCGAAGATCATACCGATACTCACGGCTTTACCTCCGTCCATTATTTTTGAGATACGTCCGCCTAAAACAATATAACCAGCCCATAATGCCCCGGCAAGTAAGGCAAGGAGAACGCCAATAACATCTAACCCATTATTGCCCCATGGTGCTATCAGGGCTATCCCTACCGCTGCCAGAATTACCCATAAAAAATCTACAACACGTTTAGAACCGGCCATAGCAAGCACCAGCGGCCCAATAAACTCGAGGGCAACACCCAACGCAAGAGGTATGCGGGCAATAGCCATGTAAAAAACAAGGTTCATCGCTCCTAATGTTAACCCATACCAAGCCACCGCTTTCCATTGCGTATTGGACAGGCTTTTTAGATTGGGGCGATTAAAAACAACCAGGATAATAGCAGAAAAAACAATTCTTAATGCAGAAGTTGAAGCAGCACCCAATACTGGAAAGATGCCTTTAGCAATTGCGGCACCACCTTGAACACTTATAATAGATAATAATACAGCAGGTACTGCCGGGATTTCGAATCCCTTTTTATTCTTCATTTAAAATGATGTTTAGCGATAAAAATAAGTGGTTTTTCCCGCAACGATGTCAAGTCCACGTAAGTTCAGCAATCAAAATAATCTTAAAGCTGTTACGAGTGACACTATACGAATCATCTCGCGATAGCATAAAAAAAGCCCTGATCTAATTGATCAGGGCTTTTCTATATCTGTTAGCTTAGCTAATTACTCAGCTACGGCTTCTTCAGTTGCTTCTGTATCAGCTTTTTTTGCTTTTGGTGCTGCTGCTTTTTTTGCTTTTGGTGCTGCTTCAGCAGTTTCAACTTCGGCTACTGGTGCTTCAACTACTTTCTTTTCTGCTTTTGCTTTTGGTGCAGGAGCTGCAACTTCAGCAACCGGTGCTGCTTCAACCGGAACTACAGAAACGTATGAACGGTTATCAGCTTTTTTTCTGAACACTACGTGTCCATCAGCTAAAGCAAATAGAGTATGATCTTTACCAATACCTACGTTAACACCAGGATTGTGTTGGGTACCACGCTGACGTACGATGATGTTACCTGCAATTGCTGGCTGACCACCGAATATTTTGATACCTAAGCGTTTGCTATGCGACTCACGGCCGTTTCTGGAACTACCGGCCCCTTTTTTGTGTGCCATTTCTTAATATTTTTATGGAATTGATAAGCAACTCCAGGTTTAAACTTTAATTATAATGTAATACCAGTGATCTCGATCTTGGTAAATTGCTGACGGTGACCGTTTTTCTTTTTGTAACCTTTTCTTCTTTTCTTTTTGAAGATAATTACTTTATCACCTTTTAAATGAGACACGATCTTAGCCGATACTTTAGCACCTTTCAAATCAGAACCTAATTTGAATTTACCTTCGTTTTCTGCTAACAATACACTGTCAAATTCAATACTAGCGCCCTCATCGCCTTGTAATCTGTGTACAAAGATCTGCTGGTCTTTTGCAACTTTGAATTGCTGTCCGGCTATACTTACTATTGCGTACATGTTTGTTAATTATTGTTTTAAAATTCGAGGTGCAAATATAGGGATTGATTATTAAATAAACAATACCATCTATTTTATTTCTTCAATCTTTCTTCGGCAGTATATAAACTCTGCTCTATTTCCTTGATCAGGGTTTTATTGGCATCAATCAACCTAACGTCACCTACAAAGCCACTATCGTATACTACGCGCTTACTTTTCTTCTTATACTTAAACTCGATAATGTAGCGTATCGATTTGTTTTTGCCCTTGGTACTATCGGCCAGTTCTTTTACCGGAAAATCCCAGAAACCCAGGTCGGCAGCCTTGTGGTGCAGATAAAGTAGATCATCGCTGGTTAAACGCAAATGCATTTTTACCAAAGAGTCTTTCTTATTTACATATTGATAATCACCTGTTTTGGAATCATATTTATTGATCAGGCTATCAACAGGACCGAATTGTATTGTCATGGAATCAAAATCAGAGAAGCGGTATGGCGCATTCTTGATCATCATACCATAGTAATAAACACAATACACTATAAAAGGTACTATAATAGTACACGCAAAAAATATTTTCTTGGAACGATCGGACATGGGATTAATTAGTGAGTTAGTGAATTAGCGAGTTAGTGAATTATTTAACATCGTTATTTTTTGATACTGTTTTTCTTGATGCGGAAGCTATTTTAAGAATTTGGCTTGCTTCATCTGCCAATGCCGATAAACTTGATGCTACTACTACTCCTGCATCTATCAGAACCTCCATCCAAAACAAAGCTTCATCTGCTTCCTCTACAACAATAGAAAGTTTAGCATGAAACTCAGCTTGTGATCGTGCTCTACAGGCAGCCCGATAGTTAGCTCCAACGGATGAAGATGATCTTAACAATTGCCTGCCTATGATTTTAGCCTCCTCCGTCGGCGGCAAAGTTCTAAAAAATTTAATATTATCTACAACAAACTTTTTAGTTCGCTGTCTGAATATCTCCGCAAAGGCTGCTTTGCTATTATCTTCCATTATTATTTAATCAATCAATAATTAAAAAACCACTTAAAATCACTAATTCACTAAATCAATAATTCACTAATTATCAAGCTCTCCCTCCCATTTACTTACTACTGCAGCTGCCATGGCATTGCCTAAAACGTTGGTTGCTGAGCGGCCCATATCCAGTAAAGGATCAATACCGATTAATAAAAATAAGCCAGCCTCAGGTATATTGAACATAGATAATGTGGCGGCAATTACTACCAGCGACGCTCTGGGGACACCAGCCACACCCTTGCTGGTAAGCATAAGCACCAGCAACATCGATAATTGATGGCCGAAAGATAAATGAATATCATATGATTGCGCCAGGAATAAAGAGGCAAAGGTCATATACATCATGGAGCCATCCAGGTTAAATGAATAGCCCAATGGCAATACAAAACTTACAATTTTATTGCTGCAGCCAAAATTTTCCAACTCAAGCAATACTTTAGGATAAGCCGCCTCACTGGTTGATGTACTGAAAGCTATCAGCATAGCATCCTTTATGCGTCCTATCAGTTTAAACACCGGCTTCTTTAATACGATAAAACCAACCAGAATAATGATTAGCCAAAGCATGACCAATGAAAAATAGAACTCGCTTATAAAAATACCGTAGGTAGATAGCACGCCCAGCCCCTGCTTGGCAATTACAGCCGTAATAGCTCCAAAAACAGCCAGTGGGGCAGCTTTCATTACATAACCTGTGATTTTTAAGATCACGTGTGCAAAAGCATCCATGGCTTTGATCACGATTTTACCCTGCTCGCCAATGGCAGCGGTTGCCACACCAAAAAACATAGCGAATACCACGATCTGCAAGATCTCGTTATTGGCCATAGCCTCAAAAATACTCCGTGGGAAAACGTGACCCACAAAGTCAATAAATGACAGGGCTGTTTTCTTGATACCGGTACTTAAGTGACTATCAGGCAGTGGTAGGTGCATAGCTTTACCCGGCTGAAACAGGTTAACCAGCAGCATGCCTAACAACAGGGAAACCAGCGTGGCACTTAAGAACCAAAGCATTGTTTTACCACCTATACGGCCAACAGCTTTAATATCCCCTACTTTGGCCACACCAACTACCAGCGTAGTAAAAACAAGGGGGGCCACGATCATTTTGATCAGTCGTAAAAATATCTCACTTAAAATAGAAAAACCTTCCAGTTTATCCTCGCGAATAGAATTATTATCTTTACTGATCTTTGTTTGTTGTACTTTTTGCGCCCTCAAGGCTATGTGCTCGGCAGCAGTAGTGTCATTTAATAAAGCCAATTTGGTGTTAATAGTTTTAATATTAACATCGGCCGTATTAATTTTTACATTGATGGCATTAATTACGCTTACATTATAAATGTAGCCGGTTATTACACCTAAAACAAGGGCGATAAAGATGTAGAGAGTCAGGTTATTTTTTGGCATATAACAAATTGCAGGGCGCTAAACTACAAAAATTAATAATTTTAAAAGTATCAAGTAGTTAGTATCAAGTATCAAGACAGGAATAAAGCTCCTTTTACGATTACTTATATAAATCTTGATACTTGATACTAACTACTTGATACTAAATTATTATGAGTATTACCACATACGGTTTACAGCATATAAAAAAAGAGACTCAGCACCTTTCGCAGGAGCAGCTATCGGAGCTTTTGCTCCGTTTGGCACGTTATAAAAAGGAAAATAAAGAGTTGCTGGCTTACTTATTATTTGAGGCCTATGATGAGGCAGCTTTTGTTGAAAAAGTAAAAGGCGAAGCAGGTTTTATGTTCAGTCAGCTATCAGCACTGAGCTATCATGCGGCAAAGGGTATGCGTAAAATTTTGAGATTGCTGAGCAAGTACACCAAGTTTGCAGGTTCAAAAGAAGTAGAGATAGAATTGCTCCTGAACTTTTGTGTGAACTACCTGGAATATGCCGATAGGCGTACCACCTACAAACCTATCAGACTGATATTAACCCGGCAGGTAGAAAAGATACGCGGATTGATTGGAAAACTACACGAAGATCTGCAGTTTGATTACCTGGACAGTTATAACACCCTGCTTGATGATGCCGAAAAAAAGCTGGTTTGGTTTAAAAAGAATGATTATCAGTTGTAACATATAGCCTTTACATTAATCTAACAATAAAAATCTATTAACGCGTGGCCAACAAAGAAGCAGCATTCAAGCAAATATATGAAGCTAATTCTAAAAAGATATTCCATTTATGCTATGGTTACACCGGCGATGATGATGCCGCGAATGACCTGCTACAGGAAACATTTTTAAAAGTTTGGCAAAATTTAGAGAAGTTTCGCAACCAGGCCATGATTTCAACCTGGATATACCGCATTGCTGTAAACACTTGTTTAACCTATTTACGATCAGAAAAAAGACAGGCTAAAGACGAGTTAACCCCTCAAATAGCCGAAACAAAAAGGGAAGAACTATCGGATAAAAACGAGCAGGTAGCTTTGCTGTACAAGTGTATTTCAAAGCTGGAGGAGTCGGAAAGAATTATAATAACCATGGTGCTTGATGAAGTGCCATACCCCGAAATAGCGGATATTTCGGGTATATCAGAGGGAAACCTGAGAGTGAAGATTTATCGTATAAAACAAAAATTAACAGAATTATTTAACCAGTATGAAAGACTTTGATCATCTGATGTCGGTTTGGCAGGGACAGCCAAAACCAGATCAACTTTCAGTGGATGATGTGCTGAAACAGGTAAAGAAGGGGATCCGAAGCATAACTACCAAGTTATACTGGACCATTGTGGCCATGGTGGCTATAGCAGCGTTTGCATTTATTGTTACCTTTTTTCTGGCTTTTAAATCGTGGATTACCACCGTGGGCATCCTGATAGTGTTGGTCACTATGTTGATGTACCTGTCGCTCGTAGTAAGGCACTACCATATTTTGAGTAAGCGCGATGCCACTCAAAATCCCTCAGAGTACCTTGACAGCCTGAAGGCCTACCAAAAAACAAGAACAAAAATCATCGGCTGGTTCTACTACATCTACATCCTACTCATCAGTGCCGGCCTCGCACTCTACTTCGCCGAAGTACTATCAAACTCCTCCCTCCTTTTTAAACTCATCACTTACGGTTCCATAATTATCTGGTTTTTATTTACCACGTTTTATTTAAAACCGCGCATGTTTAAGAATGAAGAAGAGAAGCTTAACCTAATGATTGATCGGCTGGTGCGTTTGAAGGAGCAATTTGATTAAGACTCTTATTGAATTTGATGACAGACCATAATATCATTATACAAAAAGCTACCATAGCTGATGCCCCTACTCTGTTGGCGCTCAGCAGAAAGACCTTTTTTGATTCTTTTGCGCACCTGAATACGGCGGAGAATATGGAGGCTTATGCTTCAAACGCTTTTACATCAAAACGGGTAAGGGCCGAACTGAACAATCCGGGTTCGCTCTTTTATTTTGCCTTGCTTAACGGAAACATTGCCGGATATATCAAAATAAACCTGGATGCCGCACAAACCGAACTGCAAGACGGCAAGGCTCTTGAAGTAGAACGCATTTATGTTTTAGCCGAATACCATGGCAAAAAGATAGGCCACGAATTATTGAATTTCGCTTTTCAGATGGCAAAGGATAAATACTTACAATACGTTTGGCTGGGCGTTTGGGAGCACAATCAAAAAGCTTTAAGCTTTTATGAAAAACACGGCTTTAAAGTATTTGGCAGTCACCCTTTTATGTTAGGCAGCGACAAGCAAACCGACCTGCTCATGAAGAAGGAGTTATAGCCTTATCGTTGGTTAACCAGCGAGAACATCACCTGCTCCCGCAATTGCCTGCTTATAGGCACCTGATGCTGGTTGATATGCAACATATTACCCTCAATAGCCGTAATTTTTGGGGTGGATACAATAAACGATTTATGTGTTTGTAAGAAAACCTGTTGAGGTAGTTTTTCCATCAATGCTTTTAGTGTGCTATGGGTAATGATCCTCCGGCCGGGGAAATGGATCTCTACATAATTCTCCATCCCTTTGATATATAATATATCATTAAATATCACCTTCTCCAGTTTACCCTCACTTTTTACAAACAGGTAATCTGCTTTCTTGATATTGCTGTTGCGCAGTTCAAAATAATCCTTAGCCTTGTATGCGGCTTTCATAAACCGTTCAAACGAAATGGGTTTCAGCAAATAATCAAGTACGTCAAGATCAAAGCCATCGGTAGCGTATTCTTTAAAAGCCGTGGTGAAGATCACTTTAGGTGGGTCGGGTAACGATTTGATAAAGTCTACACCAGTCAGGTGCGGCATTTGTATATCCAGAAATAAAAGATCCACCGGTTGCTGAGCCAGTACAGCCCCCAGTTCCATGGCATCCTCGCATTGGGCTTTCAGGTCAAAAAAGCCTGCTTTTTTCACATAACCTTCTAAACCTTTCCGCGCAAAAGGTTCATCATCGGTAATAATACAACTGATCTGGCTCATGTTCTAAAATTCTAATTCTAATTGTGCAATATAACTACCGGCCTCACCACCGGCTATCAACCGGTGTTTGTTTGGATAAAGGAGCTCCAACCGGCGTTTTAAATTTTCGTGCCCGATGCCACTATAGTTATCCGCTATCTTCATGGTTGCAGGTACATCATTATATACTTTAAATAGCATTCCTTTTTCAATGGTAGTAGCCGAAATATCAATTTTATAATCACCACCAATATATTTAAAAGCGTTCTCTACCAGCGGCAGCAAAAGTAAAGGGTATACCAGCTGATCGGCAAGTTCTTCGTCAAAAAACACGCTCAAACGCATTTTCTGGCTGGCCCTTATCTTTTGTAGCTGGATATAATCCTGCAGATATTCCAACTCCTGCTTTATGGCCACACGTTGCTGCTGATCATAAAGCTGGTAGCGCAACAAGCTCGAAAGCAGCTCCGTACTTTTTTTAGCGCCATCCACATCTTCGTCCATCTGAAAATAGATGGTATTCAAAGCGTTGAACAAAAAATGCGGGTGATACTGCGCTTTCAGAAACTTCAGCTCGGTTTCCAGGTGATCATTGGTTAGTTTTTCCAATTGCATTTGATTATTTACATAGGCCCTTAACCAGGTGTTAGTACGCGTTATTCCGTAATAAATTATGGCATATAGCGTGGGGATAAGGTTGATATCTACCGCATCTGCCCATGAAAGGCCGTCATCAGTAAAAGCAGCCATAGGGGTAAATATCAAGTTTATCAATATTAGATTAGCCAGTACAAAAATGAACAGTTCCCGTACCAAACTTTTATAACTTAACTGAACACTTCCTTTTTTATCAAAATAACGAAACAACCATTCAAAAAGCGCAATCCCCAAATATCCCACTAATATGCTCAGGCTTATCTCAAGTGAATTCAGAGCCCATGAACGTTTCCAGAACTCAATGTCAATTACAATATCATTCAGCGCCCTGATCGTAAAATATATCAGCAGACCATATAATCCTGGGAAAACATATTTCCGGAAAAATTTCATATGGTTAAGTTATAAATTTCAGGCAGAAATTGTTGCGGCTGATCTTATTTCCCCTATAGGCACCTCTGCTACAGGTTTGGGTTTGTCCTTGGGTTTCATGCCAAACAGGAACCGCATTAAAGCAAAGGGCCTTATCAGTAAATGATAAATTAACACACTTACAAAAAAGGTGATGCCTACAGTATAAATATATTTGGACAAGATACTTTCATTTCGTAGCTGTACAATATAATAAACAATCAGAACAATTACTGTTTGGTGTAGTATGTAAAATGGATATACAGCCTGGTTTAAGTAATTTAACACCTTATGGCTGCGGTTAAAATAATGTTTACCATAACCAACTAATGCCAAAACCCAACCCCATGCTATTATAGGCCTTAGCGCGGTAAAAGCATAAGAAAACAGTATATGATGAAATGGCCAGTTTTCTTCATGCTGCGGTTCTATTTTATTCCACCTCATAACCTCCCACATCACCAGGGTTAAAAAACCTATGGTTAAAGCAAACCGGCGGTTACGCTCCAAACTGTTCATTAGTTTAGGTTGTAATATGCAAACAAAGCCAGCCAGCAGAAAAAACAACCAATAAACAAAATAACTGCCATCATGTATCAGGTCATTAGTTTCGGGATAGTCCCAGCTGGTGAAAGTAAACCAAATTATACCGGGCAGCATTAACAGGTATACCCATTTACCTTGAGCCAGCACGGCAAGCTTTTGTTTGAAAGCATTACTCTTTGATGATATCATCCAGGCAAATACAGGGGCAAATATCAGATCATAAATAAACAGATAAGCAATAAACCACAGGTGATGCCAGCTGAAACTACCGCCCTTTGGATAGGGTACAAAATTAAATACACTCGGGTACCAATCCCAAAA
Organism: Mucilaginibacter sp. 22184; assembly: GCF_052045695.1. Classification (NCBI taxonomy): domain Bacteria; kingdom Pseudomonadati; phylum Bacteroidota; class Sphingobacteriia; order Sphingobacteriales; family Sphingobacteriaceae; genus Mucilaginibacter; species Mucilaginibacter sp. 22184. Next base: position 445,795 of record NZ_JBQEPI010000005.1, read on the forward strand.
ACTGCCTTTATAACCATGCGCCAAGCGTTCCATGTAGATCTGCGGTGGAACAATGATAAATATGCCTACCAGCAGCGGAATAAACAACCTGCGAAAACGTAAACCAATAAAACTTAAGGTCGACCGCCGCTGCATCATATAGTAACTCACCGTACCTGATATAAAAAAGAGCAGCGGCATACGAAAAAGGTGTAAAAAATGGTTCGACTCCATGAGTAGGTTACTGGTTTCCGCGTTTTTGATATGCCAGCCATCTTCACTAACAAAGGGCATAGCCGAATGAAAGAATAATACCCCGGCAATGGATAAAATCCTTAACCAATCCAGGTAGGTTTGACGTTGTGTGGTTTCCATCTTGTTTCTTTTTTATTCAAAGAAAGCCCTCTCCAACTACGTAATAAAATCAGTTTGACAAATGGTATTTACCCTTTGACCAATGGTAAAAAAGACGAGAACACCTCACTTCTTTGACGTTGATACCGCACGTATTTCGGGTAAAACTACTCGCCATATTACGTATAAATACTAACCTGATTCTTGTAGCGTGCACCTAATTTTACATCAGCCTAAGTGTATTAACATTTTATGAATAATAATACAACCGCAAGCGAATGCCGGCCCTAACAGCATCCCTGTCGCTTCAGTACCAATTAGTAATAAGCAGTGGAGTAAGCCGAAAATCCGAACCAAGAGTAAGCTCAATTAAAACCAATAGCTATGATAATTGCAATGCAAGGTAACTGGACAGTTACCGTAAAATCAAAAGGGGCCGCTTTTCCACAGCGTTTTGTGGTACAAGGCGCTACATCAGCCAATGGCACTCATCCGGGCACACCAGGTACCTCTGTTTTTGTAACCGGGAGCCAATGGTCTATTATTATTCAAAACGATCCGGGTACAGGGTTCCAGGCATCAGAAACCAAACTCACCTTTCCGCACCAGGTAGGGAGTAACTATGTTTTTGATATTCAATCGAACGATGCGGGTAACGATACCGATTTTGACGACCTGGTGCTCACCTGTTCAGCCCCGGTAAACATCAACGATTTTATTGTTTACGGTAATGTAACACTTTACAGCGGCTCATGCATCTTTAATCCTTGCCGCAGGTTCCCATATGTGATCGATACCTATCCGGGACTGTTACAGGCATTAAAGAACCCGCTGCTCAAGGATTATATCAATAAGTATTATCCTGAGCGTATACCCGGCCCGGTTAATCCACCCGATCCGGCGCCATACTTTAAACCGATAGTTTTTGACCTAACCAACGAAGCCACACAAGCTAATACCGCGTTACAGTATACCAGGAGTGCTCCTGTGGAAACAAAAAGGAATCTAAAAGCGGCAGACGAAAGCGTTTCTGCATTCGCGGCCAGTAATTTTCAGTTGGTCTCTTCTACTCCTGCTGTAGCTTCCAAACAAATATTGGCACAGTCGGCAGAAAACATTTCACTGGCTAAAAATATCGGTGGCTTGTACAGGTATTGCCTAAGCGGCCCGGGTTCCAATTTAACCCTCACCTTTGAGGAGTATGACCGTACCGGTTCCGAACTGCTCGGTGGTGCCTATACCGGGACCGGCGACAGACGTTTACTTGGCGATACCATTACCGACATGAACGGGAATTATATCTTCCGCTTTAGTTTTGATATGACCTTCCCAGGTTTGGAAGATGCATCGGACGTAGGCCCGGGCGAAGATATCAACACGGTATTGTACCCAGATATTATCGTAAAAGTAACAGGCTATTCGCCATACCAGGTATTGTATGAAAGCGCACCTTACTACAATATTCAAAACCTGCGCAGGATAGACCTGTGTTTACCGGAATCAACGGTACATGTTTCATCGGCCTGCTTTAATGGCAACCTCATCGGCAGCTTAGGTAATGTTTTCATTGGTGGTAACCAGAATACTCTGGCTTCCACATCCACAGCTTCACTGCGCCGTTATGGGGATTCCAATTACCTGGAATCAAACGGGGTAATATCGGTTAATAGTTCCCTTGCTGGCTTTCATGTAGAGTGCGCCGCCTGGAACGGCACTATCGATATGCGGGGTTGTATGTATGATGCTACCAAAAGCGCCATTGATAACAAAATCAGATGGTACACTATCCGTGTTAACCGCGCCGGAACATCGGGATGGACTTATGTAAGTCAGAATTATAAGCATCCAAAATTCTCCAAACGTAACCAGCCCAATTATATCGGCGACGATGTAGGTCCGTTTTATCCAGCTGTGGGCGGAACTTTAAATGGCGCGGTTCCGGCTTATATGAACATCCAGCGGCAAATATTTGTAGATGGCGTTGACTGGGAGTTTTCCAATTTCGACAGGTACATGCAGCTCAATACCGCACTTTATGATGTGATAGCGGGTATAACCACACCTGGTACATTTTATGTACGGGTAGATGGCTATGATGCCGCTGGCGCTCACGTAACCAACGCTACCGACCTGATCGCGCTGTATATCCATAATAAAGGTCTGCAATTCCAGATGACTGGCGCCATATTGAATGACAATACTATTGTAAGCGGTGGCTGCGGATTGTATCGCCTTACCGACGCACAGCTAAAAACACCTATGGTATTTTCATTTGAAGCCAATGATCCGTATGGCTTTGTGGATACTTACAGCTTAACCATGGGAAGATGCCCGGGAACAGAGCTTGATCTGAATGCCAATATCGAGGGCGATTTTACCATTATCGGCTCACATACATTTCCAGGAGGATCAAATCCATCAAATGTTCATGATGCCTGCCCTGGTTACAAAGGTACACAAGACGATTACAGTAATCCCGGCCTGGTGAGCGCACAGATACAACCACGGCCCGTTGGCGATGGCTGGATCAAAACCGGAGAATACTTTACCATATATTCCTTTGGTTTAACTGCTAGTCAAAGGGTCACCAATGGTTATAATACAGGTAATTCGGGGCCATACAATGCTTATTCACAAATTATGATGGAGCGCCTTAATCCATGACAGATGTTAACGTCACCGGTTTTATAATTTGCACGCTGGCCATTTGGCGCATCTCGCACCTGTTTTCACAGGAAGATGGGCCATTTGATATCGTGATCAAATTCAGAAAGCTTTTCGGGCAGGGTTTCTTCGGAGACCTGCTCGATTGCTTTTATTGCCTTAGTATGTGGGTAGCCATCCCTTTTGCTGTACTAATGTGTAATCAATGGTTACAGGGTATCATCATTTGGCTGGCGCTCTCGGGGGCGGCATGCTTTCTATTTAAACTAACCGACAAAAACCAATAACCATATGAATTGCTGCGGAAAAAAACGACAAGCCTGGCTTAGGGAAGAAAAAACCGTTCAAAGCTCACCCAAAGCAGAAGTGCATACATCAAGTGCAATTACAGATCAACCCTCCCGCTGGTTTGAATACACGGGCAATAACCAATTAACCATCAAAGGCATTGGCACCGGGACTCCATACCACTTTAAATTCAAAGGCGATAAGCTATCTGTTGACTACCGCGATTCTTTTGCCTTTATGGCCGAAAGGGAGCTCAAAGTCACGAGTCCTGATCAAGAATCAAGATATTAGAGTCAAGAATCAAGGCAAAAAACATTTATTGTTGATGTGCATAAATGCCTCTAAAGCTATCGCAGGTTATAATTTTCTTGGTTCTTGACTCTAATATCTTGGTTCTCATTATCACCCTCTCATAAATGGGTTAAAATTACGTGTGCCTATTTCCATGCCGGCGGCGCGGCAAACGGTTTTATCGCCAAACTTAAAATTAATCTTGTCCATAGCCTGGTAAAGTCTGATCTGCTCTTCGTTGTCCTCAAATAAATTGATCTGGTAACTCCCGGTACACAGGTCGCTTAGTCTCACGCCTATCAACCTCACGGGGCGATGTTGGTTCCAGGCTTTTTTGAGTAGGTTTTTAACGCCTGGGATCAGGATATGCTCGGCAGCAGTAAGCGGTATCTTTTGCTGCTGTGTGTGGGTTTCGAAATTGGCATAGCGGATCTTGATGGCCATGCAGGAGGATAGCTTATTTTCCCGGCGCAATTTGCCGGATAACTCCTCGGTCATAGATACCAGAATATTTTCCAACGTACGCGGATCGTTCACATTGTTGCCGAAGGTATGTTCTGTTGATATCGATTTACGGTCGCTATGCGGAACGATCTCACTATGATCAATCCCATGGGCCTTTTCCCATAAATATTTTCCAGCCTTACCAAAAACAGCCTCCAGAAAACGGATATTGGTACGCTGCAGGTCGCCGATCTTTTCAATACCATATTGATACATTTTTTGACAAGTGCTTTCGCCCAGGCCCGGTATTTTACCGATAGGCAGTGGTGCCAAAAATGCCAGCTCTTCGCCATGCTTTATATATAGCTGTCCGTTGGGTTTGGCCTGGTTGGTGGCCATTTTGGCTACGGTTTTACCCGATGCCATTCCAAAAGAAATAGGCAAACCGGTTTCGCGGATCACTTTTTGGCGCAGGTTGCTGGCAATCTGGTAACAATCATGAAAACGCTCCATACCCGTTAAATCGATGTAGAACTCATCAACAGATGTTTTTTGATAAAGCGGTACCGAGTCATGGATGATCTGGGTAACCTCGCGTGAGGCTTCTGAATAGCGACCATGGCTGCCATGAAGCACAATAGCATGCGGACAAAGCTTTACCGCCTGCCGGGTAGGCATGGCCGAGTGTACACCATAAGCCCGCGCTTCATAGCTGCATGAGGATACCACTCCCCTGTCAACCGAGCCGCCAATAATCACTGCCTTACCTATCAGACTGGGGTCAAATTTGCGCTCTACGGATACAAAGAATGAATCAAGGTCGATATGTACAATATGCCGCTTAACATCCATGCACAAATATGAAAATAAATTTAGTATTTTACTAAAAATATTAGCATTTTTGTTTCATCAAAACCAGCTGCCATGTACATGTATGAAGACTATTTATTCCTGCTTTCGCCTCCAGAGGCTATAAAGCACGAAATTGCCCGCTATAAAAAAGCCTCCGCTAAATTAATTGGCAATTATAAAAGCATGGATTCACCGGCACACATTTCGGTTCACCACCTAGAGCGGCAAAAGCCCTTTATGGCCGAAACCAATTTAATCCGGATGGAGAAAAGCCTGAATGAGCTGCCGCCCGCTTTATTGCATGTAGATGGTTTTAAGTTTTTCCAGCATCTGCATAACCGCATGACCATTTACGCCCACATCAGGATCACCCCTGCTGTTGACGAATGGCTAACCCAGCTTAAAAGAAAGCTGAGCATCCGCAAAGCTATTGTACCACATATAACGGTAGTCCGCGACGTTGCCGGGCCCGATTTTGAACGCTTATGGCCAAATTTCCGTCATAAAAAACTGGTGGAACCTTTTTGGGTAAATGAGCTGGTTATGCTTAAACGCGAAACATTTGCTCATGAGCCACAATGGCGGCCGTTTAAAATTTTTGAATTTAAAAACAAAAAAGCCGCAGCCAATACCGCCGAAGCTATTATGAGCCGACAAGCAGCAGCCGATAACCAAATAGATCAGATAAACCTTTTTTAAACACATAGTCATGAACAACAGAGATTATCTTACCGTTATTTCCCCTCCAGAGCACGTGGATAAAAAAGTTGGCTTATTTAAACAGGAATGTGTTAAACGCATCGGGAAGTTTCCGGGGATGTACGCGCGGGCACACATCACCATCGAATCTTTTAGGGACGAGGTTCATCAGCTTACATTAAAACCCTTGCTCCTCACTCCTTTCTATGAAATGGTGGGCTTTAAGGTGCGAACCATACCACAGCATAAGCTTAAAATTAATGGATTTGACTTTTTTAAGCACGGTCCCCATTTCCGAACCATATACGCCAAAGTAGATTTGGATAAAATAACCGAGGACTGGTTTAACCAGGTTAAAGGTGCTTTAAGAATGAAAACCAGGAGAATCACCCCTCATCTTACCATCGCCCGGAATATACCGGTAGCTTCATTCAACAAATTATGGCCTTATTTTCAGGAAATGGAATACCGTGACACGTTTTTGGCTGAATGTTTAACCATACTGGAAAAGGAAATCGACAACAAAAATGATCGGTATAAAGTGCATAAAACGATCCCTTTTCGCAAAAAACCTCTGGCGGCTTAGCCGCTGTCGGGATCAATTAGTGGCACATTGGGAGATAATTACCTAAACGATAATCAGTTATCTTTTTTAACAATTTATTAACCATAAACAAACCTTTTTCTATATTTGCGCCGGGGTAAGTCTTTTACGGCCAGCTCCTCTTGAACTCCCCCAGGGTGGGAACACAGCAAGGGTAGAGAGTTGAGCGGCGCGATAAAAGTAGCTTACCCTTTTTTGTGCCCTAATTTTTGGAAAAACCTCCATATATTCCCGGTTCGATAAATATAGAACATCCAATACCTAATGTCGAACCATCCCCACTTCTTTCTAAAATCAATTGTCATCCTGAGGAACGAAGGATCTTCTTCACTATGTTAGTTGTAATATAGATACTTCACTCCGTTCAGCATGACAAAAGGGATTTAACTATTGTATTATAACCAACTGTCATCCTGAACGAGGCGTCAGGAGAGATCTTTTACGTTTAGTTAAACAGAATAATGATTTCCCCTTCAACATTTAACATTCATTATTCATTATTCATTATTCTCCCCCTATCTATTATGGCCAAATCCTGACAAACCGTATATTTTAATTGAGCCGTATTGTAATTAGTTTTGCTCACCAATACAAAATTACATCATGCCTAAGATTCCAGTTTTAGAATACTTAAAACACCTGTTAGCTGGTACCCTTACCCCCGATATGGAAACTATTGTGAGGTACCCCACAGCCATATCGCAAACATTAGCTATCCGTATAGCAGCTGTAGATCATGGAACCGCCACCGTTGAGATTGACGCCGATACCTTGATCCATGGCAACCAGCAAGGCACAGTCCACGGCGGATTGATCTGCGAACTGACCGATGCTGCCATCGGCACAGCGCACTCCACCCTGATGAAAGAAGGTCAGTCCTTTACCACCATAGAGTTAAAAATAAACTTTTACCGGCCTGTATGGAAATCGAAATTAAGGGCAACCGCTACACCTTTACAAAGCGGTAAAACCATAACCCATTATAAATGTGAAGTAAAAAACGAAGAAGACAAGGTGGTAGCCATGGCCACAAGCACCGTGATGACACTTTACGAGGATAAGGCAGCAGGGCGCTAATTGATGGGGGTTATCACCGCAGCACGCTGGTATAATTACTTCGATATCCGTCATTCAAAATTCATTATTCGATATTACTTCCTGCAAAACCTCAAACTGCCTATCTTCGCAACATGCTCGATATACTCATTATAGGTGGCGGCCCCATTGGTTTGGCTTGCGGTTTGGCTGCTCAAAAAGCCGGTTTAAGTTTTGTTATTGTCGAAAAAGGCTGCCTGGTTAACTCATTGTACAACTATCCATCAACCATGACCTTCTTTTCTACCTCAGAAAAACTGGAGATCGGTGGGGTACCTTTTGTAACCGTGCACAACAAACCAACCCGCGCCGATGCTTTGGAGTATTATCGCCGCGTAGCGCTTTCCAATCACCTGCCCATTAACCTATTTGAGGAAGTAACCAATGTTACCCTACACAACGGCTCTTATACCATAACCACCAGCAAAGCTACCTATCAGGCAAAAAGGGTAATCCTATCCACCGGTTTTTATGATATCGCAGTTAACCTGGATATCCCGGGCGAAGATTTGCCCAAGGTAAAACACTATTACCAGGATCCGCATTTCTACACCCTGCAAAAGGTAGTAGTGGTGGGCTCCAGCAACTCGGCTATTGATGTAGCGCTCGAAACCTATCGTAAAGGCGCCGAAGTAACCCTGGTGATCCGTGGCAGCGAAGTAAGCAGCCGGGTAAAATACTGGGTACGGCCCGATATCATTAACCGCATTAAGGAAGGCAGCATCAAGGCATATTTTAATTCCAACCTTCAGGCCATTCGCCAGCACGAAGTAGATATCCAGACACCCGACGGACTGGTAACCGTTCCCAATGATTATGTAATGGCCATGACGGGCTATAAACCCAATTTTGATTTCCTCCGGAAACTGGGGATTGTATTGTCTGATGATAAATTCATTCCGCGGTACAACTCCGAAACTATGGAAACCAACCTGCCGGGCCTGTATCTTGCCGGTGTAGTTTGCGGCGGCTTAGATACTCATCTATGGTTTATCGAAAATTCGCGTATCCACGCCGATATGATCATCAATGATATCGTGGCTAAGCGTTAATCAGGCGTTTATTTTTTAACTATACACTTCAATTAAATAATTTACTTATTCATTATCAAATAATTAAGAATTTTATTTCATAAAATAGTACTATGTATTGCATAATACTATTTAAAACACCTATCTTTATTTAAGTTTCAAATTAAATAAAGCAAAAACCATGAAATCAACCATTATCGCCCTGCTGTTGCTATTAGCGGGCAGTGCCGCTTGCCTGGCACAATGCGACAAGAAATTAAATCTGGTAACCTCAAAAACCGAACATCTGGATGGCAGTAACAACCTGGAGAGGGCTGTCGATGAGCAAACGGTTATTGAAATAATCGACAAAAACATTTCCGTTAATATCGAAAACGGGAAACAAACGCTTACCGGGACTATCAAATCAAACACCTGTGACTGGAAAACACCATTTAAGGAGGGCAAATCAGTGATCAAAACCACCATCAGTGATGAAGATGGAAACGGCGAAAAAGACTACATCCTCACCATTGAAGGTAAAGACGGAAAAGTTACCCTAACTGCCGAAAGAGTAGATGACTCCAATAAGAAGTTAAGATTTGTGTTGGATAAGTTTGAAGAGAAAAAGTAAATGATAGGAGCCGTCAAAACTATCTGCTCCCCTTCTTCTGAGCGAAAACCAACGCATTCTTGTGCCTGCCAACGGCCCGGTTCTCCTTATTGGATAACCGGGCCGTTGAGTTAAAAGAAAGTCGATCTAAATATTAGACTAATTTTTTAAAACTTTTTAAAGTTTTAAAAAGCCGCGAAAAGTGTCTAAAAATTTGTTAAAAGTGTTAGCTTCTATATTTTTTCAAAGATTTTTGAGGTTTTTCGCCCTGTTTTTGATCAAAAAAATGTTAAAATCTGAGGTTTAAAAAGTTGGTGGGTATGCCATCGAATCATTGGTCTTTAAAGGCTGAAACCGCCACCTCAAAAAACCGAATATAATCTTAACGTTATTAAATCATTTTTTTCTTGCATAAGTAAAATTTTATGCAATAATTTGCACCCAAATTAAAAACACAGTAATACCACAAAAAAATGAATCTACAAAGCTTAAATAAGCCCGCAATAAGAGCAACATTTGCTCCGGCTGCCGCTGCTTTGGTTTCAACTGTTTTTTTATGCTGCCCTCCCCGACGAAGGCCCTATATGCCACGGGTTTGAATTAATTCCCTGTAACAAAACCACCGCTAAAGAATAAAGTATTTAAACTTATTCTTTTAAAAACCATCTAATTATTAAGGCTTAAAAAGCCAATTAATTTAACGGTAATATCTATTTTAATGACCATACAAGATTTTGATATTCAGGTTGCTACTGCACAACATGTAGATTATGCGCCTCAAATATGTGTTGAAATGGCCGAATCGGCCAAAGCCAGGGGCACTGGTATAGCCCAACGCTCGCCCGAATATGTTGCTAATAAAATGCTGGAAGGCAAAGCAGTTATAGCCCTGCATAAGGATGGCACCTGGGCAGGTTTTTGCTATATTGAAACCTGGAGCCACGGCGATTTTGTGGCTAATTCGGGGCTTATTGTTAATCCACAATTCCGTAAAGCAGGATTAGCCAAAGCTATTAAACACCGCATTTTCCAGCTTTCCAGAACTAAATACCCGGAAGCTAAAATATTCGGTTTAACCACAGGTTTGGCCGTAATGAAGATTAACTCCGAATTAGGCTATGAACCGGTTACCTACTCTGAACTTACCCAGGACGAGAACTTTTGGGCAGGCTGCAAAAGTTGTGTCAATTACGATATTTTGATGAGCAAAGAGCGTAAAAACTGCATGTGCACCGCTATGCTGTTTGATCCTGCCGAAAAACAAAAACAGGATGAGGAGAAAATGAAAAGGATCACCCACAAGGCTACCTTGCTTGAGCGTATTGAAAATGCCATTAAGAAAAGGATCCATCACGATAACGATTAAGGTAAAAGGCGAAGGGTGAAATACCTAAAGCAAAATGAATTTATAATAACAAATACACATAAATTGAAAAGAAAAAGCTTTAAGCCTTCCGCTTTTAGCCTTAAGCTCAAAAAACGATGAAGAAAAAAGTAGTATTAGCGTATAGCGGCGGATTAGACACCTCATTTTGCTGCATATATTTAACACAGGATCTTGGTTACGAAGTTCACTCCGTTATTGTAAATACCGGTGGCTTTAGCAACGAGGAATTAAAAGGAGTAGAAGAACGTGCCTACAAAATGGGGGTTACCTCGCACCATGTGGTTGATGAAACCAAAAACTTTTACAATACCTGTGTTCGCTTTTTGATTTATGGTAATGTTTTAAAAAATAACACTTATCCCCTTTCGGTAAGTGCCGAGCGTGTAAGCCAGGCAACTGCTATTGCTAACTACGCCAAAGAAATAGGTGCCGAATTTGTAGCGCATGGCAGTACTGGTGCCGGTAACGATCAGGTACGTTTTGACATGATCTTCAACATCCTGGTTCCCGAGGTACAGATCATTACCCCTATCCGCGACTTGAAACTGAGCCGCGAGGAAGAGATCGAATACCTGAAAAAACATGGTGTTGATATGAACTTTGAAAAGGCCAAATATTCTATCAACAAAGGCATCTGGGGAACATCGGTAGGTGGTAAAGAAACTCTTACCTCTAATTTAGGATTACCTGAAGAGGCCTGGCCTACCCAGGTTACCGAATCGGAAGTAAAAAACCTGGAACTTGTTTTTGAAAAAGGTGAGTTGATTGGCATCGACAACGAAAGATATGATCACCCAACAAAAGCTATCCAGGCTTTACAAGCTATTGCCCAGCCCTATGGTATTGGCAGAGACATTCACGTAGGTGATACCATTATCGGTATTAAAGGTCGCGTAGGTTTTGAAGCCGCCGCTCCAATGGTGATCATCAAAGCGCACCATACTTTAGAGAAGCATGTGTTGACCAAATGGCAGCTGACCTGGAAAGATCAGTTGTCTGCTTTCTATGGTAACTGGCTACACGAAGGACAGTTCCACGATCCTATCATGCGTAACATGGAGGCATTTTTAACAGATACCCAGCAAAACGTAAGCGGCAAGGTATTTGTACAATTGCACCCGTATCGCTTCCAGGTAGTAGGTATCGAGTCAGATCACGATCTGATGTCAAACAAATTTGGCAGCTATGGCGAAATGAATAATTCATGGTCTGGCGAGGATGTTAAAGGATTCTCGAAAATATTCGGCAACCAGGTTATGATCTATCATAAAGTTAATGCCCCCCAGCCCCCTGAAGGGGGAGCAAATAATGCTTAACAAAATATAAATGGACAGTACTCAAAATAAAACAGTTGATCAAACTTCCCCTTTAGGGGGTCGGGGGGCTTTCTCTAAGGGCGAATGCCTTGAGCATTATAATTGGGGTGATGATTGCCACGGCTGGACCTTTATTGACACCGAAGCATTGTCTGTTAAGCAGGAATTAATGCCACCGGATACTGCCGAGCAATTGCATTACCACGAAAAAGCTACACAGGTATTCTTTATTTTAAAAGGGAGGGCTACTTTCAATATAGATGGTAACGTTACCGAATTAAAACCAGAACAGGGAATAGAGATATTACCCGGTCAAAAGCATTTTATCAGTAATAACGACCGGAGCGATCTGGAATTTATTTTATACTCTTATCCATCAACCAACAATGACAGGATCAACATCAAATAAGGTACGCGCGGGCATTATCGGCGGTGCGGGATATACAGGTGGCGAAATGCTGCGTATACTCATCAACCACCCCGATGTAGAGATAGCTTTTGTAAATAGCAATAGCAACACAGGTAACTATGTTCATGAAGTTCATACCGACCTTTTTGGCGATACCAACCTGCGTTTCACCGGCGAATTGTCGTTTGCTATAGATGTGCTTTTCCTGTGTGTTGGCCATGGTGATGCTAAGAAGTTTTTGGAATCAACCGTTATTCCTGATCACATCAAAATAATCGACCTGAGTCAGGATTTTAGATTGACTCAAAGCTCAAAATTCAAAAATAAAAGCTTTGTGTATGGATTACCGGAATTAAACCGTGAAGCCATAAAAACCGCCGATAACATTGCTAATCCAGGTTGCTTTGCTACCTGTTTACAATTAGGCTTGTTACCCCTGGCCTCAAAAGGTTTATTAAATAGCGAGGTACACGTAGCAGCCACAACCGGCTCAACCGGTGCCGGTCAGAGTTTGGCGCCTACATCGCACTTTACCTGGCGTAATGATAACCTGTCTGTTTATAAGGCATTTAACCATCAGCATTTAAATGAGATCGGTCAATCGTTAAAGCAATTACAGGGCGATTTTAACAAAGCCATCAACTTTATACCTTATCGTGGCGATTTTACCCGTGGTATTATAGCCTCTATTTATACTGATAGCGATCTGAGTGAGGAAAAAGCGTTGGAATTGTATAAAAGCTATTATGAAGGCCATCCCTTTACCCATGTAACCAATAAAAACATCGATCTGAAACAGATTGTAAATACCAACAAGTGCTTTATTCAAGTGAGTAAACACGAGGGTAAACTATTAATCATCAGCATACTGGATAATTTACTTAAAGGCGCCTCGGGCCAGGCAGTGCAAAACATGAATTTGTTATTTGGCTTAGATGAGCGCGCAGGGCTACGACTTAAGGCGACCGCTTTTTAAGCTTTCGCCACAATTACAGCACTGTTTAATTTAAGTTTTTAATCTATTATCTTTTTCAAAAATGAATTTATTCGACGTATATCCTGTTAACCCAATCAATATAGTAAAAGGCCAGGGCAGCCTGGTTTATGATAATCATGGTACTGAATATCTGGATATGTATGGCGGTCATGCCGTAATATCTATCGGTCATACCCATCCGCATTATGTAAAACGTTTGGAGGATCAGTTACACCAACTGGGTTTTTACTCTAACTCTATCGAAATCCCTATCCAAAAAGAATTAGCAGCTAAATTAGGTAAAGTATCCGGCAAGGATGATTACCAATTGTTTATGTGTAATTCCGGTGCCGAAGCCAACGAGAACGCTTTAAAACTGGCTTCGTTTTATAATGGCAAGAAAAAAGTGATCGCTTTTACCAAAGCGTTCCATGGTCGTACCTCTTTGGCGGTCGCCGTTACCGACAATCCTAAGATCGTAGCCCCAATTAATGAAACAGATAACGTAATATTTTTACCATGGGCGGATGAAGCTGCATTAGAACAAGCCTTTGCCGGTCATGGAAATGAAATATCATCTGTTATTATTGAAGGCATACAAGGTGTTGGCGGCATACAGGTAGCACCCGAAAGTTTTCTGCAAAAGATCCGTTCATTGTGCGATCAGCATAACGCTGTTTTCATTGCCGATTCGGTTCAATGTGGTTACGGGCGTACAGGTAAATTTTTCTCACAGGATTTTGCCGGTGTAAATGCCGATATCTATAGCATGGCTAAAGGTATGGGTAATGGCTTCCCTGTGGGTGGTATCATTATTTCACCAAAAATACAACCGGCTTATGGTATGCTGGGCACCACTTTTGGCGGAAATCACCTGGCGTGTGCCGCAGGTTTAGCCGTACTGGAAGTAATAGAAGAGGATAACCTGTTACAAAACGCTTCAACCATTGGCGAATACCTGATCAAGGAACTTAAGAAACTGGAGCAGGTTAAAGAAGTACGTGGCAGGGGCCTGATGATCGGTATCGAATTACCTGAGGAGCTATCAAACGCACGCAAGGATTTGCTGTTCAAGCACCACATCTTCACAGGTGAAGCTAAACCAAACGTAGTACGGTTATTACCTGCTTTAAATTTGACCAAAGCACACGCCGACAGATTTTTAGAGGCTTTTGTAAATGTTTTAAACCAATAATTCGCTATTAAATATCCGGGCTAATGAAACTATTCTCTTCTGTAAATGATGTTACCGATATCAATGCACTTGTAAAGCAAGCTTTGCAGCTAAAACAAGATCCGTATGCCAACCAGGATCTGGGTAAAAACAAAACCCTGGCACTGGTATTCCTCAATCCAAGTTTGCGTACCCGCATGAGCACGCAGAAGGCAGCTCTTAACCTGGGCATGAATGTGATGGTGCTTAATATCGATAAGGAAGGATGGGCTTTAGAACTTCGTGACGGCGTGATCATGGATGGCAGCACGGTAGAGCATATCCGCGAAGCCGCGGGCGTTATGGGGCAGTATGCAGACATTATCGGTGTACGTTCGTTCCCTGGTTTAAGGAACCGCGAAGAGGATTATAGTGAAATGATATTCAACAAGTTCGTACAGTTTTGTAAAGTACCGGTGGTAAGTCTGGAGTCGGCCACGCGTCACCCTTTACAAAGCCTGGCCGACCTCATCACTATCGAAGAATTAAAAACTACGGCGCGCCCAAAAGTGGTATTAACCTGGGCACCGCATATCAAGCCACTACCACAGGCCGTACCTAATTCATTCGCTGAGTGGATGTGCAAAGCTGATGTTGATTTTACCATCGTACAGCCCAAAGGCTATGAACTTTGTACCGACTTTACCCAGGGCGCAAACATAGCTTATGACCAGGACGAAGCATTAAAAGGAGCTGATTTTATCTATGTAAAAAACTGGTCGGCTTATGAGCCTTATGGCAACATCCTGGGTAAGCACGAGGAATGGATGCTGACCAACGAAAAGTTAAAGATCACCAATGATGCCAAGGTAATGCACTGCTTACCAGTACGCCGTAACCTGGAACTTTCTGACGAGATACTGGACGGGCCGAACTCCGTAGTGGTGCACGAAGCCGGTAACCGCGTTTGGGCTGCACAGGCTGTATTAAAGCAAATGCTGGAAAGTCTATAAGCTTTCCGGCATTTGTTTTATTTTGGTATTGATTTACTTAGGCTCTGGATCAATGGCCCGGGTTTCAATATCAAAATAACGGATGATCAGGCGGTTATCACTGTTTTTGGTAAAATAGGATATAGCCCAGCTAAAAAATATAGTTCCTTTATTGGTAAAACCCGCTAATGACATGATGTGCACCACGCCCCATATCACCCAGGCAATAAATCCCTGCAGGTGAATCCTGCCGATATCCGCTACGGCCTTATTCCGGCCAATGGTAGCCAGTGACCCTTTATCATTATACTTAAACGGAACGGTTGCTTCTCCATTAATGATCTGAACCAGGTTTTTAGCCAGATGCCTCCCCTGCTGTATAGCTACCTGTGCCACGCCCGGATGTCCGTTTGGTGTATCCGTAGTAATTACTGCTGATACATCACCTATCGCAAAAATATTAACATAACCATTCACTCTACCAATTCCATCTGTTTGGATACGATTGCCTTTGGTGATAGACGTTTCAGGCACTCCCTGTGGCACCTCCCCTTTTACACCTGCTGCCCATAATACATTTTTGGTGAGTATGGTGGTACCATCATCAATCTTAAGCTCTGTACCATTATAGCTTTGCACGTGTACACTATTAAAAATGGTTACATCCATATCCAACAAAAACTTCTTGGCCTTTGCAGATGCGCCCGGCGAAAACGCGGCCAGCAATTCGGGCTTGCCCTCAACCAGATAAACTTTCATGCTGTGTTTACGCAGGCCATGATAATCTTTCATGAGTATCAACTGGCGCATTTCGGCCAAAGCACCTGAAAGTTCAACACCTGTCGGGCCACCTCCTACCACCACAAATGTCATTAAAGCAGCTTTCTCCTCGGGATCTTTGGCTATTAACGACATTTCCAGGTTTTGCAGAATCAAGCTGCGCAGGTTCAATGCTTCCGGGATATTTTTCATCGGCATAGCAAAATGCTCTATTTCCTTATTTCCAAAAAAGTTGGTATTTGAACCCGTTGCGATGATCAGGTAATCAAAGTAAATAGTACCAATA
This sequence comes from Mucilaginibacter sp. 22184, assembly GCF_052045695.1. Classification (NCBI taxonomy): domain Bacteria; kingdom Pseudomonadati; phylum Bacteroidota; class Sphingobacteriia; order Sphingobacteriales; family Sphingobacteriaceae; genus Mucilaginibacter; species Mucilaginibacter sp. 22184. The sequence continues at coordinate 461,987 of NZ_JBQEPI010000005.1, forward strand.
TTGGTAGTCAATGTATTATTTTCCGGATTTACGCGCTCCACTTCGGCCAGGGCAAACCTGAAGTTATTCTGTCTTGTAAATATCCGGCGAATAGGGAAACCTATCGAATCAGCAGCAATACCTCCCGCAGCCACCTGGTACAATAAAGGCTGAAAAGTGTGATAATTATGCTTATCCAGTAAAAGCACGTCTACCGGTGCTTTTTTAAGATTTTTGGCTAATTCCAACCCACCAAATCCGCCACCTATAATAACCACACGGGGTTTAGTACCTTTTTTTTGATCCATATAAAAGCTTTAAGCAAGTTTAATGCCTTAAAATCTCAATATTACTAATTATTTCATAATCAAATTGTAAAGTTACACTGATAATGGATTAATCATTTTTTAACATTTTTTGAATAAAATACGCTATAAATTCATATTTTTAGCAGATTCCTGTTTGATTTAATAGGAATTTAACATCAAGAGGGTTATATTACTATTATAATGGACAAAATTGATACAGTTTCAACAAATTCTGCCCAGTTACAAGGCAATAAAAGCCTGTACATCATAAAAATTGGAGGAAACGTAATTGATAATTCCGAAAATCTGTATCATTTTCTGAAAGATTTTGAAGGGCTGGATGGTTTTAAAATATTAGTGCATGGTGGAGGCAAAGTTGCTACCCAAATTGCCGAAGAGTTAGGCATCGAAGCCAGAATGGTTGATGGCAGGCGTATTACCGATATTGAAACCCTAAGAGTGGTAACCATGGTATACGGCGGCCTGATTAATAAGAACATTGTGGCACAACTACAGCGTTTTGGCAATAACGCTATCGGTTTAACAGGTGCCGACGGTAATTTTATCAAGGCCAAAAAACGCCCGGTAAAAACCATTGATTATGGCTTTGTAGGCGATATTGATGAAAATTCCATCAACCCCGAAAATATAAGCCGCTTAATGCAGGCTGGCTTCACTCCCGTTTTTTGTGCGCTGACGCATGATGGCGAAGGGCAATTATTAAATACCAATGCCGATACCATTGCCTCGGCACTTGCCGTATCACTGTCATCATTGTACGAAACCACACTTATTTATTGCTTCGAGAAAAAGGGTGTACTTCAGGATATTGATGATGAAGATTCGCTAATCAGGGAAATTGATCCGATACGTTACGAAGAATTAAAGATCCAGCGCATTATACACAGCGGCATGTTGCCCAAACTTGATAACGCTTTTACCGCCATTGCATGCGGTGTTAAGGCAGTGATCATAGGTAAATCTGACGACCTGGGACAATTAAAAGAAAATAAACCATTTGGAACACGTTTAAGTAAAAACGCATGAATTCATCACAGCATTTAGCCATTTTAGGCTCTGGTAACATAGGGCTGTCATTAGCCAAAGGGTTGGTCAAAGCAAATATTTGCAAACCCCAGCAAATTTCACTCACCCGTCGTAATGTATCGGCCCTGGCTGATTACGCTCAATTAGGATATCACACTACCGACAATAATATCAAAGCGGTAAAAAAGGCAGACATTATTGTGTTGGCCGTACTCCCCCAACAACTTAACAAACTACTGGATGAAATAAAGCCTGCTATAAAAGCCGAAAAGCAATTGATCATTTCCGTAATATCCGGGGTTACCTGTAATGATATTCGCCAGCAGCTCGATCTGAACGTACAGGTAATCAGGGCCATGCCGAATACAGCCATAGCTATTGGCCATTCCATGACCTGTATAGCTACCGATAATGGTACCAATAAAAATATAAACATGGTAAAGTCGCTTTTTGATACTGTGGGAATGAGCATCCAGATCAACGAGGAACTGATGACATCTGCAACCGCGCTTTGTGCCTGTGGTATAGCATTTTTCCTGCGTTCTATCCGTGCGGCATCGCAAGGTGGTACCGAAATAGGCTTCCATGCACATGATGCTTTAAAAATGGCCGCTCAAACAGCTAAGGGCGCTGCCGATCTGCTGCTGCAGCTGGCATCACACCCCGAGCAGGAAATTGATAAGGTTACTTCGCCAAGTGGATGTACCATTGCAGGTTTAAATGAAATGGAGCACAATGGCTTCAGCTCGGCCATGATCAAAGGCATTAAGCTTTCGGCCGAAAAGGCAGGCGACCTTTACAAGAAGGATGAATAATTATATCGTAAAAAATATCTTTTATTTTGATATATCTGCTTAATTAGCACAGAAAATATAACCATCTAAAAAACAATTCTTTGAACGCGCCATATCAACTAAAAAGCCATTATTTTACCGATGGTACAGTTTTGGCACCCATGCGCTAAAAGCGTTTATTTATAAAAATGTTAACAGTCGAAAAAATCGGTGGTACCTCTATGACCGCCTTAAATGATGTGATCAAAAACATCATCCTATTTGAACGTTCCGGACAACAATTGTACAACCGCATCTTTGTCGTATCGGCCTTTTCAGGGGTAACCAATCTCCTGCTCGAAAACAAAAAAACCGGTGCGCCGGGTGTTTACCATAAACTGGCGACTTATAAAGATTTTCATAAGCCGCTTAAGGCCCTTATAGTAAAGTTAAAGCAGATCAATAAAAGTTATGAAAGCCTTGGATTAAACATTGCCGAGGCCGATAAATTTATTGAGCAACGCCTTAAAGACGCGCAGACTTATCTGGAAAACATAGCCAACATCCTGGCTTCGGGCTATGTAAATAAAGACGACGTTTTGCTGGCTGCCCGCGAGATCCTGGCATCAATCGGCGAAAGCCACTCAGCATTTAACTTTACCAATATCCTGCAAAATATGGGTATCAATGCCACGTTTGTTGATCTGAGCGGCTTTCATGACCACCGCTCGTTCACCATCGACCAACGCATAAAGAAAGACCTGCAACATATTGATTTTGAGAATACCATCACTATTGTAACCGGTTACACCAAAGGCACCGAAGGTATCATGCGCGAATTTGACCGCGGATACTCGGAGGTTACTTTTAGCAAAATAGCGGTGGCCGTTAAACCGGAGGAGGCCATTATCCATAAAGAATATCATTTATGCACGGCCGATCCTGAACTGGTTGGTGTGGAAAATTGCTTCCCCGTAGGTAATACCAACTATGATGTGGCCGATCAGCTGGCAGATGTGGGCATGGAAGCCATCCACCCCAAGGCATCAAAACCCTTGGAAATTCATGATATCGACCTCAGGATCAAAAACACCTTCCAGCCAGAGCACCCTGGTACACTCATAACCCGCGAGTACATTTGCGACAAAAAACGGGTTGAAGTAATTACAGGTACCGAGCGCGTGCTGATGATCGATATTTATGACCCATCGATGGTGGGTAATGTGGGTACCGACTTCCATATCATGCAGCTGTTCTATAAATTTGGCGTGAGCTACACTTTTAAGGCCACCAGCGCCAATAGTATCTCGATAGTGATATGGGATAAGGATTTTAATAAAAAACTGATACAGGAGCTTGAAAACGACTATGAGAAAGTAACTGTAGAAAAAATGGCTATGGTTTGCCTTATTGGCTCCAATATGGATCAGCCGGGTTTACTGGCTAAATCGGCTACAGCATTGGCTCAAAAAGGTATCAATATTAAGAGCTGTGGTTTTGCCCTGCGCAAGGTTAACATCCAGTTCCTGGTAGCCCGCGAAGACTTTAAAGAAGCCATTAAAGCTTTAAATAAAGCAATGATATAAGCTACCTATTAAGAGGCGCATGCGACGCGTCTCTACATTTAAGGCAGGTTAAAGAGACACGTCATATGTGTCTCTTTTTTTATATTTCACAGTCACCTTGTGGTCTCCCGAAGCCCCCCTTTTGTTATAAAAGTGGGTTTACACTTTTAAGGCATTATTCGATATAAATTCAATACAATAAATTGATTATCAAATATTTAACTTCATGTTAACCATAAAAAAGTGTAAACCGTGTAAACCCACTTTTTATCACAAAATAACTCACCTAACAAGCATTATAATTAATGGATCCGGGCTTTTACCAACCTTATTTTCAAATCCTATTGTAACTTTCCTGTGGCTGAATTTTTATAAATGCCCTGTTTTTAGCATATTTAACTCTTACTTAAGTTTCCTATGCGTAAAGCCCTACTCCTGTTATTTTCATCTTTTTGTTTTCTTAGTGTATCCGCCCAAAAAGCTGCAAAAAAACCTTTGGACAATTCTGTTTTTGATGGATGGCAAAGCATCAGCAACCAGCACATCAGCAATAATGGCAAATGGATATTTTACGTCATAAAACCACAACAGGGCGATGCCGAACTGGTGATCACCAATACAACTAATACCGCTAAAATAAGGGTACCACGTGCCGATACAGCCACTTTTAGTAGCGACTCCAGGTTTGTTACTTTCCTGATCAGACCTTTTTATAAATCTATTCGCGAAGCTAAAATCAAGAAGAAAAAACAGGCCGATTTTCCAAAGGATACGATGGGTATTATTACACTTGGTTCACAATCCATAACCAAAGTACCGGCTATCCGATCGTTTAAATTATCGGCAAATGCCGCTGTTGTAGCTTATCTGGCCAGCGCTGATACAGTTAAGAAACCACTGCCTAATGATACTTCAAAGAAGGCTGTAAGTGCAACTATTGCACCCACAACACATGAAGGCTCCGATTTAACAGTGAGTAAATTGGGGGGCGCTGGTACAACACGTACATTCAAATACGCCACCGATTACCAGTTAAGCAAAAACGGAAAGTTATTGGCATTTGCCGTAACCGCGCCTGCAAAGCAGAAAGATGTTAAATCGGGTATGTATGTGTATGATATTGATAAAAACGCACTTAAGGCTATTAGTACTGGTCGGGGTAATTACCGCAATATTACGATTGATGATGAAGGAAAACAGCTGGCTTTCACAGCTGAAAAGAATCCGGAAAAAGCACTGGTTAAACCATTTAAACTCTATTATTATACCAGTACCCGCGACAGCGCGGCGGTTGTAGCAGAGGCTGGGGCAAAAGGCATTCCAGAGCATTGGGTGGTAAGCGGCGATGGCAAGGTTTATTTCAGCAAAAGCGGCGGTAATTTATTTTTTGGAACTGCCCCAATTCCCAAACCTGCCGATACTACTATTGTTGATTTTGAAGTAGCGAAGCTGGATATCTGGAATTATAAAGACGATTATCTGCAGCCACAGCAGCTAAAAAACCTGCAAACAGAATTAAAACGCAGCTATCTGGCGGTAATAAAACCCAATGAGGCTGAGCCAAAACTCTTACAATTGGGCAGTAAGGCCGTGCAGGAAGTACTGGTGGCCGAAAATAAAGATGCCCGCTATGTTTTGGGCGTAACTGATACAGGAGCCCGCATACAAGCACAATGGCAAGGCGGCACCAAACAACAGGCTATTTTGATTGATACCAAAAGTGGTAACAAACGCCTCATCAACGCGGGTTCGAGGGCGAGGTACCGCATATCCCCCGACGGTAAATATGTGATCTGGTTTGATCTGGAACAGCAAAACTGGTTTTGTTATACTATTGCTAACGGACAAAAAAGCAATCTCACGGCCACCATCGGCACAAAAATGGGCGATGAACTGAATGACGTTCCCGATTTTGCACCGGATTATGGGATGGCCGGTTGGCTGCAGGGCGACAAAGCATTTTTGATATACGACCGATATGATATCTGGAAGATAGATCCGGCTACAGGGGCTGTAACCAGCTTCACCAACGGTATAGGTCGTAAAAACAAATTGATCATCCGATACGACGCTACAGACCCTGAACAAAAGTATATTCCGTTAAAGCAACAGATGTGGCTGCAAACCCAAAATGAAGTAAATAAACAATGGGGTTATTATACCAAATACCCCGAGAGTAATGCTATTCCTGAAAAGGTTAATATGAACCCGGTAAGTTATGGTGATCTGTTGAAAGCTAAAAATGCCAACGCCTACATTTACACCAAAGCCAGTTATGAGCTTCCACCGGATCTGTATGTATCAACCGATCTGAAAAAAGAAACTAAACTAAGCGATATCAACCCCCAACAATCCGAATACAACTGGGGTACGGCTTCACTGGTGAAATGGACAACCCCAAAAGGGTTCAAATCTGAGGGTATTTTGTATAAACCCGAAGATTTCGACCCAGCTAAAAAGTACCCGATGATCGTATATTTTTATGAAAAACTATCAGAAGGACTTTATAACTACATCGCTCCGGCCCCTACTCCTTCCCGTTTGCCGATATCCTACTTTGTGAGTAATGGCTATTTGGTTTTCGCACCTGATATCAGCTATCAAACCGGTCACCCCGGCGCATCAGCGGTTGAATATATCAATTCGGGCGTAGAAGCACTTAAAAAGAATTCCTGGGTGGATGCGGCCCATATCGGTATTCAGGGGCAAAGCTGGGGAGGTTACCAGGTAGCCTACCTGATAACACAAACCAATATGTATGCAGCCGCATGGGCAGGCGCTCCCGTAGCTAATATGACATCGGCCTACGGTGGTATACGCTGGGAATCGGGTGTAAACAGGCAATTTCAATATGAAAAAACCCAAAGTCGCATTGGCGCAACGTTGTGGGAAAAACCAGAGCTTTATATCGAAAACTCTCCTTTATTTCAGCTCCCAAAAGTACAAACACCGGTAATGATCATGAGCAATGATGCAGACGGTGCCGTGCCATGGTACCAGGGCATAGAAATGTTTACTGCGTTACGCCGCCTGGGTAAACCTGTTTGGCTTTTACAATATAACGGCGAAGCGCATAACCTGGTGCTAAGACAAAATCGCAAAGACATCACCATACGCGAGCAGCAGTTTTTTGACCACTTTTTAAAAGGCGCTCCACTGCCTGTTTGGATGGCTAAAGGTGTACCTGCTGTCGACAAAGGAAAAGACTGGGGTTTTGAACTGGTAAAATAAATTGTCTTTTCCACTTTAACATACTATCAAATTACTGTTGGCTAACAATGGTAATTTGGTATAAATGTTGAGGCTATGGCAGAAAACTTAATTTATGCTGGAACAACTGCTTCAATCTGGCGACTATGCCTCTGCCCTGGAATCCATAAAAAACGGTGAAAAACTCCCAAAAACGATCTTCGACTTTAATAAATCCCAAATTTTCGACAAACTGCTTCGGGACAAACAATTTGAAATACTGAACTATTTTGTAAAAGATAAAACCATAGAAACAGACATTTATGAGTATGATAGTTTCGACAAAAGCATCTTTGCCAGTATAATTCGCAATTTATCCGACGATAGTGAGTCCAACGGTTTTCTCAGGGATTTCATGACCAAATTCGATAGTATCAATGATGAAGTTGGTGCCAAAACGCTATTGAGTTATTTCTTTGAAAATTTCGCCAAACTGGAGCACATCAAAATTTTGATCGAGGCCGGTTGCAATATAAACTTTAAAAATAATGCGGAGGAAAATTTGCTCCACCAGGTTATTAATACTTATTCACGGTATCCTGAGCTTTCATTATCCTATTTGTCTTTGCTTATTAATGAAGGTTTGGATATCAATGATGCCAATATTGTTAAAAAAACGCCATTGATAGCCGCCATTGAACGCAACAGGAAGGAATACATCGACCTGTTATTGCAAAATGGCGCGGATCCGAATCATATAGATAAAGATGGCAATACCGCTTTTTTCTATGCTGTGGCCCATCAGCAAAATTTAGGTTTGTATAATCAACTGCGCGAATACGATACTCCACAGTTTGATTTATTGAATAAAAACCAGGTAAGTTTGCTGTTTGAATACATGAGGATGATAACCGGCCCATCAGAAAGCACGCTTGAATTATTATCCAAATTGATCCATGACGGAGCCGATTTGTACCAGGAAAGTCTGTATTACCAAAATCCTGCTACCCCTGTTAACCTGATTGCCGAAAAAGATCCTGCAGTTTTAGAAACCATTATTGATACCGGAGTTTTAGACATTAACCGGCAGGATAATGAGGGTAATACCCTGCTGCATAAAGTTTGCGCCTATAATGTTAACTATGAGGAGCGAAAAGCTAAAGAAACCTATAGAAAAGTAAAATTACTATTGGAGAATGGCGCAGATGCCAGTATCACCAATAATAAAGATCAAACCGCTTTAATGCTTGCATCTGACGATAACCTGAAGATTAAAACGGTTGAACTCCTGATGAAAAACGAGCAGAATGCTTAATCTTGAACTATTAAATCTACCTAAATATGTCCATGTCTTTTATCATAGCCTGCGAAAGCGGGAAAAGAAAAATTGCTGAGCTCTTATTACAAAACAAAGAAGTTGATGTAAAATATACCGACGAAAAAGGCCGTACGGCGCTGCATTACGCGGCACACCAAGGCTTTTTGGATCTGGTTAAAATATTAATTGATGAAGGCGCTGTGCTGGATTATGAAGATCATGCCGGGGAAACTCCTTTTTATTTTGCCCTATTACAGAAGCAGAAACAAACAGCCTTGTACCTTTTAAATAAGGGTGCAAATACGTCAATTAAAGATTTTAAAGGCAATAGTCTGTTACATTTAACCGCCCTCAATGCGCAGATTGAGATTTTAGAGAAACTTTTAGAAACAGCAACCGATGTAGATATAGAAAATAATGAGGCAGAAACACCATTACTAGTGGCTGCTGGCTGGCGTAACCGCGAAATTGTAAAGCTTTTATTGAGCAAGGGAGCCAATATAAATACGACTGATAAATTAGGGAATTCACCACTGTTGTATGCGGCCAAATCAAAAAACATCCCCATGGTAGAGCTTTTGCTTGATAATGGAGCAGATATTAACCACGTGAACCATGCAGGTGAATCGGCCCTTTTAATAAGTTGTTACGATAGCAACCGCATGCTCACTAAATTATTGGTAGATAGAGGTGCGAATGTTTTTGTGGCTTCAAAAAATGGACTATCGCCAATTTGGTATGCTTGCTCAAATAATCAAAAAGAGAGCGTTGAACTGTTTTTAAACAACGGCGTTGATGTTAATTATGCAAAACCGGTAAATGACACTACCGACTCGATGTACTCCTACCTTGATTGGGTTGAAACCGCCAACAACCTGGCTTCTGACAGTAATTTTTCACTAAGTAACACCTACAATTACGGGGGCGAAAGCTTAATTCATGTGGCAGCAAAAAGTGGTCATATAAGCATGATCAAGTTACTGCTGGATAAGGGCGCTCAAATTAATGTGCAGGATGAAAGTGGGAATAGTGCATTGCATTATGCTGCGGCAAACGGCAAAAAAGATATGGTGAAGCTATTGCTCGAAAACAATGCAGATGCTTCTATAGTAAATGCCAAAGAGCAAAAGGCAATTGATTACTCCAACATTAAAGGTTACAATGAAATAACGGAACTTTTATTAAAGGCAAGTCCGGCCAATGGCACAAATTCAGATTTTGCTAAGGCGACAGAGCCGATTCAGGCCGCCCCTAAAAATGATATGGCGGGTAAAAAACAAGCTCTTTTGGATTTAAAAGAACTATTGGATGCAGGAATTCTTTCGCAGGAAGAGTTTGACGGCGAAAAGGCTAAAATATTAAAGGGATGATTCTCCAATAAACGCAAAAAGCCGGGCAATACCCGGCTTTTTGTTATATATAAATTAAATTATATCGCTCTGTTCTGATCCCACTGTTCGAGATAGTCGGCTACACGGCGTACAAATGACCCGCCCAAAGCACCGTCAACCACACGGTGATCATATGATAACGACAGGAACATCATGTGACGAATGGCGATCATATCCCCTTCTTTTGTTTCGATCACAGCAGGTTTCTTCCTGATAGCACCAACAGCCAGGATGGCAACCTGTGGTTGATTAATAATAGGCGTACCCATTACGTTACCAAATGAACCTACATTGGTAATGGTAAAAGTACCATCTTTTACATCATCGGGTTGCAGCTTACCAACACGGGCACGGTTGGCCAGATCATTTACCGCTTTGGTAATACCCAGCAGATTTAGCTCATCGGCTTTTTTAATTACAGGAACTATCAGGTTACCACTTGGTAAAGCAGTAGCCATACTGATGTTAATAGCTGCTTTTTTGATAATCTGGGTACCATTTACGGTAATGTTGATCATCGGGAAATCTTTAATGGCTTTTACAACAGCTTCGATAAAGATTGGTGTAAAGGTTATTTTTTCCCCTTCGCGTTTTTCAAAGCTGTTTTTTACCTTCTCGCGCCACAACACCAGGTTGGTAACATCGGCCTCAACAAATGAAGTAACATGAGGAGAGGTTTGCTTGCTCATCACCATATGATCGGCAATTAAACGACGCATCCTATCCATTTCAATAACCTCATCAGCACCCGATACAGATGCAGCTGGTCTTTGTTGTTCTTCTCCTTTAACCGGTTGCGCAACTGGTGCCGCTACAGGAGGAGGTGTATAAGCACTTGCTGTTACAGGAGCCTGTTGTTGTACCGGTTCTTCTGTTTTTTGAGCAGGAGCTGATTTTTGTTTATGCTGGAGATAATTCAAAAGATCATCTTTTGTTAAACGGCCTTCTGAACCACTTCCGGGTATTTTATCCAGCTCGTCGGTACTGATACCTTCCTGGCTGGCAATATTTCTTACCAAAGGTGAGTAAAAGCGACCTTCACTTTTAAATACGGTAGGCTCTGTAGCAGCATTGGCTTTAGTTAATTGATCCAAACCAGGTATAGAAGCAATCTCGGCTTCTGCAGCAGGCTGTTCTGCTGTCTCGGCTATTGGGGCGGCAAGCTGGGTTGGTGCCGTTTCTTCTAAAGGTTGCGTAGTTGCCGGAACTACCGGCTCACTTGAATTAGCTTCGTCAGTTTCAATAATCGCGATTACTGATCCTACCTGAACAACATCGTTTTCTTTATAGAGCTGTTCAACAAGTTTGCCAGCCACAGGAGATGGAACGTCTGAGTCAACTTTATCTGTTGCTATCTCCATTACTGCTTCATCCGCGTCTATATGATCTCCTGGATTTTTTGTCCATTTAATTATAGTTGCTTCTGCAACACTTTCACCCATTTTTGGCAATAACAGTTGGTATTTGGCCATGCTAAAATTATAGTTTCTTTTCCAAAATTAGGGATTTCGATCAGTACTTTACAATTTATGTGAGTAAAGTATTCAACATTGATAACGCTGTTATAGCGCTTCTTTCGATGTTTTGAATGCGTTTATTTCCGAATGTGTATTTCTTTATCAACATTTTTTGTTTGCCCGCAACCGCAATCCACACAGTACCAACAGGTTTAGTTTCGGTACCTCCATCTGGCCCCGCAATGCCGGTTATGGCAATCGCAAAATCCGATTTAAAATTTTTTAATGCGCCTTCAACCATTTCTTTTACCGTTTGCTCGCTTACCGCGCCAAAATCAAGGAGCGTTTGGTGCTTTACCCCCAAAACACTTTCCTTTAGTTCATAAGCATAGGTTACCCCACCACCCAAAAACACAGTCGATGAACCGGGATGTTGCGTGAACAAATGTGAAAGATATCCACCAGTGCAACTTTCGGCCACAGATAAGGTAAGCCCCCTGGCTTCCATTTTATTCAGGATAGATTTTTCGAGGGTAATATCCTGATCTATTACATAGGCGTCACCAATACGTTCAATGATCCGTTTGGCAAACTGATCAACCTGCTCCTGCAAACCGGCCTCATGATCAGCAAAGGCGCTCAGGCGCAGGCGTACTATGCCTAATTTAGGCAAATAGGCTAATTTGATGTGTGGCGGTAAGTCGTTTTCAATATCAGCGATCTGTTCAGCTAAAAAAGATTCCCCTACCCCAACGGTTAAAATAGTTTTATGAATAATAACAGGCAGTTGAAAAAGCTCTTTTATCTGTGGCAGTACCCGCTCTGTCATCATGTACATCATCTCGAAAGGTACACCCGGCATAGATATATAGGTGACCTTATTTTCATAAAACCACATACCTGGCGCAGTACCATTCTGATTAAAGATCACTTTGCAATTCGCCGGTACATAAGCCTGTAATCTATTCACCTCAATCATAGGCCTGTTAAACCGGGCAAAAATCCCCTTCACATGTTCAAGTGTATCAGGATCTTCTACCAGTTCAACACCAAAATATTCGGCTAAAGTTTTTTTGGTTATATCATCCTTGGTTGGCCCCAGACCTCCTGTAATAAAAACAATGTCTACACGATTTGCAGCCTCAGCTAATGCTTTAAGGATATGTTCGCGATCATCAGATACCGATGATATTTGTTTTACGCGTATTCCTATCTTATTTAATTCTGTAGCCATCCAGGCCGAATTGGTATCTACAATTTGACCTATAAGTATTTCGTCGCCTATAGTTATAATTTCTGCCAGCATTTCAATTAGTAAAAAGTTCCACTGTTGGTATAATCATTTCGCTTACTCAGTTTCAGATCCTGCAATATAGTTGATTTTACCTTCAAGGTAACATTATATGATTTCAAATAACCAAAAGGGATCCATTGTATGGAAAGATCCCAGCAATGCAGGTCGCGATAGATCGAAAATGATGTTGCGCTTCCCAATTTACCCGCTTTAATATCATAATTGGTTGAATACTGCACCTTCCACTTAGGCGAAACATTAACGTCTCCACTTATCTGAACGGTGTTACTTGTACTAACCGTATTTAACGAGTTGGTGTAACTGTAACTATAGTTGAAATTAATATTCCAGGGCACATTAAAATCAACATAAGCATTCGGGTCACTGTTAACTAAGGCCAAACGCTGGGACTGCGTTGGCGTAAGGTTAGCCAGGCCATTCACCGCGCCCGGGGTACCACGTGCTGCCGCCTTTGTTGAATTTAAACTACCGCTCATAGATATACCCACGTTTGCCAATTGCGGAAACTTACCGTCTTGCCAGCTATAACGGTTGATAAGCTGACTATATCTTACTATGTTATTATTTTGAATAGAGTCGCGAACTACGGTTACGTATGGATTAAAGGTACCCTGAAAACTAATGCTCAATTTTTGATTAAAGATAGCGGTATGCCCGGAAAAGGTTATGGGCGAAAGCTTCATGGTATCCGCTGCGAAATTGTAAAAGGTGGAGAAAGATAAACCTTGCAAAATGGTGATCTTCCTGTCTGTACCGGATGTATCGGTACTTTTAGCCTTTACTTTGGCTTCTATCGTATTATCGAGACTAAAATTAAGCCCAGCTTGCTTACCCGGAGAAGGTCCTCCATAAACAGCGCCATCAAAAATAGAATATTTTTGCGACGCGTATGGATAAGGTATGGTAGCATTACTCACTGCGGTTTTATAATACCCAAAACTTGGGTCTGAAAAATCGGGACGGTAACCAAAACTTATAGAAGGCGTCATAACGTGCCTTATTGCCTTTAAATTACCATGTTTAAAATTGATCTGCCCATATAATTTGGTAGATAAGCCCGTACTAATACTGTATTCGCCAGAGCGTTTAAAACCGGGGATGGTATCAGTAATCAGCTGATCTGAATTACTGATGCTCCCCCGTTCAAATCTTTTGGTGATACTTTGAAAATACCAGCGTTCTGTATAGTTAATGCTACTATTAAACTGAAAGTATTTCAATACGTTAAGACCTAAACTAACAGGTATTTGGTGCTGGAAACCATTTTGCAGACGCTTTGAAAGGGTCTCGCTTTTGAAAAGCTCAGCCTCAGGTATATTATTTACCTTATTGGTGGCTGTCATGTTATAGCTCACCGTAATTTTCTGATACCATTTTTGCTCGCCAACCCTATCCTTGGAATCAAACGGATTTATGGACGACATTCCAAAGGCAACTGTTGGCAACTCTAAAGTAATTGTTTTATTAGCAATATCCTGGCTGTGCGATAATCCAACACTTAAGTTGAATGGTGTACCCGCCCATGTTTTACCATAGGATATACTTGAACGCAAGCTGCTCGTTGCTATGGTATTTACGTTAACAGTTCCCCTTGTATTCCTGAAAAATCCGGAAGTACCCGCGTTTACAGATGCGCTAAAAGTAGAACCCGGGTTAGCGTTAGGATCCTGGGAATGCGTCCAGTCAATATGAATGTCTTTTGTGGCAGGGTCACCTGGCAAGCCATAGTTGTGTGATCCAAAGCTTAATGCCAGGTTTCCTGTGTACTTATATCGTTTTAAATAACGCATAACGCTATTTAATTCGTACGATCCTTTAGAATATACGGTAGCTGTGGTGGTAAGGTCTATATAATCATTAAACCCTAAATAATATCCAAAGTTGGAGAGCTTAAATCCAAGTTGCTGATCTTCGCCAAAAGTAGGCAATATGACACCCGATGTTCGTTGGTTGGGCTTTGGAAAAAATCCAAACGGAATAGCCAGAGGCAAAGGTATTCCCTCGATCTCCAGATATGCCGGGCCCGAGATGATCCTGTTTTTCTCGCCAATACCCCGGGTTATCACCACACCAAAATGGGTTTCCGGATATGGGAGATCACAGGTACTGAATATCACATTACGATAGGCCACTTCAGTTTCATTTAACTTTTTTGCCTGCCCGCCGGATATAAAATTACCCTCCTGTTCTGAAGCCGGGTTATATAGCTTTCCTTTTTTGGTTTCGTAATTGAATAACAACGAATCAGATGACACTGGCTTTTCTGTCTTTTGCTTGGAGATAGGTCGGCCTACATAACGGTGCGTACGAGGGTCAATACTTCCACGGGCGAATATGATGTGGTTTTTTTGGTCAACGCGGATAAAATCGGCATCAAGTTCAAAGTCCTCATAAGTAACCCGGGCACGGCCATATAAATATAAAATATTGTGTTCGTTATCTACATGGGTAGAATCTTCCGCAACAGCTTTTACCTCAGACTCTATATCACCTTTCTTTTGAGTGGTATCAGTTTTAGCAGGGGTATTTTTGGATGATGAGTTGCGTGTGTTCTTTTTGCCTTTAAGCAATTTCTTGTCCTTAATGGTATCCAGTTTTATAATAGTATCGATAACAGGTTTGCTGCTATAGCCTTTATATGTATTTTTGCTTTCGGCAGAAAATACACTCACCGTTAAAATAATCGCAAGCAGAAAAAAAAAGGTTGTGGATTTCAAAATTGATTATGAATAGTATTTTTGCAGATAAAGTTAACAGCGTTCAAAAATAATGAAAAATAGGGCATTGAAAAGATTGATTTATAGTTTATCGGTATTGCTGGCACTCCTTTCATATTTTCCGGTCACATCTTATGGTTTCATAAAAAAAGATACGGTTATAAATAACACTGGTTTTAAACTCAAAACTATTATTATTGATGCCGGCCACGGGGGTAAACCTTCCAGTAATGTAGGTCACTTTTCACATGGCGCATCAGGCGAATATTCTACTGAAAGGAATGTAACGCTTGCCATCGCGTTAAAATTGCAAAAAGCGGTAGAAAAAGATATACCAGGTGTAAAAGGAGTACTTACACGCAGCACCGAAGATGATGTTTCATTTGAGCGGCGTGCCGAAATTGCCAATGAAAATAAAGGTGATGTTTTTATTTCGATACATTGTAATTCTTTATCGGATAGACGCGTAAGCAGAAGAGTAGGTACTAAACATCATAAACCGGTTTATAAAACAAGTTTGGTTCCCGATCGTTCTGGTAAAGGTGTGTTATTATTGGTTTATGCATTAAAACGCACAAGAGAGGCAGAAAATGAGATCAAAAAGAATCAGGTTGAGGGTGAATCTGAACTTGATGGAGGAGCTTTAGATCCCAACGACCCCATAACTATTATTTTAACAAACGAGTATAAAAGAAAATTCAGGCAGCAAAGTATCAATCTGGCAACATTACTCAACAAAGAATTTGTTGAAACAGACGGCAGACCGAGCGAAGGTATAAGAGACCAAAGTATTTATGTATTATGTCATAGTTCCATGCCATCTGTTTTGGTAGAAACCGGGTATATTAATAACCCTGATGACGAGGCATATCTAAATTCGGAGGATGGGCAAAATGCTATTGTTAACTCGATTGTACGGGCCTTAACAAATTTTAAAAACGAGGTTGAGCAGGTTTCAAAATAATATAGTTTAGCTTTACCTGTTATATAACATCATATCAACGATCCAAAATAGAAGAAACAAATTAACCCGAAAACAACTACTTAATGAAAATCTCAAACGAAACAAAAATAGGAGCTCTTACAGCCATAGCTATTACTATACTGATATTAGGATATAGTTTTTTGCGTGGCAACGATGTTTTTTCGGGTTCTAATAAATATTACGCCGTTTACAGAAGTGTGGAAGGTCTTGCTTTGGCAAAGCCTGTGTTAGTTAACGGTTTTCAGATTGGACGTGTTTCAAGCATGAAATTGCAGCCAGATGGGCATACTATCGTAGAGTTTAAGATCGACCCGGATTATGTTATACCCAACAATACCCTGGCTAAATTATCCAGTACCGATCTTTTGGGTAGTAAAGCCATTGTTTTTGAGCTAGGAAACAGTAAAGTTGCTGCCGAAGATAAAGACACCTTAAAAGCCGACATACAAGGAAGCCTGGCCGAAAGCCTGCAGCCTATACAGAAAAAAGCCGAAATGCTGATCACAAAAATGGACTCATCATTAGCGGCTATCAATAAAATATTAAACCCTAACTTCCAGAAAAACGTTGATCGCAGCTTTATGAGCATTGCTAATTCGCTGCAAACGCTGGAAGGTACTACTAAAAAGATTGATAACCTGGTAGCTTCTCAATCTGGCCATATTAATGGTATCCTGACTAATGCCGAAGTGGTATCAGGAAGCCTGAAAACCAGCACCACCCACTTAAACGGCATGACCGCCAATTTTGAAAAGGTGAGCAATGATATTGCATCTGCCAACATCAAACAAACATTAGATAATGCCAATAAGGCCATGGCCGACCTACAGGCTACCATTGCTAAGATTAACAATGGTCAGGGATCATTAGGTTTACTGATGAACGACGACAAGATGTATAAAAACCTTACCGATGCATCCAATAACCTCAACAATCTGTTCATCGACCTGAAAGCACATCCAAAACGTTATGTAAGCTTCTCGGTTTTTGGCGGTAAAAAAGATTAAGTTTTTGAATCAAAAAGTTAGATTCAGGAATCAAGACGGCAAATATGCGCTAAAAAGTGGGTTTACATGGTTTACACTTTCTAGGGTTTACATCTATATATATAATTGATAATCAATGCGTTAATATAAAAAACATACAAAAAAGTGGGTTTACATGTAAACCCACTTTTTTGCTATATCCAGGCTTGATTCCTGACGCTGATATCTTGCCTCTTATTCTATCGGGAATGTTTTCCCTTCAATAGCCAGTTCTGTTTCCGGGAAAACACTTCTGGCCTCGTCAAGCAACTCGTTCAGGGTTTTATACCGGGCAGAAAAGTGTCCGATCAGCAGTTTTTTAGCTTTGGTTTTTAAGGCGATTTCTGCTGCCTGTAAAGCTGTGGTATGGTGGGTATCTTTAGCCCTATCCAACATATCATTTAAAAAGGTAGCCTCGTGATAAAGCATCGTAACGTTGCTGATCTGTTCAAAATACTGCTCGTTATATAATGTATCTGAGCAATACGCGTATGATTTTGGGATTTGGGAATCGATGGTCAGGCTTTCATTTTTATATACTTCACCGCTTGCCGATGTATAATCATTTCCCCTTTTAAGGGCCGAATAATACTCCACGGGTATATTCAAAGCCTCAATTTTTTCCTTTATTAATTTACGTAAACGCTTCTTTTCTTTAAAAAGAAAACCGGTACAGGCAATACGATGATCCAGCGGAATAGTTTCTACAACAACATCGCTATTATCGACGATCACTTCAGATTTCTGAGCGTCAATTGCTGTAAACTCCAGCGGAAACTGCAGTACTGTTTCTGAATACTTAAACTGCAGGTCAATAATCTCTTTTAAGTGAGCTGGGCCGAAAAGATACAAGGCTTTTTTACGACCATTCAAGTGCATAGACGATAGTAAGCCTATCAATCCCAAGTAATGATCGCCGTGAAGATGACTGATGAATATATGATCAATACGGCTCGCCTTAACATCAAAACGTAACATTTGCTGTTGGGTACCTTCGCCGCAATCAATTAAATACAGGCGCTCGTTGATATTGAGCGCCTGTGAAGTAGGATTTCTGTTAAAAATAGGGGTCGCTGAGCTGCTACCCAATATTGTTACCTCAAATTTCATACAGGGTAAACAATCATACACCTTATCTCGCTTCCTTTTTCAGCTCTTTTTCAATCTCTTCCATAAAAATAAGATCGATACCTTCTTCGGCTGTAGGCACAATGTTCAGTACATTATCCAATTGCGATATGGTTACCAAACGGGATACCGCGTCATTTAAGCCTGCCAGGATAAATAACCCCGTAGCATTTTTACATAAGCGGTGACCTACCAGCAAGCTGCTTAAGCCAGAAGAATCTGCAAATTTTACCTGTGAAAGATCAAGAATTATATTTCGCTGACCTTCAGTATTGATCAATATCAACTCGGATTTCAATTGAGGTGTAACCAATGAGTTCAATTTTGACTCATTAAGCTTCACTAAAATATATTTCTCGTGCTTATCGACAGTAAATTTCATTCTTATTAATAATTAGAAAGCTAAGATATGATAATTTTACGGGTAATTAAAAAACTACAAATTTGTTAAAGCGGCTTTAATGTTGGTTTCAACCCTGTTAAGCACGCTGTCATTGTCAGACTTTACAAATACTTCACCAATAATCTGCTCATATAGTTCAATATACCGTTCTGAGATTGATTTTACAATTTCAGGGGTCATAACCGGCACTACCTGGCCATCTTTACCCTGAAAACCATTCTCAATCAGCCATTTTCTCACAAATTCTTTTGAAAGCTGTTTCTGGGCCTCTCCTTTCTGCTGGCGCTCTTCATAACCTTCTTTATAAAAGTATCGTGAGGAATCGGGTGTATGTATCTCATCGATCAGGTATATCTGGCCATCAACTTTTCCAAACTCATATTTGGTATCAACCAATATCAGTCCTTGCTTAGCAGCTATTTCGGTTCCGCGTTTGAACAAAGCCTTGGTATATACTTCCAGTTGGGCGTAGTCATCAGCCGAAACAATGTTTTGCTTCAAGATCTCGGCCCTGGATATATCCTCATCATGACCAACAGATGCCTTCGTGGTTGGTGTTATGATGGGCTCAGGCAGTATATCGTTCTCCTTTAAGCCTTCGGGTAAACTTTCGCCGCAAACCTGTCTTTTACCCGCGCTGTATTCGCGCCAGGCATGGCCTGCCAAATAACCACGGATGACCATTTCTACTTTAAAAGGCTCACAAATGCGTCCGATGGTAACACTCGGATCGGGTACAGCTATTACCCAGTTGGGTACAATATCAGCAGTAGCTTCTAAAAATCGGGCCGCTATCTGGTTAAGTACTTGTCCTTTGTAAGGGATAGGCTCTGGCAGCACCACATCAAAAGCTGATATGCGGTCGGTAACCACCATAGCCAGGAATTTATTATCAATCGTATAAACATCACGAACCTTGCCTTTGTAGTAGTTAGTTTGGCCGGGTAAGTTAAAATGTGTTTCTTTTATCGCGTTCATTCTTTTTTTAGTATCAAGTAACTAGTATCAAGTAGCAAGTACATTGCTTACGTTTAACTTCAGCTTCAAATAATCAATACAGGGATCAAAAATCTTGATACTTGATACTAGTTACTTGATACCAACTAAACTACTTGATACTAAAACCTTATTGTATATCCCCGTAAGCTTCCAGTATTTTACGTACCAGTTTGTGCCTTACTACGTCTTCGCCGCTCAGGTAAACAATCTCTATTCCTTTAATATCTGTTAATATGCGCAGGGCAGTATGCAAGCCCGACTGTTGTTTTTTAGGCAAGTCAATCTGGGTAACGTCGCCGGTAACAATAAACTTGGCCGATGGCCCCATACGGGTTAAAAACATCTTGAGCTGCATATCGGTAGCGTTCTGTGCCTCGTCCAATATCACAAAGCAATTGTCAAGTGTACGGCCACGCATAAATGCCAGCGGTGCTATCTCGATGGTACGGTTCTCCAGGTAAAACTTCAGTTTCTCGGCCGGAATCATATCATCAAGCGCATCGTACAAAGGTCGCAGGTACGGATCTATCTTTTCTTTCAGGTCGCCCGGTAAAAATCCAAGGTTCTCCCCTGCTTCAACCGCAGGTCTAGTCAGGATTATCCTTTTTATCTCCTTGTTTTTGAGTGCCCTTACCGCCAAAGCTACAGCTGTATAGGTTTTACCGGTACCGGCGGGCCCTATGGCAAAAAGTATATCGCTTTTATTGATGCAATCAACCATTTTGCGCTGATTAGCTGTACGGGCTTTAACCATTACGCCGTTGGGTCCAAAAACGATCACTTCGCCGCTGGCAAATTTATCCGCCGACGGATCAGCCGCTGGCGCGTTAGTATTTTTGGAACCCAGGATGCGCTCCAGGTCGGTAATATTCAGGTTTTCGAACTTCTCTACGTGTTGTAGCAGGTGATCGAATTTTTCCTGAAAAATATTCAGTTCGTGATCATCACCCAGAATTTTAACTTCGCTGCCACGTGCAACTATTTTAAGCTTAGGATATTGTTTCTTAATGATCTCAAAATGATCATTATTTGGCCCCCACAATACTGCCGGATTTACATTTTCAATAGATAGCTTTAGCTCGTTCAATACTAATTTGATTTTTAGTTACGGATTTTTATGAATTAAAAATTGAATATTTGTAGCTTCAAATGCTACTACAAGATTAGCAATAAATATTATAAAATTAATGGCAATAATAACATTAACTACTGATTTGGGCGATAAAGATATTTACCAGGCTGCATTGAAAGGCAGCATCTACAAATTGTTGCCTGCAGTGAATATTGTTGATATTACCAATAACGTTGCCGCGTTTGATGTACAGCAGGCAGCCTTTATCCTGAAAAACAGTTTTTACTACTTTCCCGATGGCACAGTACACCTCATTGGTATTGATACGGTGTATAACGACCATACCAAATTTCTGGCTGTAAAATACAAAAACCACTATTTTGTGGGTGCCGATAATGGCATTTTTTCGCTGATGTTTAAAGAAACACCAGAGGAGATCGTGGAAATAAACATTATGCAGGATCTTAAGTTTTTGCATTTTCCACTGGCCGATATTTTTGTAAAAGCGGCATGCCACCTGGCCAAAGGTGGTAAGCTTAATGAGATAGGCATCCCGGTACAAGACATTGAAAATAAGATGAACCTGCAGCCGGTTATTGAAAAAAATCTGATCAAAGGTGTGGTTATCTATATCGATTCGTTTCAAAATGTGATCACCAACATTACCAAGGAATTTTTCAATAGCGTACAGCAAGGACGCAAATTCGTGTTAAATTTTAAACGTAACGAAACCATCAACCATCTGAGCTGGCATTATAACGAAGTACCGGTTGGCGAAAAATTATGCCTTTTTGGTATCAGCGACCATCTGGAAATAGCTATTAATAAAGGTAACGCCAGCGGCTTATTAGGGTTAAATTTAAATGATAAAGTGATCATTGAATTTCAATAGTATGATGAAAAAATTCTTATTGATTGGCGTCATCTTCTTTTTACTTACCGATTTGCAAGCGCAAACAAATGCGCAAGTAAGTGCCGATTCCATCGCTTATCAGCTCCAGCGAAAAAAAATAAACAGCATGCTGGATATGCGCAAAGTGCGATTTGGTCAGTACAGCCAGAGTCTGAATGAACATACCGGGATATTTGGACTGCAAACAAAAAGCGATATCCGCCGGTCGAACGATATTTTGATGGACATTGTTAAAACAGACGATAACATTTATAAAGAGCTCAAGATCCTGCTGGAATACCGTGCCTTTCAGCAACGACAGATCCAGAATCACTCCAAAGAGGCCGAAACCATTAACCAAAATTATGTCAACCTGATCAGCAAATTAAGGCAACAAAATGTAGCTTTAAAAGCTGAGGCTCAAAAGGCTCAAAACATGCAGCGAATCTATATTTTGGTTATTGTTCTCATGATTGCGTCAATTTTATTTCTGATAAGCAGAAAAAGTAAAGTTAAGGTGTAATTTTGCGATCTTGGATCCAGGTGTTTTACCTTGGATTTAGAACTTAGAGTTTAGAATTTAAATATATACATGGCAAGAGGACGGCTGAATAGTGGCGCTAAAGCAGAAGCAGAATTACCCAAAGCAAAAATAAACAGGCAGAGCATACAAAACATCCGTAAGCTACTCAATTACATTAAACCTTACCGAGGCAAATTTATAGCAGGATTGATATTTTTGTTCATATCCAGCCTGGTGGGCCTTGCTTTTCCTAAAATTCTGGGCGCTTTAATAGATGCCGCGCAAGGTAAATACCCAAACAGTTATTTACCCCATAGTCTTAATGCCATCGCCCTTGCTGGTTTTGTATTGCTATTCGGTCAGGCTTTTGTTTCCTTTTTCCGGGTAGTTTGGTTTGTACAGGTCGCCGAAAAATCATTGGCCGATATCCGTCGTGATACCTATTTTAAGCTGATCACGCTGCCCATGAACTTTTTCGCCAATCGCCGTGTTGGTGAACTGAACAGCCGCATCTCAGCCGATCTGTCACAGATCCAGGATACTTTAACCACTACTTTTGCCGAGATCATCAGGCAATTGGTGATCATGGTAGGCAGTGTTATTTTATTAGCGGTGGTATCGATAAAATTAACCCTGGCTTTACTGGCTATCCTCCCCTTCCTGGTAGGTTTTGCTGTGTTTTTCGGAAGATATATCCGCAAACTATCACGCCAGGCGCAGGACAGGCTGGCTGAATCAAATACCATTGTTGAAGAAACCCTGCAAGGCATCGCCAACGTAAAAGCTTTTGTGAACGAAGCTTATGAAGCTACCCGCTATGACAAAATTTTGCGTATGGTTGTGAATATAGCCGTAAAAGGTGCCAAATTTCGCGGGATATTTGCATCCTTTATCGTGTTTTGTTTGTTCGGCACCTTCGTAGGTGTGATATGGTATGGATCGGTACTGGTGAGCAACCATGAGATCCTGGTGGGCGATTTGACTACGTTTATCATGTACTCTATATTCGTAGGCGCCGCTATGGGCACTTTTCCAGACCTTTATGCCAATTTACAGAAAGCTGTTGGCGCAAGCGAACGCGTACTGGAAATACTGGCCGAACAAGGCGAAAACATACAAATGATTGAAAATAACAACCAGGTAGATCAAAAAATCAAAGGCAATCTTGCTTTTGACAACGTGGTGTTCGCCTACCCTTCCCGTTCGGAGCTTACCGTTTTAAAGGGCATTTCCTTTGATGCGGCGGCTGGTCAAAAAGTGGCTATTGTTGGGCCGAGTGGTTCGGGTAAATCAACCATGGCATCCTTGATACTGCAATTCTATCATCCA
The DNA here is from genome assembly GCF_052045695.1 of Mucilaginibacter sp. 22184. Taxonomy (NCBI): domain Bacteria; kingdom Pseudomonadati; phylum Bacteroidota; class Sphingobacteriia; order Sphingobacteriales; family Sphingobacteriaceae; genus Mucilaginibacter; species Mucilaginibacter sp. 22184. Next base: position 485,402 of record NZ_JBQEPI010000005.1, read on the forward strand.
CAAAGTGGAAATATTTTGTTTGATGGTCGCCCAGCTTCTGATTTTTCTATCACTGATATCCGTAACCAGGTAGCCATAGTTCCCCAGGATGTGATGCTTTTTGGCGGAACGATATCAGAAAACATTGCTTATGGCCGATTGAGTGCATCTAAAGAAGATATTATCCAAGCTGCCAAACGTGCTAATGCTCACCAGTTTATTACCTCTTTCCCCGAAGGCTACGAAACCGTGGTGGGCGAACGTGGTGTTAAATTATCGGGTGGTCAGCGCCAGCGTATCGCTATAGCCCGGGCGTTGCTTAAAAATCCTTCAATATTGATCCTGGACGAGGCTACCTCATCATTGGATTCCGAATCAGAACGCCTGGTACAGGAAGCTCTGGAGGAATTAATGAAGGATCGTACGTCCATCATCATAGCTCACCGCTTATCAACCATTCGTGAAGCTGATAAGATCATTGTACTGGAAAAAGGCGAGATCATTGAATGTGGTAATCACCTGGAACTCATCAGCAATGAGCAGGGTTTGTACCGCTACCTGAACCAATTACAATTTGACGCGCAGAATGGTTAATGGTCGATAGTCCATAGACCATAGCGATTATTTTAATATATTACAACAGTAAAGAATTGCAGAGACTATGGTCTATCGTCCATAGTCCATCGACCTATAAAAATGAAATTAACCATACACGGGGCAGCCCGTCAGGTAACCGGCAGCATGCATTTGCTGGAGGTTGACCGATATAAGATTTTAGTGGATTGCGGGTTAGATTACGAGAAAGACCGCAACATACAAGATAACGAGAATTTCCCTTTTCGCCCTGAAGAGATCGACGTGGTGATATTAACCCACGCGCATATCGATCACTCGGGCAATCTGCCTACACTCATCAGAATGGGCTTTAACGGCCAGATCCTGTGTACCCCGCCTACCGCCGACCTCACCGAATTATTACTGCTCGATTCTGTTAGTATCTTCATGAATAAGGCCAGCAAAGGCCACAGGAAACGCGGCAAGGGCAAATTCAATACCGGCGGAGGTCCACAGCCACTTTACCTACAAAAGCACGTGATGGATACTGTAGACCGTTTTGTGACCATCGGCTTTAACCGGCCTTTCCGTATCAATGGCAATATTGAGCTTACTTTTATACCTGTTGGACATTTACTAGGTGCAGCAGCAGCGGTCCTGCGTGTTACAGAAAATGGTGAAGAAAAATCCATTGCCTTCACCGGGGATATCGGTCGCAAAAACTACCCGGTATTAAATGATCCACAGGAGTTGCCACCGGTTGATTACCTGGTCACAGAATCGACCTATGGAGGCCGCTACCACACTAAAGACAAGTCGGTTGAGCAAACCCTCATAGAGGTTATTGATAAAGCCTGTGTCAAAGAACAAGGGCGGTTGATCATTCCTGCGTTCAGTATCGGCCGTACCCAATCATTGGTGTACTCCCTCAACAAGATCTTCAGCGAAGGCTTGCTACCACCGGTTAAAGTGTTTGTGGATAGTCCAATGGCCACCATGGCAACCGGCATTTTCAGAAAGTACCATAGCCTGGTTAATCAGGATGCCCAGGATTTTTACAAGGACAAGGGCGATGAATTTGAGTTCGAAAACCTTACTTATGTAGAGAATTTGAAAGATAGTCGCCAGATATCCAATTATTATGAGCCCTGCATCATCATTTCTTCTGCTGGTATGCTGGAGGGCGGCCGTATCCAGGATCACCTGTTTTATAATGTCCAGAATTATTACTGCACCATCCTTTTTATAGGCTACTGTGCCAAAGGTACTTTAGGGCACCGTTTGCTGCGTGGCGACTCCATAGTACACATCAAAGATCGCGAACTGGCCGTTTATGCCACCATCAAACAAACCGACGTACTGAGCGCCCACGGCGACCATAACGACCTGATGGAGAACGTAAAACAACAGGACAAATCGAAACTCAAAAACGTTTTCCTGGTACATGGAGAAACCGAAAGTATGCAGTTACTGGCTAACGACCTGGAGCAGAATGGCTATATTGTAACAATACCAGAGAAAAACGTGGTTTATACACTTTAAGCCAGGGAAATACGTATTATTGATCATCAAACTATTTTCATAGATAAGCCCAATCAACTATGGCACCCTTATCAAACTTTAAGAACAAAATGCAACTGAGCCGGGTTATTTTTTGCCTTGCCTTTATTATAGTTGCTTACGGTTATTTAAGACAGGAAAAAGCATTCAAAGACAGCATACTTGTTGTTGCAAAAGTTACCGGTTTTCAGCACCCCAAGATCGACAGAACGGAAATAGATGTTCAATATGATTATGATGGGCAAATAATCAACAATCATTTCTCTTTAAGGAATACCGACAGCTTAAAAGTCGACTCCAAAATACGGCTCCTGGTTTCCCGAAAACATCCCGTTGAGTTTATCAAATACGTTGGGGTTGGAAATTAAATCTTTACTTTTTAAACCTTAAATTTTAACACTTTTCTGCTCAAAAACGAGGTAAAACATTCAAAAATTGTTTCAAACCCCCGAGTTTAACACTTTTAAACAAATTTTCACACGATTTTGGGCGGCTTTTAAAATTTTAAAAAGTATTAATTTACTGCAGAAGATTTCTCTTTCATCCTCACTCTCACCCCTTCATGCTCTATCGAAATGCCCCGTCTTCAATCGGCCATAAAAACAAAATAGCCGGAACCATTGCTGATCCCGGCTATTTGCGTTAAACAGTAAACCTCGTATTTACTTTTTATTTTTTGAAATGGTCAATAATCAAACTGGCCAATTCAACACCTATGCGTTCCTGAGCCTCGTTGGTGGCGGCGCCAATGTGCGGGGTAAGGGAAATTTTAGGGTGTTTCAGTATTTCTTCGCGCGGAGTTGGTTCATTGTCAAATACGTCTAATGCCGCGAATGAAACCTGTCCGCTGTTTAAGGCGTCGATCAGGGCCAGCTCGTCAATTAAGCCGCCACGTGAAATGTTCACCAGACCTACACCTTTTTTGGTTTGAGCCAGTTCTTCGGCGCCTAAAAGGGCTTTGTCAATAAATGGGGTATGCAGCGTAATAAAATCAGCTGTTTTGATCACTTCGTCAAGTGTAGCTTTTTTTACAGAAACCTTTACGGTTGTACCACCACCCAAAACGATGTCAAGCTCGGAGTTAAATTCAAAAAGGTCATAAGCCAACACTTCCATACCTACGCCGATAGCAATTTTGGCTACCTCGCGACCGATACGGCCAAAACCTACAATACCTAATGTTTTACCACGTAGTTCGATACCTTTCGCATAAGCTTTTTTCAGATCGTTGAATTTGGTACCACCTTCAACCGGCATTTTGCGGTTGCTGTCATACAGAAAACGAACGCCGCCAAACAGGCTTGAAAATACCAATTCGGCTACTGATAATGAAGATGAAGCGGGAGTGTTATACACGCCGATGCCTTTTTCTTTGGCATAGTCAACATCAATGTTATCAACACCAACACCACCGCGACCAATCAGTTTCAGGTTTGGAGTAGCGTCAATTAATGCCTTGCGTACCTTGGTTGCGCTACGCACGGTGATGGCATCGTAATTTTTTAATTTTTCAGGCAATTCATCCTGAGGTATATTGTTGGTGTCAACAAAAAATCCTGCATCTTCCAGCATTTTTTTTCCAATTGGATCTATACCATCGTTAGCTAATATTTTGATCATGTCTTTTGTGTGAGTGGTGAGCAGTGAGCGGTGAATGGTTGAATAGCGGTAAACTGCTCACCATTCTCCACTCACCATTCACTAAATTATTTATTACTTTCTGCAAACTCGTTCATTACATCAATCAGCACCAAAATGCTGCTTAATGGCAATGCATTATAAATGGAAGCACGGAAACCACCTACACTGCGGTGACCTTTGATGCCTACTATGCCTCTTTCGTCACATAATTTCAGGAAAGGTTTTTCCAGCTCAGGGTTCTCCATTACAAAGCATACGTTCATGTTAGAGCGATCTTCCGGAGCAGCCACTGCTTTAAACAGCGGGTTAGCATCGATAGCATCATACAATACGCGTGCTTTGGTGATGTTTTCCTGCTCAATGGCAGCAACACCGCCTTTACCTTTTAACCACCTTAAGGTTAACATTGAAACATAGATGGCAAAGCATGGAGGCGTATTGTACATAGAACCACCTTCAATTTGTGTTTGGTAGTTAAACATAGACGGGATCTTGCGATCAACCTTGCCTAAAATATCATCTTTTACAATCACCAGGGTTACACCGGCCGGACCCATGTTTTTCTGAGCACCGGCGTAGATCAAACCAAAATCAGCAACGTTAACTTTGCGGCTGAAAATATCTGACGACATATCACAAACCAACGGGATAGGCGATTTAGGGAACTCCTGTAATTGCGTACCGTAAATGGTATTGTTTGAAGTAATGTGGAAATAAGCGGCATCCGCAGGAATAGTATAATCCTTAGGAATATAAGTAAAGTTGCTCTCTTTTGAAGTAGCTACAATTTCAACCTCGCCAAAGTATTTAGCCTCTTTTAAAGCTTTATTTGCCCAAACACCTGTTTCCAGGTAGGCGGCTTTACCGGTTGACGGCAACAGGTTATAAGGAACCAAAGCAAACTGTGTGCTGGCACCTCCCTGTAAAAACAGAACCGAATAACCCTCAGGAACGCTGAATAACTCTTTCACCAAACTAACAGCTTCATCTAAAACTGCTTCAAATTCTTTTGAACGGTGTGAGATCTCCAATAATGACAATCCTATACCATTTAAATCAATTACTGCCTCAGCAGCTTGTTTTAAAACTTCCTGAGGTAAAATGCCGGGTCCGGCACCAAAATTATGTTTCATATAGTTAACAAATTGTAGGTTCTGAATACACGATTAGGAACTTCGTATTTAGTTGGGCCGAAGTTAATTAATTTGACAAAATATATAGAGATTATTTGCATTTTTTGAAAAAATATACAATTAATCAACAAAAGGCCTTTTGATTGCAAATTTGTAATTTATCCTACCGGGTTCGTAGAATTTATTACGATTGTAATAACTTTTCGGGATATTTAAGGTGAGATATGGCAGCCGACGGGTCGGCCGACGAAAACACAGAACTGCCTGCAACCAGCGCGTTGGCACCTGCATCAACCAGTTTTTGGATGTTATGCTGATCAACACCACCGTCAACCTCAATAAACAGGTTTGGATTTTTATCGCGGCTCAGCGCTTTCAGGTCGTGGAGTTTTTTGTAGGTATTGTCGATAAATTTTTGCCCACCAAAACCGGGGTTTACAGACATGATGAGTACCAGATCAAGATCGGCAATGATGTCCTGCAGCAAAGTAACCGGGGTATGTGGGTTAAGGGCCACTCCTGCCCTGCAGCCAAGCTCTTTAATAGCCTGCACGGTGCGGTGCAAATGCTGACAAGCTTCATAATGTACCGTGATGCCATCGGCGCCGGCATCTTTAAAAGCTTTTAGATAACGATCGGGCTCCACAATCATCAAGTGAACATCCAGTGGCTTGGTGGCATGTTTTTTGGTAGCGCTAACCACCGGGAAACCAAATGATATGTTGGGTACAAACATACCATCCATAATATCAACATGCACCCAATCAGCATCGCTTTTATTGATCATTTCCAGATCGCGTTGCAGGTTGGCAAAATCGGCAGCTAAAATTGATGGTGCTATCAGATGGTTCATATGCAAATATAATAATCCCCACGGCCCTCAAAAGGGAGAGTTATAAAATTTATGTAAAGTTTTTTGGGGAGGGTGTATGATATTCGCCCCCGTTGTCATCCTGAGGAACGAAGGATCTATAAGTGAATTATGCAAGCCGGTAGAAAAGTCGTAGAATAGATTCTTCGCTGCGCTCAGAATGACAAAGATTTTTTTAGATCATAAACGAACAAAAATTATCATCCTAAGAAACAAAGGATCTATTGGTGAATTATCCAAACCATAAGAAAAGCTACAGAATAGATTCTTCACTACGTTCATAATGACAAGGTACTTTTTGGTTATAGTTTAACCAGTAAAGATAGGAGGCCATTCCATAATCTCCTTATTCAGAAAATCCCAACTTTGGTTTTCCACCTCAATTAGTTTTATCTTTTTTTCCCTCGTCCAGCCTTTAATCTCCTTTTCACGTTCAATTGCATGATTTATAAATTGGTGTCGCTCAAACCATACGAGATAATAACATTTATACTTTGAGGTGAAACTTTCAGCTTGATCAATGCCAAAATAATGTTCGTATAATCTTTGATTTAAATCATTAGTTACACCAGTGTATAATACCCTTTTATTATAATTTGTAAGGATGTAAGTAAAAAAGTTATACTGGCGCATCTTGCAGATGAATCTACAAATTTGCACTTATTTAAAGAAATATAGCGTACAATATATTCTTCACTGCGTTCAGAATGACAAGGATATTTTTAGATTACAACTCTAAAAGTTTGTCATCCTGAGGAACGAAGGATCTATTAGCGAACTATGCAAGCCGGAAGAAAAGGTATAGAATAGATTCTTCACTGCGTTCAGAATGACAAAAAGGTTAAGAAAAAAAATGTAATTCAAAAACTCCCCCTTCAGGAAGCCCGGGCGGCTTAATCGCAGTTAAGCAACAGGTCGTAGTATTTCTTCATGAGCACGGTATCGTAATTAACCAGGGAGCTGTAGGCTTCGGATACCAGTTCGTTAAGGATAGATGAACCTAATTGACCGCCTCCATTGGGAATAGAGTCGTAATATACGATGAGATCTTTTACCCTGATGATCTCATATAACAACAACTGCACAAGATCGGTCTGTGCGCCCGACTGTATCCCATGCGGATTGTTATTTAGAAAATCTAAAGGATCATTAGTAGAAGAAGTCATGTTTTCTCTCAAGCAGGATCGGACTTAATGGTGTTATCAGCAATCTCTCAACTTTACTAAAGTTCAAATTAGCCTGTTTTGTTTTAATTTTTTTTCAAAAAAATCATAAACAAAACAGGCTAAATAACAAAACCCTCGTTACGAGGGTTTTGTATATTCAATTCAATAATTAATTAGCCTTTGGGGCTTCTGGTTTCGGCAATAATACTTTTCTGGAAAGTTTTAGTTTTCCTTGCTTATCAACATCAAGCAATTTAACTCTTACCTCATCGCCAATCTGGAATATACCATCCATCGTTTCGATACGACGATGATCGATCTCAGAAATGTGCAATAAACCATCTTTACCCGGCATAATTTCAACAAATGCACCAAATGGCATAATTGATTTTACTTTACCTTCATATATCTCGCCCACTTCTGGTTTTGAAGCGATAGCGCGGATACGTGACAGAGCGGCGTCGATAGAAGCCTTGTTATCGGCAAATACCTGAACGATACCCTGGTTGTCTTTTTCTTCAATAGAAATAGTTGCACCTGTTTCGCGCTGCATTTCCTGGATGATTTTACCACCGGGCCCGATAACTGCACCAATAAATTCCTTGTCGATTTTAATGGTAACAATACGCGGAGCGTGTGGTTTGTAATCCTCACGTGGCTGGGTAATGGTTTTAGCCATTTCGCCAAGGATATGTAAACGACCATCTTTAGCCTGGTTCAAAGCGTTGGTTAACACTTCGTATGACAAGCCGTTGATCTTCAAGTCCATTTGTACAGCAACGATACCGTTTTTAGTACCGGTTACTTTAAAGTCCATATCACCTAAGTGGTCTTCATCACCCAAAATATCAGAAAGGATAGCGTATTTAGTACCCATTTCATTGGTGATCAATCCCATCGCGATGCCTGATACAGGCTCTTTAATTTTTACACCAGCATCCATCAGCGCCAATGTACCGGCACAAACTGTTGCCATTGACGACGAACCGTTTGACTCCAGGATATCAGAAACGATACGGATAGTGTATGGGTTTTCGTCTTCAGAAGGCAATACTTGTTTTAATGAACGCATAGCCAGGTTACCGTGACCAATTTCGCGGCGACCAGCACCACGGTTAGGACGAACCTCGCCGGTTGAGAAACCTGGGAAGTTATAGTGTAACAAAAATTTCTGGTAACCGTTGATGAACGCGCCATCAATCATTTGCTCATCATCCTTAGCACCTAAGGTAACGGTAGTTAATGATTGAGTTTCGCCACGGGTAAATACAGCCGAACCGTGAGCAGATGGTAAATAACCAACTTCGCTCCATATCGGACGGATCTGGGTAGTTGTACGACCGTCTAAACGTTTACCTTCGTCTAATACCAGGTTACGGATAGCATCATACTCTACATCGTGGTAGTATTTTTTGGCCAGGAACTTAGTAACGTCATCAATCTCACCTAAGGTTTCGATATAAGCATCGCGAACTTCTTTAAATTTAACACCGCGCTCGTCTTTTGCAGATGCAGAAGAAGCGATAGCGTAAACCTGGTCGTAAGTAGCAGCGTAGATAGCTTTTTTCAAGTCTTCGTTGCTATGCTCATGGCTGTAAGTACGTTTTACAGTTTTACCAACTTCGGCGGTTAACTCTTTTTGAGCTAAACATTGTAATTTAATAGCAGTGTGCGCAAATTTGATGGCTTCAACCAATTCAGATTCCTGAATTTCTTTTGATTCACCTTCAACCATGTTGATGTCATGCTCAGAACCAGCAACGATAAATTCTAAAGTCGCGTTTTCTAATTGGCTCAGGGTTGGGTTGATTACTAACTGCCCATCAATTTTAGCTACACGAACTTCAGAGATAGGGCCATTAAAAGGGATATCAGAAACAGATAAAGCTGCAGATGCTGCTAAACCAGCTAAAGCATCTGGCATAATATCTTTATCGGCAGATATTAACGTGATCATCACCTGGGTATCAGCATGATAATCTTCGGGAAATAAAGGACGCAAAGCACGGTCGACCAAACGGGAGATTAACACCTCATAATCTGATAAACGAGCCTCGCGGCGTAAAAAACCACCTGGTATACGACCAGTGGCAGCGTATTTTTCTTGGTAGTCAACAGAAAGGGGTAAAAAATCAACTCCCTCTTTCGCTTCCGGCGATGATACTACGGTAGCCAATAACATGGTATCACCCATTTTAATTACTACAGAACCATCAGCTTGTTTGGCCAATTTACCGGTTTCGATCTCAATGGTGCGGCCGTCACCTAAATCGATAACCTTTTTAATTACGTTTAAACTCATCTTGTTTTTGTTGTGATGCGCTTTTCATCTTTCGGAACGCATCGGTTTTTATGTGTGTATAATATTTGTTCAAAAGTAAAAAAGCCATCCGAATATTGCGGACGGCTTTTTATGAAAAACTTGAAAAACTTATTTGATGATATCCCTAAGCTGTAACGCTTTGATGATAGCACGGTACCTTTCAATATCCTTATTGTAAAGGTATGCCAGCAATGCACGGCGTTTACCTACCAATTTTTGAAGTGATAATTGAGTAGAGAAGTCTTTTTTGTTATTTTTTAAGTGCCCGGTTAAGTGAGCGATACGGGTGGTGAATAAGGCTACCTGTCCTTCTGCAGAACCTGTGTCTGTAGCTGATTTACCGTGTTTTGCAAAGATCTCTGCCTTTGCTTCTTTACCTAAATACATTACTTGAATAATATTAAAGCGTGAATGATTAATTAATTGTGGGTGCAAAGATAGGTATTAAATTCAAAAGTTAAAATTCAAAATTCAAAAGGCTATTTTTATATTTTTCTAACAACAAAGGTTTTAATTTTTTCTTACCAGGGTAATGAATTCAAAAGGTCGCCTTTATATTTTTCCGGGCAAAGCTTTTGATTTTTGAATTTTAACTTTTGACCTACCAGGTGCGTTGCCTGCGGCCCGGGCTTTCCGCTCATACGCCTGCGGGCCTTAGGTTCGGCCGGTATCCGCTGCAATCCCTAAGCGTGAATGGGGGTAATTAAGAAACCAGCAATTCAACTCAATCAACCTAATCAACTATATTTGCCTAATGAATACTCCTGCCCAATATAGCACCTTTGAAACAGAACTTCGCGTACGCCCTGATGATATTGACATGTTTCAGCATGTGCATAACAGCAAATATTTTGATTATGTGCTGGCTGCCCGGTACGATCAGATGGAACGCTGCTACGGTATGGCCATGGAAAAATTCATGGAACGGGGTTTTGGCTGGGTGATACGCATTGCCCATGTAGATTATAAACGCCCCCTGGCTATGGGCGACTATTTTGTTGTAAAAACAGGCATTGAATCTATTAACGAAAAAGGCTGCCGGGTGCAATTCACTATTACTAATAAAAGTACCGGCAAAATAAGCTGCGACGGCTATTTTGATTACGTGATGATTGATATGGCTACAGGCCGAGGAGCTAAGATCCCGCAGGATGTGATTGAGCACTATTTGATATAATATTGTGAATAGTGAGTGGATAGCGGTGAGTTTTTGTCTGAACCTTGATTCACCTAATTAAAGGGTTACCGGATTTTTTACTAAATTGTTCATCAATTTTACCACGACTCACGACTCCCTTATACCTATAATAATTATTGTAGAAAAACAGGTAAGCGACAATCAGGTTCAGCGGGATCAATACCCAAAGCAGGCGGAACATAATTATCCAGAATAGTACAATAAACAGGCCCAGGATCCATTGCAGGTATCTGTCCATATTCAAGCCAAACCAATACAGCAGGCTGTGAAACAGCAGGGCTGTGCTTAAACCAGCCAGCAATAGTTCAACAGCCATCAACGGGTGGAATCTGCTGAAAAGCCAAACACTTTCAGGTAACAACAAAAAGAAATAAACAGCGGTAAAGTTTAAGAATAACCGGAACCGGTTATAAGGTAAATTACGGGCAAAGCTTAGTTTGGTTTCTTCAAAGCGACGTTCTTCAAATATCAGCACAACATGAGCGGTGATCACCGCCAGTATGGCTATGCCTGCCACCCTTGTATCGGTTTTCACATCGGCAAATAAATAAAACATCCCGCTAATGATGAGCCATGATAAACCTTTGGTAATAAAGTAAGGCACTTTCTTAGCGTCAAATATGTGATAGATGTACAGACTGAAATAAGGCTTGCGCCATTTATTGCTCAATCTCAGTAATAGTGATTGTTTACTGCCATCAATTAGCCCGTTCATCAGGCGGATATATATCAACGCGCTACACCAGATCATAGCAGTTATAAACACCAGAATCACCACGGGCAGTATATAAAAATGATGAGCCAAACCTACCCCAACGGCCAGTAACGCGTAAATAATAACAGGAGCTAAAATAGCAGCCTGTGTATAACACCAGCTTTTACGCTGTTCTGGTTTACTCAATGAAGTGCCGCTGTAAAACAGGAACTGTTTATCAGGTGCAAAAAGCTGGGTACTTACATAATGCCAGCTTTTAAAAATATAGATAAGCCAAACCGCCAATACCAAAGCCAGCATCACTGCACTACTGGTCATGGCCAGCATTAATGATTTGTGATAAGTGATAAGCATATTGCCCGGCACAGTACCCACCATGATAAAAAACACAACAAACAATATTCCGGCATGTACCTGGTAAAAACCACCGGCAAATATTTTGAGCAATACTTTGGTCAATGGCTGCTGCATCAGGCAATAAATTTCAGGGTTTGGTTTTCTACCAGTAACTCGCGGGCTATGGGTAGTTCGGCATGTTCCAATGCCTGGTGTGATGATAGCAGGAAGCTGGTACCATCCTGATTGTAACGATCTGCTATCCAGGTATTTAATATTTTTAAGGATGCCATATCGATGGTGATCAAGGGCTCATCTAATAGTATCAGTTTTGGTTTACCCATAAAAGCTAATACCAGCGATAGCTTTTTGAGCATCCCGCTGGAGTAGGCACCGACCGGTCGGTTTACATAAGCCTGCATCTGCATGGTATCGATATAATGCTGCTCCTGCCCTGCTTGCGCGTCCTTGGCTTGAGCAAATAAAGCGATCAACTCTTTACCCGTTAAGAACTCCGGAAATACGGGTTCGGCCTCTGCAAAGTTTACCAGTTTCCGGTATTCCACGGGTTGCTTTTTGATGCTGATGCTGTTATCCAGCAATATATCGCCCTCAAAGGATAATGTACCAGCTATGGATTTGAGCAAAGTACTTTTACCCGAGCCATTTACGCCTTTTATCCAGTAAATACCTGGTTCGATGGCGAGTTCATCAACCTTCAATGCCGGGAAACCTCCGTATAGTTTTTTGAAATTTTGGAACTTTAACATTGGTGATTTGATAATGAATCATGAACCTTTATTACAAAAAAGAGACGCAAATATGCGTCTCTACTATATTTTTACTTTCGGAATTCGGATGTTCGATTTCGGATTTAAAAATTCAATGATTTGAAGATTTAGAATATTCTTTTTTTAATCATCCCCGAATAAATCCCAAATCGAACATCCGAGTTCCGAAATCTCTTAAATCGCTCCTTCTATCAAAGCGCTATAAAACTCACCCAGATCCATACCGGCAGCTCTTACCTGCTGCGGGATCAGACTGGCAGCTGATTGGCCGGGAGTTGTATTTACTTCGATAAAATAAAAATCGTTTGATCCTTCCAGTAAAATAAAATCTATGCGTACCATGCCTTTACAATTCAGCCTGCTATATACTTCGGTCACAATATTGGCTATCCGTTCGTTTTGCTCCGCGGTAAGGTCGGCCGGGGTTATTTCTTCCGTTACGCCCGAGGTATACTTAGCCTCATAGTCAAAAAAGTCTTTGGAAGTAATGATTTCTGTGGCAGGCAAAACTGTTATTTTACCATGCAGACGGGCTATGCCGATGCTAAACTCACGCCCTTTGATAAATTCTTCCACCAATATCTGCTGATCTTCATGAAAAGCTTTTTTTAATGCATCGGGTAAACCGGCTACATTATAAACCTTGCTCATACCCACACTGCTGCCACCATTATTGGGTTTAATGAACAATGGAAACTTCAGTGTAGCGGCAATAATAGCCACATCATGCATATCCTTTTCAAACAAACGCATCGAATGAGCTGTATGTAGGCCATGTATCCCGTTTACCAATGTTTTGGTATAAGCCTTATTCATGGTGATGGCCGATGTGGTGGCATCACAAGTATTATAAGGTATGCGCAGCATATCAAAATAGCCCTGTAGTTTACCATCTTCGCCGGGGGTGCCGTGTATGGTAATAAACGCGAAATCAAATTTGATCTTTTCGCCGTTCAGCGTGATGGTAAAATCATTCTTGTCCACATCAACCGAGCCATTTTCCGATTCATAAAACCATTTGTCACGCTTGATTAATAAAGTATAAATCTTATATTTTTCGGCCGGTAAAGTGCTCGCTATGTTCCTGGCACTGTTGATGGATACTTCATATTCACCGGTAAAACCACCGGCCAAAAGGGCTACATTTTTAGTTGTCATATTTGTTGTTTTAGGGGAAAACTTAAAAGACGGTAAGTCTGTTTTAAAAGTATTAAAGGTGATGTAAAGGGCAAAAAATCAGTCAGGGCCGAAATTAAACTCTTTAAACTAAATAATTAAACAATGAACCATAAATTTTGTAAAAATCACTGTATTCCATGACTAATAACTTCCTCCTATAACACTTCCGGACTTTCAAGCCTTTCCTACTTTCGGACTTTCTACATAGCCAAATCCGAAATTATTACTATGTTTGATCCTTAATTTGAAGCAAATACCAATGAGCAAGTTTGGGGCTTACTTAAAAACAAAATCATTTCGTAATAACATCATCATGGCTATTATTTCGGTAATAGTTATCGTTTTAATAGCTTTTTACAGCCTCGGATATTATACCCACCACGGAGCCGGTATACCCGTACCAAAACTCAAAGGACTGCTGATAGACAGGGCCACCGCCACCTTAAAAGAACAAGGTTTTGATTATAAGATTGATTCGGTTTATGTGCAGGATGTAGCCCCTGGAACCATTGTAGAGCAAGATCCTGACGCGGGCACCAATGTAAAGGAAGGCAGGGTTATTTACCTGACTATGGTTACGCTGCAGGCCCCTAATATTTCGCTGCCCGATCTGGAACAAAGCAGCTATCGCGAAGCCGTGGCTACCTTGTCAAACTATGGCCTGAAAATTGGCGATACTACTTATCGCTCCGATATCGCGCGTGATCGTATCCTGGAAGTTCGTTTTGGTGGCCAGGTGATCAAAGCCGGCGCCAAAATACCAAAAGGCTCACGCATCGACCTGGTTTTGGGCGATGGTGAAGGCGCCAGCGAAGTGGAGATTCCGGAGCTGGTTAAACTTGATCTGGATGCCGCACGCTTTGCCATTAAAGGTGCCGGTCTTACTATTGGTACCATTACTTACCAGGGAACCATTACCGACTCCACTAACGTGGTTGTGGTATCGCAGTATCCTATGAAAACCGATTCGGCCAGTAAAGCCAGCATTGGTACACGCATTAACTTAACGGTAACACAAGGCACCAAAACACCCGATGCCCCAACAAATTAATGCCACCGAGTTGTTGGCTCGCCTAAATAATGGCGAGCATCTGAACCTGGTAGATGTACGCGGGGCAATGGAATATCATACCTATAATATAGGTGGCCTCAATATACCATTACCCCGGCTGGAGCAAAGCATTCAGGATTGGGACTACAACAAAACAGACGAGATTATCGTTATCTGCAAAGTTGGTTTGCGCAGCAAAACGGCACAAACTATATTGCAGCAAAATGGTTATCTTGATGTTAAAAATTTAAGCGGCGGATTGATAGCCCTCCAAAAACTAAAAAAGTAAGAATCAAGATACAAGAGTCAATAATTAATAAAATCAATTTGTTTTCGATAGGAATATTACAACCAGAAAGTTTTTTTATCTTGATTCCTGACTCTTGTATCTTGACTCTATAATTATATCTTGACTCAATAAAAATCTATTTATCATGACTGAACAGAAAGCGCCGTCAAAGGGTATACTCAAAAAATTCATCATAGCCCTGGTGCTCGTTATTATTGTACTGCTGGGCTTTACCGGTTTCAATTATTATCTGAAGTACTTTGGCCCCAACGTTACGGGCAAACAGGAATACCTGTATATACATACCGGCGCCACTTATGATCAGGTATTAAAAACCATACAAGAGCAGGATCTGGTGAAAGACACCGCCTCATTTAATTGGGCGGCGGTAAACATGAACTATCCTAAACGCGTAAAACCGGGTCGTTACCACCTGCGCCAGGGTATGGGCAATCGCAAGCTCATCAATATGCTGGCATCTGGTACACAGGAACCCGTACAGCTGGAGTTTCACGGTTTAAGGCAAAAAGAGCAGTTTGCCGGTTTTGTATCTAAAAAGATCGAGCCCGATTCAACAGCTATCATCAACCTGCTGGATTCTGCCAGCTACGTGTCTAAATATGGTTTTACTACTGATAATGTGTACGCCATGTTTATGCCCAATTCCTATCAGTTGTATTGGAATACATCACCCGATAAGTTCTTCGAAAAGATGTACGCGAATTATCAAAAATTCTGGACTCCGGAGCGTAAACAACAGGCCGCCGCACTTAATCTAAGCCTGCCCGAAGTGTCTATTTTAGCTTCTATTGTTGACGCTGAAGCCCTGCATGATGACGAAATGCCAGCCGTAGCCGGTTTGTACCTGAACAGGCTAAAAAAAGGCATGAAACTGGAAGCCGACCCTACAGTTATCTTCGCTTTAAACGATTTTACTATCAAGCGGGTACTCACCAGGTATCTGTCATACAACTCACCATACAATACGTATCTGCATAATGGTTTGCCTCCCGGCCCTATCATGATGCCATCTGTTGCTGCAGTAAAAGCAGTGCTGAACTATCAAAAAAGTGATTATATATATATGTGCGCCAAGGCCGATTTTTCGGGCTATCATGCTTTTGCTACCAATGTAAGCGACCATTTGGTGAACGCGCGTAAATTTCAGCAAGCCCTTAACGAGCGAAATATCAAGCGCTAATGTTTGAGCATACCACTAAAATACGTGTCAGGTACGGCGAAACCGACCAGATGGGCTATATGTATTATGGCAACTATGCCGAGTTTTATGAGGTTGGCCGTGTAGAAATGCTGCGCAGCCTGGGTTTAACCTACCGGGGTATGGAAGAGTCGGGCATTATGATGCCCGTACTGGAGCTAAAATGCAAGTACCTTAAACCAGCCCTATATGATGAAGAAATCAGCATAAAGGTGATCATGGATAAAATGCCGGGTATCCGTATCCATTTCCGGTATGAATTGAGTAATCCCAAAGACGAACTGATCAACCAGGGCGAAACATTGCTGGTATTCATCAACATGAAAACAAACCGCCCCTGCTTACCACCGCAGGATTTCATTGATAAATTAGTACCGTTTTTTAAGTAGATTTGGTTTAATGAGATGGCTGCATCATTTTTTGCTCCGGTTTGGTTTTTACAGGTACTTTGTTGACTGGACAAAAGTTATCATCCTGCCAGGTTTTCGTCCTTTGCCACTGTATACGGTTATTGTCTTTTTTTACAAAGAGATCGCCAACAGTTCGCTGGTTAACCGTGCCTCTTCATTGGCTTATAGCTTTATGTTAGCTATATTTCCGGCAACGATATTTTTGTGTACGCTGATACCTTACATACCTATAGATCACTTCCAGGTTGAGTTATTGCGGATATTATCCACCATTTTACCTACCAACGCCTATCTGGCATTCAGGGACACCCTCATCGATATCATCAAGAACCAGAATGGCAAATTATTATCCTTAGGCTTCCTATCTACGCTGTATTTTGCCACCAATGGGGTAACCAACCTGATGAAGGCTTTTAATAAATCATCGCTGCTCAAAGACAGGCGCAGCTGGATAAAAAGACGAGGCGTGGCGCTACTGCTTACCATTGCTATCAGTTTTGCCCTTGTTATAGCCATAGGTATACTTGTAGCCGGGCAAACAGCCATCAAATTCATTAGGCGGCATTTAATTAGTAAAAGCATTATCTGGCTGTACTCCTTACTCGGTTTGCTGTTGAGCTGGGTAGTGATCATCATCATATTTTTTGTAACGGTATCCATTTTATACCGATATGGGCCAGCTCACAAAAAAAGATGGAAGTTCATTAACCCGGGCTCTGTTCTGGCAACAGGCTTAGCCATATTAACTTCAATAGGGTTCTCCTATTATATAAACCATTTTTCATCATACAATAAAGTGTATGGCTCCATCGGAACCATCATCGTAGTGATGATCTGGATGTACCTCAATTCGCTAATTTTGCTCATCGGATTTGAATTAAACGCCAGTATTGAGCTTTCAAAACGCAACATTCGCATCGAAAAACCGCGTTATAACACCTTCCGAAGCAAAAAAACAGGCAATTTATAAGCAATTTATAAAATTAATAAACTGGCTATCAAAAGCTTATTAAGGATATGTAAATAAAATGAAAAAAAATCATTTTCAGATTTGGCAATCCGCTTCAGATTTGTACTTTTGTCGCCGGAGAGCTGGCAGAGTGGTCGATTGCGGCAGTCTTGAAAACTGTTGAACTGTGAAAGGTTCCTGGGGTTCGAATCCCTAGCTCTCCGCCATAAGGCAAAACAAAAGAAACTGCGTCATTCGTAGCGTCTTTTTGAAAAACTTGCCAAAAACAGCATCAGTAAAGCGTAGAGCGCATAGGTTCTGAACCCTAACTCTCCGCAGAAAGCATTTAAAAAGTGTAGAAAGCCCTTTAATTGAAAGATTAAAGGGCTTTTTCTTTGTCATTACCTACCAAAACTCGCATACAATCGCAAAACTCTTTTGCGTCATTCGTAGAGTCTTTTAAAAATCAGGCTAAAAAATAAAAAGACTCTACGAATGGCTTATAACCAACTGTATTACACCATGTTTACGAGATGGACATCTTGTGATACAGCAGGCACAAACGTAATTTTGTTAACCTTTTTATTAATGTGTTATGTTGGAAAAAAGCTTTGGATTGATGTTTTTCTTAAAACAACCAAAAAATCAAAATGAAACCCTAAGTGGATATACCAATGATATTGACCCCTCTTCGCCAATCTAAAGTGACCCCTCTGAGTTAGGGTTTGAAAGAGAGTAAAGTTGTTGTACAGATAGGCTCCTGGGAGCGGATGTTTTTG